>JBCBGY010000137.1:8623-11920 GCA_038526275.1 Pseudomonadota bacterium | reverse complement strand
CCAATAAGAATGAGGGCAAGTGGAGGGGCCCACCTTTTTCGTCGTTTTGGACCTCCTTTGGAGGTGATCGCGGGTGACAGCCCCTTGAGAGTGGCTGGTTCGATGTTCGGCGGCGGCGCCAAAGGTCGTCCTGCAGGGGTCAAGTCTTTCGCAAGCCGCCCGAAATCAAAGATTTCAGCGCATTACAGCAGATCTTTGATGCTTTAGGTGTGTTAGACGCTCTAGCCTGGCGCGTTTCCCGCTGGGAAGATCAAAAGTTAGGGTTTCTATTCGTTACGAAACCGAGCCAGCCTTGAAGCGGTTCCATCTTCGAGATAGCGCTCGGCATCGAACCCCAACTGCCTCATATGAGCTGTGAGAGTGGCACGGCTTTGCCTTTTTGAGATATGCGTGTGCGTGTAAGTTTTCGTGTCTTCCCACAGCATCGGTCGGCCGTCTTCTTGCCATTCCCAGTTTACCGAATGAATACCGATGGACGCTTCCGCGCGTCGCACGATCCGTCCCGCCTTGCGCACGTAGAGGCCATGCATTTGGTGTTTCGGACCATCGTTCAATTCCGCGACTTCGACGACTTCGATGGATGGCAGCATGGCGGACAAACAGCGCAGAAAAGCGCTGTTTCCAGAGATGCTCAAAACGGTGATATCCGATTGTGCGACCGGCTCAATGATACGCATATCCTTTTCGCCGATGAACTTGATCTGATGAAATTTGTGACGCCAAAGAACGAACTTTTGTTTCCAACTGAACTTCATTTGATCTGACCGCTCCAATTGCCCGCGGGCACGGCGGTAGAGAAGCTGAACCAAAGGCCGAACGGTATCGAAGTCAGCTGGTAGAATTGCGAACTCAAACTGCGCGGAGGCAGTTGGGATCTTTGTATCGTGGCGCTTCATTCCACACGGTTCCCGGATGTCGCTCAAGCGAGCTTAGCGTCTTTTGATCCACATGTCTGCTAAGGCGCCATGCAAGAAAACGGTGGTCTAAGTCATGAAGCGAAGTTGGCCTTGATGGAGGCCAATGAGACCGGGCAGCGCCACGTAGAACGGGCGATCTTCGGGACGGGGCGGTGGGATCCATTCAGACCGGATCGCGGGAAGTCCATCCGGGCCAAGCGGTTGGACGAGGCGGCCGTGCGCGGCGGGTCGATATTCAATCTGCGCAGGATCAAAAGGAACCGTGGCCCAGGTTTCGGGGTCGGTGGTTGATAGCCATGCGCGGGTCATATTGACCAAGCCATCTATCGAAAGCGGGGCGTAAGCGGTGGCTTTGTCCCGGATGGCAGGTTCGAACAGGGCAACCAGGCTGTCCATATCCCGGGCGGCAAAGCGGTTGGCAACGTGCGTGAGCATTGCATTTAAGGGGCCGCGCGCTGTTTCAAGGTCGAGCAATGGCGCGGCGTTCCAGGCCCAGTTTCCGCCGTCAGGCGAACTGAAGGATGTGGTGAGTTGCTCCGGTGCGGTCGCATCCGGCGAAAGTGCGGCGGTGAGGCGGGCATATTCAATGCCCCGTTCCGGAGACAGCGTTTCGCCTTCCCGATAATCTGCGACCCGGGCGGCGGCATAGGCGCCCTCGGCGAAACCTCCATCCTCCTCCCGTGGCCAGCAGATCAAGCTGACAGCATTATCGCCGGCGCGGACATATTGGCGAATGGGCTCTGCCGAGTTGACCATCAGATCGCCCGGATGTTCGATCACAGGGATATCATTGACCCGCAATTGGCAGCGCACATTGCGCGAGGAGAGCGTCGCATAGCGGATCGTGTCGGTGGCCAACGGGCTAGCGCCTCCGCCGCGAGAGCAGATCACCCTGCCACAGGGTCGCTGACTTCTCAGGATAGCGAAACAGGCGTTCGCGGACGGGAGCGCCCATGGGCGGGCGCAGCTCTACGCCAATATCGATGGGATTGACCGTAATCTTCCCTGTGGCCTGTGGGGCTGATGTAAGATCGCCTGAGAAGCTCGTTTCCGCAGTCAGGCCCGCTGTCGGACCACACCAGGACTGTACCCCAAATCCATTGGCCGTCGCCTTGGCTTCGGCGGCCACGAACGGATGGGCGCGAGCGCGAACCGGTGGGTTAAAGGAATCAACCCGATGGGTTTTTTCCCGCAAGGTCAGATGCGATCCGGCGTCCAGAGCCATGCGCACAACGAAGACCGTCTCGATCAGCGGTGGACCCCAGAGCGGATGCGCCACCACCCAGTCCATCCCAAATGCAGCCGTGGCCTCGACGCTCAGCAAAGTGCTGTCGATGTCAAATTCCAGTTCCTGGCCTGCCAGCCAGATCCACGGATCATCGGCGGTGGGCTTGTTACCCTGTCGCCATGAGATGTTGAACGGGCCAGCAAAGGCGGAGACAGACGCGTCGGCCTGCCAGCCCACATGTGGCACCGCCTCTTTGAGATCGTCGAGAAACTGAGCCACGGCCTTTGGAAGGGTTTGAACAGACGTCAGAAAGCCCTCGGCGTCTGGCACGGTTTGGCCATTATGGGTCAATTTGACCGCATCAGGTGACACTGGCTGGGATTCAAGCCAAGGCGCGCCGTGATCGGTGCCGCTGGATGTGATTTGCCGGGGGAACCGGAAAGCCCCGCACATGACCGAGTTTTCCGCGCCGAAGTCGACCGTTTCTCCGGGGCGCAGGGCGGCTGTGACGATCAAACCCTGGCCATGGATCCGAGCGGACGCCCACTGCCAGACCTCGCTGCTGCGGTGGTTGAGGCGCGGCGTCGCGGGCTGCTCCGTCGTAACTTCGGCTGACACATCGAAGTTTAGGCTGCCATGGGCCTTTCGCCCATTGACCGCAGGCAAGGTGACAGACATTTGCAGGCTGGTTTCCCTGCAAACCTCGATCCTTGCATTGATCCGCGCTGGTGCGGTGTCACCCGGGGCGGGGGGCAGACCGCAGCTTAGCATGGTCGCTTGGTAGACCGCCCAACTGGGCTCTGAGAATGGCCAGTAGGCATCGAAGAAGCTGTCGGTGCTGCCATACCGCGCCTTGGGCCGAACGGTCGCAGAAAAAGGCTGCGACGGTGCCCAGAGTTCCGGGTCTCCTACACCGTCCTGCCATTCGACGGCGGGATGGGCTGCAATCGCACATTCGGGCTCGACCCGATGGTCCACCTGGACATCCAGCGTGGTGCGGTCAGCCGCGCAGAGCTGCAGGAGCATGTCGTCCCCGCCCAGTCTTTTGCCAAGCCACTGGTCGACAATCCGCGTCCTGTCGGCATGGGTCCAGGTCACAACCTGTCCTGTCGCACGGGACCCGATCGAGACCTGACTGGTATGACAGGGCGA
>JBCBGY010000137.1:0-8523 GCA_038526275.1 Pseudomonadota bacterium | reverse complement strand
GCCATCCGCAGCAGGATCGTGGCGCGGCAGAACACGGCAAAATCGCGTTCGCTGACCATGCCCGCCAATTCCGCTTCAGCGATGATCTGACCAAGCATTTCCGTTCTGCGGGATGGATCCAATAGCGGCCAGGCACTGTCTTCGTTTAACAACCACTCGCTGACACGCTCGATCAACGCGTCGTGGCGGTGTGCTGTTTGCCCGTCAAATTGGGTATCAGAGACAATGATCATGGAAATTGAGTTCGGTCAGTTCGGCCAAAGCCTAACATCGACGCAAGCGCACAGGCAACGGGTTCAGCTGCCGAGAATCTTGCGCACATACCGCTTTGTTTCGCGGTAGGGTGGCACGCCCCCATGTTTGTCGACCGCACCCGGCCCGGCATTATACGCAGCAAGCGCCAGCCGCCAGCTCTTGTACCGATCATACATCATCCGAAGGTAACGCGCGCCACCTTCGAGGTTCTGACGCGGATCGTTCGGATTGACTTTCAAAGTGGCCGCCGTTGCCGGCATAAGCTGCGCCAGACCAATGGCACCCTTGTGGGAGCGCGCCTTGGGTTTCCAATTGCTTTCCTGCTGGACCAGGCGCAGGAACAGATCCTCTGGCACGTTGGCTTTGCGCGCCGCATCCCGCGCCATGGCCAAATAGGGTCCGTTGTAGCGCCCGTTATATTGGGGCGAGGAAAAGCGCGAAGGCGTGATCACGCTGGGCGGTTGCAACCGGACGGAATGGGCATATTGCTGCGACGCCCGTGTATCCAACAGCCGAGTCTGACTGGCAAAAAGCTTGCTGCGCGACTTGGAAGAATACGTCTCCGCCGCCCCTGCCCCCGGCACGGCCAACGCAGCCACGACCAGCAAACCCACTGTCCTGATCATATTACCCGTCCCAGCCCTAGCTTAATCGATTGACGGGACAATACAAAATCCTTGTCAAAAGGCCAGACCTTCCGATCATGCGGGGATTGATACCTAATGTTAACCGCCCCGTCGTTGGTGTAGCGTTGCTGAAATGCCAAGAATCGGCGCGGTGATACAGGAGTAAAGGCCCATGGCAGGCTCGGTGAACAAGGTCATTTTGGTGGGCAACCTGGGGCGTGATCCAGAGGTCCGCACGTTCCAGAACGGTGGCAAGGTCTGCAACTTGCGCATCGCCACATCCGAGAACTGGAAGGATCGGAACACCGGAGAGCGGCGCGAACGCACTGAATGGCATTCTGTGGCGATCTTCTCCGAACCTTTGGCACGAGTGGCGGAGCAGTATTTGCGCAAGGGCTCCAAGGTTTACATCGAAGGCCAGCTTGAAACACGGAAGTGGCAGGATCAGTCCGGCCAAGACCGCTATTCAACCGAAGTGGTCTTGCGCCCCTACCGGTCTGAACTGACCCTGCTGGATGGCCGGGATGGTCCCTCGGGTGGTGGCGGATTCGGTGGCGGCGGTGGTGCAATCGATGACCGCTCGGGCGGATACGATAGCGGCCCCTCTTACGGCGGCGGCGGTGCCCCGGCAAATTCCGATCTGGACGACGAAATCCCGTTTTAGGGCTTATGCCTGAGGCAGGTGTTCGCATTACTGCGAACGTGGTTCGGCGGGCTGCACCACGACACCCAAAGCAATGGCGATTTAGGGCCAAATTTTTCGCTGGGACGATTGCCTTTCCCACCGGCTTACGCTAGGGATACCCCACTCGTCGCAAGGAGGAGGTCTCAACATGAACCGATCAATACTCCCACAAATGTGCTGGCTCATCAGCTAGGCGCGGCGTAGGACTATTTATCCGAGGGCCGCTCCGTGAAGCGGCCTTTTTTATTGGCAATCAGAACCTCTTTCTCGGTCTGCTTCGCGTAGCGGCTTTCCTTCAACCTTTTTTGGGAAAGCTCTCATGACATATTCATTCACATCCATACGCGATCATTTTGCCACTTGGCTGGATGGCGTCGGGCTGGCTGTTCACACGACCAGAGAACAGCCCGAAACGACGGAAAGCGTGCCAACCTCGGATCACTTAAGACGGGATGTCGGGTTGCCCCCCGAGCCCGAAGCGGCGGCCCATCCCCCAATCAGGCCGCTGGTTTTCTGATGGCACGTGCGGGTCGTTCAAATGAAAAACCTCTGTCCGGCGTTAGAGCCGCTGGGCAGGGTACATAAGCGGGGAGAATGGTGGGTGATGAGAGACTCGAACTCCCGACATCTTCGGTGTAAACGAAGCGCTCTACCAACTGAGCTAATCACCCGTGAGGCGGGGGTTTAGCGTGACCTTTCTGATCGTGCAACCCCTCGGATGCGTAGATTTCATGGTATCGATCTGCGACGCGAAAAACCACACCCTGCCCGCCCGGAAGCTCCCTGACGTCTGCCAAGGATCGCCCCGTCGCAGCGGTACGTAGAAATCGCGACGTAATTCCATGGGTCACAAGGACCGTTGGACCCGTCAGGCTGGCAAGCAAACCACAAACACGCTGCCAAAGTGCGTCGAACGTCTCGCCATTTGGGGCACGGGCATAAAAGTCCAGGAAATGCTCTTCCTTTTGTTCGGCAGGCCATCGCGTGGTGATTTCTTCGCGGGTCAAGCCAGTCCATTCGCCAACCGAGATTTCGCGTAGATCTGCGTGCGTTTGAATATGTGCACCCATTGCGTTGGCAACAGCTTGGGCCGTGGCCATCGCCCGCCCCTGTGGCGAACTGAGCAGCACATGCGTTTGCGCCGTGACGCCCCGCGCCGCAAGCAGTCCAGCAACCGTTTTGGCCTGCTCCTGCCCTTTCGGCGTGAGCGGGCTGTCCAAGTCGCCCTGCATCCGCCCCTCACGGTTCCAGGTCGTCTCGCCGTGGCGCAATACATAGATTTCAGGGATGTCGGTGATCACGCCCTTGTCTCACTGCGCCAAGATGCGGCCCACCTAAAACGGGGAATCCTCAAGCACACCATCCGCGGACATTTGGGCGTAAAGCAGACCTTCCCGCAAACCCCGGTCAGCCACGCTCAACCGGTCCGTGGGCCAGACCCGGATCAAGGCCTGCAGGATCGCAGCACCCGACATGATCAGCGTCTGGCGGTCCCGCCCGATCCGAGGATCGGCCTGACGGCCTTCTTCGCCCATGGCGAGATATTCCTGGATGACGCTTTCCACCTGATCCGACGTCATGCGCAACCCATCGACCTTGGCCCGATCATACCGCCTGAGCCCCAAATGGCTCGCCGCCACGGTTGTGACAGTTCCCGATGTACCGATAATCTGGAAACCGTCCCGATCTTGGGTGGATTGGTACGGCTTGAAGTCCGCCAGATGTTCTTCGAAATGGCAACTCATCAACGCAAAACGCGCGCTGTCGCTGCTGACATCCGAAAACAGATCCTTGAGCGTCGCGACACCCAATGGCACAGAGATCCAGTCGACCACGCGCGCCGCCGGAAATGGGTTATCTGCCGCGTTGAACCCTTGGCGCAGCCGCATAATGGCGCGGGGCCGCTCAATCGCGGACACGCGGGTCAGATCGATCCAGACCAGTTCGGTCGATCCGCCGCCAATATCAACCACCAAGAGTTGGTCTGTCTTCGTTGAAACCAACGGCGCGCAACTGACCACCGCCAACCGGGCTTCTTCCTCTGGCTCTATGATTTCCAGGCGCAAGCCGGTTTCCCGCTTGATATAGCGGATGAAGTCGCGGGCATTGCAGGCGCGGCGGCACGCTTCTGTCGCCACCAATCGCATGCTGCGCACTTGATGTTGCTGGAACTTCTTGTTGCAGATCCGCAGGGCCTGAACGGTTCGCGCCATGGATCGACGGCTCAAACGTCCTGAGCTTTCCAGACCCGCACCGAGTTGGACAGACTTCGAAAAGCTGTCGACAACGTGGAACCCGTTGCCCTTTGGCTGTGCTACCAGCATCCGGCAGCTATTTGTGCCCAGATCCAACGCCGCATAGGGCGCGACCGGGTCGGTATTGGCGGGTGCGGGACTTGCGACCGCGATTGGGACAGCGCCCGCACCGACGGGACGCTTGGGCGGCATATCGCCCTCCATTTGAAGTTGAATCAGCGTAGCCCGAACCCGACATTGATGCAACATTGTCAATTGGTCTCGACGCTGCCGTGGCGTGATCTAAAATCGGACCGTGGGGGTCGTTTCGATCCCTAGCGAGGTCGAAAACGAACATGCGAGGCCTCCGTGAAACCGGTGTAAGGGCAAAGAGCGACGCTGCCCGGGGCGTCGTGCCGAATGAGGGGAAGATCCGTGCCGAACGTCACAATCATTTACTGGCGCGATATTCCTGCCCAGATCGTGGTGGGGAAAGGGCGGCGTGGATCCAAGCGTCTGATGCCGGAGCGGTTCGAGCAGGCCATTGACAGATGCGCGATGAAGGTAGGCGCGACCGACAGCGATGCCTACTTATCGGAATGGCGGAAGGCCGACCCCTACCCCGTTGAAGGCGAACAGGAAGCTGTCGCCGATGCTGAAGTGGCCCGACTGGCCGAGGAATATGACACGAACCGGATCAAATCACTGATCGAAAATGATGGTTGGGCCTAAAGCCCTGAAACGATGGAAAGAACGCGCCATGGCATTACTACAGTTTAGGTCCCGCGATGCCCGGAACGGTAACGGGTCCGAGCTTTCCACCTTCATCGCCGGATTTTCGATCGAAGTCATGCCGCGAACGGCCGCCAAGATCGACGATTTCAAGGCAATCCTGCCCAAGGGCACCCGTGTTTACATTGCCCATATCGATGGCACGCCGATCGACGACATGGTCGCGACCGCTAAGCGCCTTGCGGAGGATGGCTTCCAGGTGATGCCCCATTTCCCGGCCCGGATTATCGCCGACAAGGCGATGCTGGCCGATTGGATCGCCCGCTATCAAGGGGAAGCCGGCGTCGATCAGGCGTTGTTGCTGGCGGGAGGTGTGAACACGCCCCATGGCGCGTTCAGCGACTCCATGCAGCTTTTGGAAACGGGCCTCTTTGGCGATGCGGGCTTCAAGCGTCTGCACGTGGCCGGACATCCGGAGGGCAACCGGGACATCGACCCGGATGGCGGCATGGAACGGGTGACCGAAGCGCTGCGCTGGAAACAGCGGTTTTCGGAAAGCTCTGATGCTGAGATGGCCATCGCGACGCAGTTCTGCTTCGAGGCCGAGCCTGTCATCGCTTGGGCCGACGACCTGAAAGCCGCCGGGATCGATTTGCCGATCCATATCGGGGTGGCCGGTCCGGCAAAGCTGCAGACCATGATCAAGTTCGCCATTGCCTGCGGCGTGGGCCCGTCCCTGCGGGTGCTGCAACGGCGGGCCAAGGACGTGACCAAACTGTTGCTGCCCTTCGAGCCGACAGAAGTGCTTTCCGACCTAGCGGCCCACAAAGCCCAGAACCCGGATTTCAACATTCAGCAGGTCCATGTCTTCCCGCTGGGCGGGATCAATGCCTCCGCAAAATGGCTGAAGGAGCATGGCAGCGCGGCCAGCACTGGTCATCCGGCCTCTGCTGCCCGATAAGGCAGCCGCGCCTTCTGGCGTCACTTACAACGAAACTCCGCCCCAGGTTGCTGCTTCAGTCGCCTGGCTGGCATCGCATAACCAAAGGCAGGCCCATGACCCGCACCGTCCTTGAAAGCAAAACCAAGACCGTCGTGATCGGTTTCGACGAGCCCTTTTGCGTGATTGGCGAGCGTATCAATCCGACGGGCCGCAAAAAACTCGCTGCGCAACTTGAGCAAGAGGATTTTTCCACGGTTGAAAAAGACGCCATCGAACAGGTCGCCTGCGGTGCCACCGTGCTGGACATCAATTCAGGCGCAGTCTTCACCAACAAGATGGCCGAAGATCCGCGCTTCGCAGACAACAACTTTGTAGAGCCGCTGGTCATGCCAGAACTTGTGACCCGGGTTCAGGCGCTTGTCGATGTACCCCTTTGTATCGACAGTTCGGTACCGGGCGCCTTGGAAAAAGGCCTGGAAGCGGCAGAAGGTCGGCCGCTGCTCAACTCTGTCACAGGCGAAGAAGACCGGCTGGAAACCATCTTGCCGCTGGTCAAGAAATTCAACGTACCTGTTGTGGCGATATCGAACGACGATACTGGTATCTCAGAAGATCCAGAGGTGCGATATGCCGTAGCGAAGAAGATCGTGGAACGGGCTGCCGATTATGGCATTCCGGCCCATGACATCGTGGTTGACCCGTTGGTCATGCCGGTCGGCGCCATGGCCTCTGCCGGCGAGCAGGTTTTTACGCTGGTTCGTCGGCTTCGGGATGAGTTGGGCGTGAACACCACCTGTGGTGCGTCCAATATCAGTTTCGGCCTCCCCCATCGCCACGGCATAAATGCGGCCTTTTTGCCTATGGCGATAGGGGCCGGGATGACCAGCGCGATCATGAACCCGGTTCGGGCGGCCGAAATGGAAGCTATCCGTGCGGCTAACTTCCTGATGAACCATGATCCGAACGGAGGGGAATGGATCAGGTTCAGCCGTGTGCTGGACGCCGTTGCCGAAGGTACACCCTTTCCAGAGGCCAGCACGGCCGTGGCAGAAGCCGGATCAGGCCGATCCGGACGCCGCCGCCGCCGCGGGTAGGTCATCGAACCTCGCAACGAACCGGGGGCGATTCTGTGAGTTGCCCCGCGACTGAGACGTTGCAACGCCAAACCGGTATGCAAACAGGTCCGCATCATCCATGGGTTCGGCGTAAAGGAGCGCATCGGCAAAGGCATAAAGGTCGAAGCCACCCCAATTGGCTCCTTTCAGATCAAACTGGTCAAGATTGTAGGCCAGTTGCTCTGCGATCGTCAGACGATCTTCTTCTTCGTTCGATGGATAGTAGCCTGACGGCGCACCGCTATCGTGCACGTCAAGGCTCACTCCTGACGCTGTCAAAAAGTCGCGAACAACTTGGTCGGCGCGTAGCAAAGCCTCAATTGCCTGCTCATCCCGAAACATGGCCCGCTTGCGCGACATCTGCGCCGTTGTATGCAGTTTATCAAGATAGGGCATCAGCATAAGCTGGACGCTGTCTGGAACGACGGAAAACATATCGACGTCGTATTTGATCCCCATTTAATTCTTCTCCTGCGAATTTTATTCTGTTGAACCCGAACACGCGCAATAAATGCGACAGCTATCGGGCAATTTTGTGCCACTGACCTTTGGTCAGCCACTTTCGTGATGCGTTAGCCAATTAACTCAAATCGATTTTGAGCTAGGATCAGCATTGAATTACCCTACGGCAACCAATCCCACAGCTAATACAGCGACTAATCCCATCCCCATGGAAAGCGCTGTTGCAACGGTCCGACGCTTCTTTGCCTCGGATTTTTCGGCTCTCTTCAGACTAAAGAGTTGTTGTTCGATCATCTCGATTTCGTCCATCGGTTCCGCTTCAACAAGCGCCGTCAGGAACTCCGCCAGGTCGAAACCACCCCAATTGGCCTCTTCCACGTCGAATTTGTCGAGATTATCGGCCAACCTTTGGGCGATCTCCATGCGGTCATCGTGGTCGCCAGCCGGGTAGCGGCCAGCGGGGGCTCCACTTTCATAAACGCTCAGGCCAACGCCTGAAGTAATGAGATATTGCCTAACAACCTGATCGGCACTCAAGAGTGCCTCAACCGCTTTTGGATCACGAAATAAGGCGATCCGAGTTGTCCCGTTGCCATCGCGAGAATTGGACTGAACTTCGCCCGAAATAATACTGAACATGTCGGTGTCATATTGGATGGTCATAACTTCCTCACCTCGTGTCTTGAGGTGTTTTAATTTTGAAAAACGGATCGAGGTTGGGCGGAATATCGACTTTTTCTTGTCGACCCAAAAATAATCTATTTCTGACATCCAATGCACATTTCTGAAAGCGCCGAGGCGAACCGCGGATTGCGCCGCCTGGCCGCGTTGCCTATGACGGCGAAGGCATCAATCCTGGGCAGGATCAGGGAGCACAAGCGCATGGCAGACAATCCCTTGGTGATTTTTACACCGTCTGGCAAGCGGGGCCGCTTTCCCGTCGGCACACCGGTTCTGTCAGCCGCGCGGTCTTTGGGGGTCGACCTCGACAGCGTGTGCGGTGGCCGTGGTATTTGTTCCAAATGCCAGGTCTCTCCTGCCTTCGGGGCCTTCCCAAAGCATGGCGTGACTGTGGCCGAAGACGCGCTTTCGGCTTGGAATGCGGTCGAAGCCCGCTACGACGAGAAGCGCGGGCTGGCAAAAGGACGGCGCCTGGGCTGTCAGGCCACAATACAATCCGATGTTGTCATCGACGTGCCGCCGGAAAGCCAAGTGCACAAGCAGGTGGTCCGCAAAGATGCCGTAATCCGGGACATTACGATGGATGCCGCAACCCGCATCCTGTTTGTGGAAGTGCCGGAACCCGATATGCACGAACCGTCCGGCGACTGGGAGCGGTTGACCAGCACACTGAAGGAAACATTCGATATCGGGGTTATGAGGCCCGATCTGACATTGCTCCGAAAGCTGCAGCCGGTCTTGCGCCAGGGCAAGTGGCAGGTGACCTGCGCCATTCATCAACCCGTTGCGG
>JBCBGY010000136.1:0-12008 GCA_038526275.1 Pseudomonadota bacterium | reverse complement strand
AATATTGCAGCCGAGTAAATGCTCGAAAAAACGCTTCGCCTCTTGAGCATTTGGCTTCGACTCCACCGACACGTTAACAATGTAGAACACCGACTTGATCTGACATGCAAAGCACCTGAAGCGAGGCGGTGAGGAAACAAGATTGGCCCTTAGTGCAACAAGCCGATCTTGACGTATCCGGTGCCCGAGTACTTGGAACCGCGGCATCCATCGCGGATGGCGCGAACTGAGTGCAAGAACTCTACCCGATCATGCCATTGCTGACCCCATATGTTTCTTCATAATGGCGCTTCAGACGCTGCAAAGCGATCCGCAAAACCACCTTGCCTGATCTTGCCGACCACCCCATTCGCTTTTCCGTTGCCTCTAACCCTTCCAGAAAACAACAACACCGAAGAACCATATCCCCCAACCCCGGCCCAAGGTCTTTCAAGGCAAGGGCCACACGATCTCGAGCCGCCTGCGGCCCCTGTCCTCCGCCGCTCCCGAAGCCGCTTCTCGTTCCGGCGGTTAAGAAACCTTCCCAATTTTGGGTCACCCGAGGTGCCATCTGTGCAACCTCGAAATCCTCGCGCAGCCGCTCTGCGGCAGCAACCAAATCCCCGTCCAGGAAAGGGTTACCATCTTTGTCCCGTCGACGGGCAAGCGCGACAACTGGACTTTCGGTCATATTGTAGCGAACGCGCCGACCGGCCTCCTGCCCTTCAACCTTAAGAACCGTTTCAGTAATCTCTTGATGCTGCGCCGCAAATGCAGACTGATCCTCTGCAAAACCTGCAGTATGCTGCCCTTCAGCCATGAAGCGTTTAAAAGCGGCCCGTCCGGCCGAGGTGATCGTATATGTTGCAATCTTCCCGCTATGCTTGCAGGTGATCCAGTCCTTCAAAGCAAAAGCTTGTGCCACTTCGCGCGATACCACAGCTGTCCGCGTCGACCGACCGTCTGGCATTTCCCGCAGCACCGCGGCCTTGCGCAGATCCGGAGCAACAACCAGCATAGCGCCCGTTTCTGACAGGCGCCGCAAGACGCGTAACCCTTCCCGCTTCACAGTGGCTTCATCGCAGACTTGCCCCACCGAAGCGTCTTTGACTGCCCGCATCTTTGATCCCCTCAAACCAGATGCCGCATTCTTTTCGCATTGAAAGTGGTAGGCGCCCAGCAAAGAGAGCGCCTCATCGATCAACGGATCGTCGCGGCGTTGTTCAAAGCGGCGGATCTGGCGCAAGATGGTTGAGGCATGACAGCCCTCGTCGCGGGCCACGGCACGTATCGACTGGCCCTGCTCGGTGTGACGAAGATAGTGCAAAGCCTCCACTGGAACCCAGGCGGGAACAGCCTCGGCAGATTGCACATTTTGTCGAACCGTTTCCATCAATCCCTCCAGCGTCAGTCCCCGTAAAGAAATGCTCAACTTATCCAGCGCCTAACTGCATCTTCGTTTTTGGTTAGCCGTTAGTTAAATTCCTGAGCTGTGGATAGAATTGTGTAAAAACTGGAAAAATATCTTTCTAAACCGTGCGCTAAACCCTTGACGGCGCAACAGGCGGAAATGGCGGGCATGTTGGATCCACCGAAGTGGAGATCATCATGACAAATTATCTGGCTCAATTAAACACTATGCAGCGCCCAAGTCTTCTTATTTGCGCGGCACGTTACGGACTTGCAGATTACAATAGAAATCAGCACCTTAAGCGCATCTTGAAGCAACAGGAACTGCCAGATCCTGCGCGAGCGATACCCGAACTGATCGAAAGAGAATCAGACCTGGACATGCTTCGGCGAGGAGGTGACGCAAGCTATTCGGCAGTTCGCCATCTGGAAACGTTGATCGCGTTGATTGCAGAAACTGACCTTGCGTCAAAGGCCATGCAGGTTTGCCAAGCTCAGAAAGCTTGTGGATAAGTCTGTGGAGAAGTATTTACAAAATTAACAATTTGTATAGAATTCACTGCCATCCTAGAATAAGATGGAGCAATCCCGATGGTTCCGTTCGGCAAAAATCTCGAAAATAGACGTGAATTGGGTGCCCCCGAATTAAAGGAATGCATCGGGCATCGATTGTTTTTTTGCGTCGACATAGGCCAATAGAGCTTCGTGACGGCTTGGGTCCAATGCCGGTTGCTGGTAGTCCGAAAGCATCTTTGCGACCCGGGCGGAAGCCAATGTTTGACTGTCAGGGGCGCCGCTTTCGTCCCACGTTTCAAACGGACGATAGTCCAAGAGATCCGTCCGCCAAAAGGCATCTTTGAAGTTGGCCTGCGTGTGCGCACAGCCCAAATAGTGGCCGCCTGGACCAACCTCCCGAATGGCCCCGAAGGCCAAAGCATTCTCATCGGTGCTAACGCCTGCCGCAAGCTTGTGCAGGGTTCCCAATTGGTCCGCATCCATGACAAATTTCTCGTAGGACGAAACCAGACCGCCTTCCAACCATCCGCAGGCGTGAAGCATGAAGTTCACACCCGCCAAGAGTCCGGCGTTAAGTGAATTTGCTGTCTCGTAAGCGGCCTGGGCGTCCGGCAATTTCGAACCACAAAACGAACCAGCCGACCGGTAAGGTAACCCAAGTCGCCGCGCCAATTGTCCTGCCCCGTAGGTCACCTGTGCGGCTTCCGGCGTGCCAAATGTCGGAGCGCCAGAATTCATATCGATGGACGAGACGAAGGCCCCGAAGATCACCGGCGCGCCAGGACGGATCAATTGGCTGTAGGCCACGCCTGCCAGAACCTCAGCCAACACTTGGGTCAGGGTGCCCGCGACCGAAACCGGCGCCATCGCTCCACCGACGATGAAGGGCGAGACGATGCAGGCCTGATTGGCCGCGGCATAGACCTCTAGCGCACCCATCATGGTTGCGTCGAACGTTAGCGGAGAGTTTATGTTGATCAAGGATGTCAGCACCGTCCGGTCCTGGAGCCCGCCAAACAGCAGATCACACATTTCGACCGAATCACGCGCACGCGAAGGTTCGGTGACCGAGCCCATAAACGGCTTGTCCGTCAAAATCATGTGGGCCAGCAACATGTCGAGATGGCGTTTATTGACGGGAATGTCCGTTGGTTCGCAAACGGTTCCACCAGAATGGTGAAGCCACTTCGACATATGCCCCAGCTTCACGAAGTTCCGGAAGTCCTCCATCGTCGCGTAACGCCGTCCGCCCGCCGCATCCCGGACGAATGGCGGGCCGTAAACAGGAGCCAGAACAAGGCTGTCTCCACCGATTTCAACGGATTTTTCAGGATTACGCGCATGTTGGGTAAACCGCGCGGGTGCCGTCTGGCAAAGCTGCCGAGCGAGCCCGCGCGGCAGACGCACGCGGTCCCCTTGAACATCGGCCCCAGCATCGCGCCATCTTTCGAGCGCGCCCGGATTGTCAACGAACGCCACACCGACCTCTTCCAAAACAGCGTCGGCATTGGCTTCGATCAGCTCTAGCGCCTCTGTGTTGAGTATTTCGAAGTTGGGGATCGCCCGCTCAATGTATCGGGCTGTTTCGATCCGAACTGCGGTTCGTTCGGCGCGCCGGGCTGCGCCCCCGCCACCCCTAGCTCTGCGTTTGGTGGTCGCCTCTGCCATCACGGTCTCCGCACCGACATTTTGGTTTCAGTAGTTAGAGCGCGCTTTCGGAAATGAAGCCGACCCTGTTTTCGGCGCTTGGAGCCCGAAAACGACATCCGTGCCGCATTCCCTCTCTTAACCCGCCTTGCGCAAGGACCGGTCGCACCCTATCAGACGCCATGACCCGACCTGCACATGACCGCCTTCTGATCATCGACTTCGGCAGCCAGGTGACACAGTTGATCGCCCGGCGCCTGCGCGAACTTAACGTTTACTGCGAAATCCACCCTTTCCAGACCGTCGACGCCGATTTCCTGGCCAACTTTGCCCCGAAAGCCGTGATCCTTTCGGGCGGGCCAGCCAGCGTTTTCGCCGAGAATGCCCCACGCCCGCCGCACAACGTGTTTGAGCTAGGCGTCCCGGTGCTGGGCGTCTGCTATGGGCAGCAATTGATGATGGACATGCTGGGCGGTGCGGTGGAACGCGGCCAAAACACTGCTGAATTCGGACGGGCCTATGTAACGCCAGCAGATGCAGCCTTGCCTTTGCTTGATGGGTGGTTTGCCGATGGCCCTGAACAAGTGTGGATGTCACATGGTGACCATGTCAGCCGCATTGCCCCTGGCTTTCAGGTGTTCGGAACCTCTCCAAATGCCCCCTTCGCCATCACCGCTGATCCGGACCGGCGCTTCTATGCGGTGCAATTCCACCCGGAGGTCCACCATACACCGCGCGGCAAAGAGCTATATGCCAACTTCGTGCGCGAGGCGGGTTTCTCCGGCGATTGGACAATGGGTGCCTACCGGGAGGAGGCCATCGCAAAGATCCGGGCTCAGGTCGGCGATGCCAAAGTCATTTGCGGGCTCAGCGGCGGTGTTGACAGCTCGGTGGCCGCCGTCTTGATCCATGAAGCGATCGGCGACCAACTGACCTGTGTTTTTGTGGATCACGGATTGCTGCGCGAGAATGAAGCGACCGAAGTGGTGACGATGTTCCGTGATCACTACAACATGCCGTTAATCCACGCCGACGAATCGGAGCTTTTCCTGGGCGCGCTGGACGGCATGAGCGACCCAGAAGAGAAACGCAAAACAATCGGGCGGCTCTTCATCGACGTCTTCCAGAAACATGCGGCAGAGGTTGGCGGTGCCGCGTTTCTGGCCCAAGGGACGCTCTATCCGGATGTGATTGAGAGCGTCAGCTTTTCGGGTGGGCCGTCGGTGACAATCAAGAGCCACCATAATGTGGGCGGTTTGCCCGAAAAAATGGGGCTGAAGCTGGTCGAACCGCTGCGTGAACTCTTCAAAGACGAGGTGCGGGCCCTCGGTCGGGAACTGGGCCTGCCAGCCGCCTTTATCGGTCGTCACCCATTCCCCGGTCCGGGTCTGGCGATTCGGTGCCCGGGTGAGATCACGCGGGAAAAGTTGGAAATACTGCGTCGCGCCGATTCGGTGTTCATCGATCAGATTCGCAAACACGGGCTCTATGACGAGATCTGGCAGGCCTTCGTGGCGATTCTGCCTGTCCGAACAGTTGGCGTGATGGGCGACGGGCGGACGTATGACTTTGCCTGCGCCTTGCGTGCCGTCACGTCCGTCGATGGGATGACAGCCGACTATTATCCCTTTAGCCATGAATTTCTGGGGGAAACGGCCACCAGGATGATCAATGAGGTGCAAGGGATCAATCGTGTGACCTATGACATAACCAGTAAACCCCCCGGTACAATTGAATGGGAATAGCCCATGCTCCCGGGAACGGGTGACACGGTACGAATGATCGTTCTCATCGTTGGCTGGGCGCGGAATTACCAGTGACAGGCAAGGCCACAAGCCAACCAATGGTCGCCGCGGCGTGGATGATTGGTGCGATTGCCTCGTTCACGCTGATGGCCGTCGCAGGGCGAGCGGTGGCGGCAGAGCTCGATACATTCGAGACGATGCTCTATCGCTCCCTCATTGGCATCCCCTTGGTTATCGGCGTTGCAAGACTGGCGGGCACGCTATCCTCGGTCACAACCCGCAATCTGTCTTTGCACGCTTGGCGGAACATATTTCATTTCACCGGCCAAAATCTTTGGTTCTACGCCCTGACCGTGGTCCCGCTGGCCGAATTGTTCGCGTTGGAGTTTACCTCCCCTCTCTGGGTTGTTGTTTTTGCTGCTCTTTTTCTGGGGGAGCGCCTCACCATCATCAAAGGTATCGCCGCGTTTTTGGCATTCGCCGGGGTGATTTGCGTGGTGCAACCGGCCGGTGCCACGCTTAACCCAGGCCATGGCGCGGCCGCCCTTTCCGCAATCGCCTTCGCGGCGACAGCGATCTTTACGAAGAAGCTGACATTGTCGGAATCAACCACCTGCATCCTGTTTTACATCACAGTCATGCAGGCCGCTTTCGGCATTGTGGCGGCGGGCTATGATGGGGATATCGCGTTGCCGTCCTGGACGATGCTGCCTTGGGTCATCGTCATTGCCTGCACCGGTCTGGGCGCGCATTTCTGCCTGACCACTGCGCTGAGTTTCGCTCCGGCTTCGGTGGTGATGCCCATGGATTTTGTCCGCCTGCCGGTCAGCGCTGTTGTGGGCGTGATGCTCTATACAGAGCCTCTGGAACTCGGAACCCTGCTCGGAGCAGGGCTGATCCTTTTGGCGAATTGGCTGAATATCCGGGGCGAGATGCGCCTCAAACAGACGAAACGTGCTTGAAGTCCTTGTGACCGAACGGTCGCACCCCCTTACCTCACGACGGCGTGACGCTGGGTTTGTTTTGACCGAAATGTTATCCACGCTCTAGCGTCCGCCGAAGCACAACAAAAATCTGGGGAACAGCGAATGAGACTTTTGCTAGGAGCCGTAAGCGCGCTGGCTTTAGGACATGGGATGGCTGTCGCGGGAGGACTGGACCGGACGAACCAGCCGATCGGCATCATTTTCGAAGAGGGAACCTATGCAGAGTTCTCGTTCAGTCACACCAATCCCAATGTAAGCGGCACCGGACTGTTTACCGGAACGGAGTTTGACGAAACCGCAGGCCGGTTCAGCAGTTTCGGGTTCGGCTTCAAAACGGATCTGACCGAGCAGCTATCCCTTTCGTTCATCTACGATCAACCCTTTGGGTCGGATATCCGATATGAGGGTAGCCCGGCCACGACCGAACTGGGCGGAACCACCGCCATCTCGGACAGTTCGTCCTACACGGCCGTTTTGCGCTACAAGTTCGATGAAAACTTCAGTGCCCATGCCGGTCTTCGGGCTCAGCAAGCGGGCGGGCAAATTGACCTGAGGGGTGTCGCCTATGGTGGCGTGAATGGCTATTCCGTCAATCTCGATAAGACCTTTGGGTTCGGCTATCTGGTCGGCGTTGCGTACGAACGACCCGACATCGCCTTGCGCATCGCCTTGACCTATAATTCCGCCATAACGCACGAATTTGATACGACGGAAACGTTGAACGGTGCCCCCTTGGCCGCCAGCACCAGCATCACCGAGACCGATACACCGCAATCCGTTAATCTGGACTTCCAGACCGGCATAGCGAAAGACACGTTGCTCTTCGGCAGTATCCGTTGGGCCGAATGGAGCGCCTTCAAAATCGACCCCGACGTTTTCACGGGCATCGTGGGCAGTGGCTTGGTCGAGTTGGACGATTGGACAACTTACACGCTTGGCGTCGGACGGCGGTTCAACGAAAATTGGGCAGCGTCGATTTCTTACACATACGAAGCCCCGCAGGATCCATTGGTTTCGCCACTGGCTCCAACGGAGGGC
Organism: Pseudomonadota bacterium; assembly: GCA_038526275.1. GTDB lineage: Bacteria > Pseudomonadota > Alphaproteobacteria > Rhodobacterales > Rhodobacteraceae > 188UL27-1. The sequence goes on along the minus strand of JBCBGY010000136.1, from coordinate 4,687 downwards.
CAGCGCGCATGGACTTTGGCGGCGATCTACACCTTGGATGACATCGAGATCACAACCGGCCTTCGCTACACGCGACCCGGGGACGCGATGCCTGAAACAGGGACACCGGATGTTGCCCGGGCCAACTTCACCGACAACGATGCTGTCACGTTGGGCGTGAAGGTCGGCTACAAATTCTAGGTTTTTGCCCAGGCCCTGTCTGCGACAGGTTTTGCCTCCGGCAGAAGTATTTTGGCCAATAAGAAAGAGCGGGAGGGGTCACTTTCCCGCTGGAACCTCAGAGATCGTCCAGCTACGAGCGATCCGATGATGAAGTTTTCGCCCCTTTTCTATGAGTCCGGCGCGGCATTCCGTGCCGCCCCCGAAAAACGGCTGCTGCTGTTCGGCATGTCGGGGTTGGGCAAGACCTATGCCGCCAATATGTTGCGGTCTGCGGGCGGTTGGTTTCACTATTCCGTCGATTACCGCATTGGCACGCGATACATGGGCGAGCTGATCACGGACAATTTCAAACGCGAGGCAATGAAGATCCCTGCATTGGCGCGTCTCTTGCGGACTGACTCGATCTACATTGCCTCGAACATCACCTTTGAGAACCTTGCCCCTTTGTCCACCTATCTTGGCACGCCGGGGAATGCCGACAAAGGTGGGCTCACCTGGGATGAATATCGCAAACGCCAGGAGGAACATCGGACAGCCGAGATCAGCGCGTTGCTCGACACGCCCCGGTTTATCGCTCGGGCCTTGGATCTTTATGGCTACGCGCACTTCATCTGCGACAGTGGCGGGTCTATCTGCGAAGTCGTGGAGCCGGACAATCCAAGCGACCCCGTGCTATCTGCCCTGTCGATGACCATGCTGCCGGTTTGGATTGAAGGGTCAGACGACCATACGCAGGAATTGGTTGCGCGCTTCGACCGTGCGCCGAAACCACTTTACTTCCAGGAAAATTTCCTGGCTGAGATCTGGCAGACCTATCTGAGCGAAAACGGCATGAGCGAAACGGATGTTGATCCCGATCTGTTCATTCGCTGGGCCTTTGCCAAACTGCTGGCGCATCGCCAGCCGCGCTATCGCAGCATGGCGGAAAACTGGGGCGTCACAATCGCCGCTGACGATATGATGCAGGTTCGAGCAGAGGCCGACCTCATTGAAGTTATCGCCGTCGCTCTGGACAAAGCCCGCCTGCCCTAGAGCAAAAACTTGCGAGGTATACTTGCGGCCATGCCAGCGCCGCCTTATGTCGCGACCTCTTAGACTGGAGAGGATTTATGCCCATCACCCTGCCCGATAACCTGCCCGCCTTCGACGCCCTGAGCGAAGAGGGCGTGATGGTTATGGCAGCCGGGCGCGCCTTAAAGCAGGATATCCGGCCGCTACGGATCGCGCTTTTGAACCTGATGCCAAAAAAGATCCAGACAGAGACCCAGTTTGCGCGTCTGATCGGGGCCACGCCGTTGCAGATCGAATTGCATCTCGTGCGGATGACAGAGCACCAGAGCAAAACAACCGCAGCGGCGCATATGGAAGAGTTCTATCGCCCCTTCGAGGATGTGCGAGATGAAAAATTCGACGGGCTGATCATCACCGGCGCGCCGATCGAGCATTTACCTTTCGACGAGGTAACGTACTGGGACGAACTCAAACGCATCTTTGCCTGGACCCAGACCCATGTTCACGCCACCTTGGGCGTCTGCTGGGGCGGCATGGCCATGATCAATCATTTCCATGATGTCCGAAAGCATATCCTGGATGGTAAGGCGTTTGGTTGTTTTCGGCACCAGAACCTCGATCCGACATCGCCCTTTCTGCGCGGTTTTTCAGACGAATTCGTGATCCCGGTCAGCCGTTGGACGGAAGTCCGACAAGACGAAATCGATGCCGCACCCGGGCTGCGTACTCTGCTCGGCAGCGCCGATGTGGGGCCTTGTCTGGTGGAAGATCCAGAGCATCGCGCGCTCTATATCTTCAACCATTTTGAATATGACAGCGATACGCTGAAACAGGAATATGACCGCGACACGGCCAATGGGACCCCCATTGCGGTGCCCATAAACTATTATCCGCAGGATGACCCGACCAGTCAGCCGCTGAACCGGTGGCGAAGCCACGCCCATCTTCTGTATGGCAACTGGATAAACGAGATTTATCAATCCGTCCCCTACGACATCAATGAAATTGGCCGCTAAGCTCATAATTGCGACGACCCTGGCGGCGCTTACGATTGGCGGCGCGCTTTACGTGAACGCCCGTGCGGCTCGGGTCGAACGCGCAGCCGAAGCCGCCTACCCACCGGAGGGCCAAATCGTCCAGATCGGGGATATCTCGATCCATGCTGTTGTCTTGGGGGACGGCCCGGATCTGGTGCTGATCCACGGTGCCAGCGGAAACACCCGGGATTTCACCTTCGCTTTCGCTGGATCATTGGCCGATCGGTATCGTGTGATCGTACTCGACCGCCCTGGCTTCGGTTGGTCCAGTGCTCTGCCCGCCGGACAGGGTTCAATCTTCGATCAGGCCGCCGTTCTGCAAAAGACCGCGCAGGCGCTCGGTGCGGATCGGCCTATTGTCTTGGGCCACAGCTATGGCGGGGCGGTCGCGCTGGCCTGGGCTACAACACAGCCCGACACGCTTGCGGCACTGGTCACGTCTGCGGCGGCCTCGAATGTTTGGGACACACCAATCAGCAGGTTTCACCGGGTCACCGGGTCACGCATAGGCCGCGCGACGGTGGTGCCCGTCCTGACCGCGTTCACCTCTGAAGACTACGTTGCCACCGCAATTTCCGGTGTCTTTGCCCCGCAAGACCCGCCCGAAGGCTATGCCAGCTATATCGGTGCAGGCCTGTCGCTTCGCCGCGAAACGCTCCACATCAACGGACGCGAACGAACCACGCTCAAAGACGAAATTCGCGCCATGGTTCCGAATTATGCCCATATCGAAATACCAGTGGAGATCGTCCACGGCGATGCTGACCCCACCGTGTCGCTCGATATCCATTCCCGCCCCCTGGCTCTGCAGATCGAAGGGGCCAACCTGACCATTTTGCCGGGCATCGGGCATATGCCACACCATGCCGACCCAACTGCGTTGGTGGAGGCGATCGACCGCGCCGCCAGCCGCGCCGGATTGCTTTAGCGCTTTCGCCTCTGCATAACTGTTCGGCACCGCACGGAAAGGATGCCCCATGTCGCTGCCCTTCGATGGCGCTATCACCGAATATTTCGAGAAAGACGCACCCAAGGATGTACGCGCCAGCATTGAGACGGCAAAGAAGGGCCATATCCTGAACCCAACCTATCCCTACCGGGAACGGATGGACAAAGACGAATATGAAGAACAGATTGGCGATCTGCAGGTTGAACTGGTCAAGCTGCAGTCCTGGGCCAAGGAAAGCGGAGCGCGTATCGCCATCGTGTTCGAAGGACGGGACGCCGCTGGAAAAGGCGGCACAATCAAGCGGTTTCGGGAAAATCTTAATCCTCGCGGCGCACGGGTTGTGGCCTTGTCCAAACCCAATGATCGGGAGGCGACGCAATGGTATTTCCAGCGGTACATTGATCATCTTCCGTCCGCTGGCGAGATCGTCTTCTTTGACCGATCCTGGTACAATCGCGGCGTGGTCGAACAGGTCTTTGGCTTTTGTTCCAAGGACGAACGAGAGCACTTTTTCCAGCAGGTCTGCCCGTTTGAACAGATGGTGGTGAATGACGGGATCCAGCTTTTCAAGCTTTGGCTCAATGTGGGTCGGGCCGAGCAATTACGCCGCTTCTTGGACCGCGAAGGCGACCCGTTGAAGCAGTGGAAACTCAGTTGGATCGATGTTGAGGGGCTGAAAAAGTGGGACGCCTACTCCACCGCCATTCAAGAAACGCTGGAACGAAGCGACAGTGCAGAAGCGCCCTGGACGGTGGTTCGGTCCGACGACAAACGGCGCGCCCGGATCAATGCCATCCGATCCGTCCTCACCCATCTGGATTATGCCGGAAAAGACAGCAAGAAGCTGGGCGAGCTGGATCCCAAAATCGCTGGCGGACCGGCTTTGTGGGATGCCTAAGCGCGGCTATCACCACGGCAACCTGCGGGAAGCGCTGGTTACAGCCGCCCTCGCCCTCATAGAGGAAAAGGGGCCGCAGGGCTTCACCCTGTCCGAGGCCGCAAAGCGCGCAGGCGTCACTCCCGCTGCCGTCTACCGGCATTTCGAAGGACGCGAAAACCTGATCGCCGAGGTGGCGAAGCAAGGCTACGGCATCTTCGCCGATCTGATGGAGTTTGCCTATGACAAGGGCCAGCCGTCGGCCCTGGCCAGCTTCGAAGCAACGGGCCGCGCCTATCTCGCCTTCGCCCGCAAATATCCCGGCCACTATCAGGCGATGTTCGAAAGTGGTGTGAACCTGAACAGCGACCCCGATCTCGCTCTGGTGGCCGCCCGCGCCTCCGGCGTTCTGGAACGCGCCGCCCTTGAACTGTCGCAACATATCCCCGCCGACAAACGACCGCCGGCCGCCATGTTTTCCGCCCATGTCTGGGCCATGAGCCACGGCGTCGTGGAATTGTTCGCACGCGGCGCCCCAGGCGCGCGCACCCCTTTTCCGCCCGAAGATCTCCTGGAAACCGGCATCGGCATATATCTCCGGGGTCTGGGCCTGATCGAACCAGATGCCTAACCCCGATCCAAACCCGCCCC
>JBCBGY010000135.1:0-12203 GCA_038526275.1 Pseudomonadota bacterium | reverse complement strand
GCAGATCCTAAATCTGAGGGCGTTGATTTGACAACTTACCACATCTCGAGCGTCATGATCTGACGCTGATGGGAGAAAAATGATGGCGAACGTCAATGCAGTTGAAACTTCCAGTGGAAAGATGTCCCTGACAACGAAGATAATGGTTGCCATGGGCCTCGGTATAGTGGTGGGCATCATATTCAATACGATGCAGTCCGAGTTCATTAACGATCATATCGTAGCGGGCTTCTTCGCAATGGTCGGCAAGATGTTCGTTAACGCCCTGAAAATGCTTGTTGTTCCTCTTGTCTTTTTCTCGCTCATCTGCGGAGTGACGGGAATTGGTGATGTCAGAGTGCTTGGGCGTGTTGGGGGCAAATCGTTTGGCCTTTACCTTTTCACGACAGCTTGTGCGATTGCGATGGCAATCGTGTTGGCAGTGATCATTGGTCCTGGCTCTGGTTTTGTAATGGAAGGAGTCGACGCTTCAGGTGTTGAAGGGAAGGAAGCTCCTGCGGTTTGGGACGTATTTGCGAATATTGTTCCCACAAATCCGATAGCGGCGTTCGCCAATGGAGAAATGCTGCAGGTCATCTTCTACACCGTCTTGCTGGGTGTCGCGGTCTTGATGATGGGTGACGCATCAAAGCCCTTCATTGAAGCCTCTACCTATATGAACGAACTCATGATGAAGATCGTGGGCATCGTCATGGCATTTGCTCCATATGGTGTTTTTTGCCTCATCGCTAAGACATTTGCCGAACAAGGCGTTGGGCTGTTCTTGCCCGTACTTGGATATGTCGTGACGCTGGTGCTGGCACTGTTGCTGCACCTTTTCGGAACCTTGTCCTTGCTTCTGAAGGTGCTCAGTGGTCTCAACCCGGTCACCTTCATGAAGAAGATGCGCCCGGCGCAAATCTTTGCATTCTCTACGGCCAGTTCTAACGCCACGATCCCGGTCACGTTTCGGTCGGTGACGGAAAGGGTTGGTGTCGACAAGGGAGTGGCATCATTCTGCGTTCCGTTCGGGGCTACCATCAACATGGACGGAACTGCGATCATGCAGGGTGTAGCGACTGTATTCCTGGCCAATGTCTACGGCATTGACCTTGGACTTGCCGGCTACATCACGGTAATCGGCATGGCCATATTGGCATCCATCGGAACAGCCGGGGTTCCGGGCGTTGGCCTTGTAATGCTGACGATGGTCCTGTCTCAGGTCGGCCTGCCGATTGAAGGGATCGCAATCATCCTGGGTGTGGATCGCCTGATGGATATGATTAGGACGGCGGTGAACATCACCGGCGACGCAGTCGTCACCACGATCGTGGCAAAAGGTGAAGGGAAAGTGGATCTTGGGACGTTTGAAGATCCAGAGGCAGGCGTGATCACCGATACACCCCACCTACCTCATACTCCGACCGTCGCTCCCGCAGAATAGGGCAAGGATGGCTCCGCTGGTAACCTGTTTGGTGGGGCCATTCATCTATCGGGAACACTTTAGGCACGCCTGTTTTGAATGTGGCCAGGTCTTTGGTCATGTGCGGTCCTGCAGAAACAGCTAAGCGTCTGGTTGATCCCGTTCGAATTGGGAAGTGATCCAATCCACAACCCGACCGACATTATGTTGCCTGATATGTTCTGCCGACCAAGAAACGAAGAGCCGTTGTTGCGGTGGGTCCGGATCCACCCAAAGTTCGACCAGGCGCCCTGCGCGCAGATCGCCTTCGATCATATAACTCGGAGCCATGGCGACCCCGTGGCCTTGAATGGCGGCGTCAAGCGCCAAGGCAGAGCGGTCGAAATTGCGAAGTCTTCTATGTGCAGTATGACCGGTTTCCTCGATCAGCCGTTCCCAGCGACCATGGGCGTCTTGTAGCAGCGGCAGCGCCAGTAGGGTGCCTAACTCCATGGGCCGGTCCGGGCACATGAAATCTGGGCTGCACACGGCCACGAGACGAATTTCGGTCAAGGTCCGGCACTGATGGACAGGGTTCTGATCTGGCACTTTGCCTGGCCAGATGGCAATCTCGTTTCGCCCAAGGCTACGAGCCAGCATGCGATCATGCACTTCCGTCCCAAAAGACAGTTTCGGAAATTGCGCTTCTAGGCGTTCGATGCGCGGCATCAACCATTTTGCTGCGGTGGAAGACCCAAGATGAAGGGTCATGTGATCCTCACCATCTTCGATATCCGCGATGGCCGTTTCCAACACCGCCAGAGCTTCATCTACCGCTGTCTTCCATCGTGCGCCGGCAGGCGTCAGGGACACGCCGCGTGCCTGTCGCTCTAGCAAGACAGTGCCGAGTTCGATTTCCAGCGCTTTGATCCGCTGAGAGACGGCACCGCGGGAAAGGTTCAACGTTTCCGCGGCGCGTTGAAGGTTGCCGTATTTTGCCGCGGCTGCAAACACGGTAAGGCCGTTTAGGTTGATCTGTTTCATCATGCAAACAGCCGTTAGTTTTTCTAAACGCTCGTGCAAATAAGCTCCTTTGTCAAATCTGTGCGGCATGAGGATATTGGTCGCGAAATTGCCGACCTTCGAGGATGATGAATGCCCCATTCCCTTCGGGCCGCGACGCCGGATGACATACCCCGATTGACAGAACTTCTGCTTTTGGATGCAGCGGAGCGTCATGCGGTGGACGGTGTTCTATGGCGGCTGGCCGATGACGCCGCCGCCCAGATTGAAAAAGCGCTGATCTTCGCGATGACGGCGGAACAACAGCCTTTTCACCAGTTCTGGCAGGTTGCGGAAGAAGGTGGAGGGATTGTCGGTGTCATCCATTCCATGTTGCTGCCCGTACCGCCGATCTATGCTGGTCGGTACGGCCCGCCCGGTCTGATCCTGCCGGATTCATTTGTGACCACGAACGCGTCTGCAAGTGTGGTCGGCGCGCTGGTGGAACTTGCGGAAGCCGGACTGCGAAAGGCTGGGGCTCAGATCCTGCTATCGTCATTTGTGGTGGGAGCGGCGTGGCAGAGCGCTTTCCGGGATCGCGGGTATGACCCCCTTACGCTCTACCTTGCGCGCAGCGATCTCAAGGATCGAGACACACCGTCTGGTGTGCGGCTCGCCGTTGAAGCGGATGTTGCTGGCATAGTCGCTCGCAGCGCAGACCACCGCCGACACCTTTTCGCGATAGACCCATTCTGGGAAATCCACCCGAATGCCGATGCTCGCTTTTCGGCTTGGATGTCGCGCAGCCTAACCCTGGAGGATCGCGACATGATGGTCATCGGGTCGGCCGATGATCTATCAGGCTACGTGATCGCACAACCCGCGTCACGGCTGCATTTTCCTCCGGCGCATGACATCTCCGGGATTGGCGTTATTGACGATTACTACCATGTAGAACTGGCAGATCCGAATGCTCTGCCATACGGGTGTGTGGGCGCCACGGCTCTGTTGCGCGGGGCTGAAGCCGCTTTCAGTGACAGGGGGAAAAATACCGCCTTCGTAGTCTGCCCCGCTGGCTGGGCCTCAAAGATCGAGGTTCTGAATGCTGCGGGATACAGAACAGCAATGGTCTGGTCGATCAAACGCTGATGTCCACTTTGACAGTCTCAGCCTTGCCCTCCAGTTTCAGCTTGCATTGATATTGCACGATCCTACAGTTCTGCACAGGCACCGTCCTGAACAAGCGTATCCGCCATGACTTCGGCACCGCCCGGACCTTGGCGAGCGTGGAGAAGTTGAGGACGTGGGCGAAATCACTGAGTAGCCAGCCTGTGTGGGGTGGACAGTGTGAACGGTTTGCGCCTTAGGCTGGTGGGCATGGGGTCTTCGACATTAGAGAACAGCAATATCCTGGTGACCGGGGCCACCGGTGGCATCGGAAAAGCAATCGTGACCCGCGTGGCACAGTTGGGCGGTCGTCCCATTATTCATTTTCGAAGCGATGAAGGTGCGGCCCAGAAACTTCTCGATAAGATTGGTGGCAAAGGGACGATCTTGCATGCGGATCTGCAGTGCCCTGACGGGGCAACGCAGCTTTGGCAGATGGCCGAGGCCCGCGTCGGACGCATTCATGCGTTGGTGAACAACGCGGGTATCCGTGCAACGGCCCGCTTGGAAGATGAATTCGAAACCTGGTCGACGGCTTGGGAGACCGACCTGCGCGTGAACTTGCGGGCCCCCGCAGATTTATGTCGGCTGGCCGTTCGGCACTTTAGCGCCCATGACGGTGGCAGGATCATAAACATCGCCAGCCGAGCCGCGCAAAGAGGTTATGCCCAAGACCACATGCCCTATGGTGCCTCAAAGGCTGGGTTGTTGAACCTGACCAAAACGATAGCTCGGTCTTTCGGGGCGCAGGGGATCATTGCCATGGCAATCGCACCAGGCTTCGTGCGGACCGAAATGGCCGAAGAGTTCATCCAAACGAAAGGCAAGGATGCGGCCATAGGTGACATCCCGATTGGCGAGATGGTGGAGCCTGAGGAAGTGGCCGAGTTGGTTTGTTTTGCGCTTCGTCCCGACCAAAAGTCGCTAAGTGGGGCAACGCTCGATGTGAATGGCGCAAGCTACGTCAGGTAGTTAAGGTCCGACCGTTGGAACCCATGCGCCATCCAGATGCGTTGCCTCATGATCACCTGGCCAAGGCGGCATCGTAATGCAGATGAATTTAAGCGGTACAGCGCCATCGCAGCGATACTGAAAGGCGGTGCCGACCGGAATGTCGATCGAGACACCGGGCAGGAGTCGCGTGATCTTTTCCTGTTGGTCGTCACGTCGCCAGATCTCTCCTTCGCCTTCCAGAATGTGCCAAAACTCGCTTACAGTTTTATGGACGGTTGCCCGGTTGATCTGACCGGGCGGCACTGTGCTGTGGATCATATTGCCCGTCGTTCCGTCCATAATGAACCGGATATCTGCACCTGCTGGCGACTGAGCGTCGGGCGTTTCGGGAAGCGTTGTTTCTTTCATACTCACCTCTTCATGCCAGAAGGTGAGTGCCACAACTGGCACTGTCAATGGCAACAAGGCAGCGCTAAACAGCGTTCCCCAGCGCCGCGAACTTTCCCCTGTGGAAGAGAAGCGGATCGCCCCCGGATTGATCGATACGGATGACCCTGCCAATAAAAATTTCGTGGTCGCCGGAGATGATCTGGTTTTCGACAGTGCATTCAAGCACGGCCATGGCTTCGGTCAGGATCGGAATGCCGCGATAGCCTTCAGACCAGTCAATGCCGGCAAATTTGTCGTCTGACGGGCGTGCGAAATTCAGCGTCGTGTCCTTTGCCGTCTCGCCCATGATGTTGATCGCGAAACAGCCGTGGTTCTGAAAAGCGCTGCGCGACGGCGTCCTAAGGCCAATGGACCAAAGGATCAGCGGCGGGTCGAGTGAGACGGAAGAAAAGGAATTGATCGTCATCCCGACAGGGCGGCCCGCATCGCCAACGGTTGTGACAACACAAACGCCCGTTGCAAAGCAGCCAAGAACATCGCGCAGTTCGCGCGGATCTATACCGATATCCGGTTCTGAGAAGATGGCGTTCATATCTGGGTTCTCCAGTGGAATTGGTCCTCGTGGCTAATATGCGGCACGGTGCAATCAGAACAACTCATAAGAAACTATACTCTCTAGCAATTTTTTTGATAGCGTTGCCGTCAGGGAGGAGACGATGAAAATTCAGCAATTGCGATTTTTCGTTGCCGTGTATGAGGAAGGGTCGTTTTCTGCAGGGGCCATACGGGCGAATGCGACGCAATCCGGACTGTCGATGCATGTGCGTCAGTTGGAGAACCGATATGGTGTGGAACTGCTCAAGCGTAGCTCCACAGGGGTCGAGCCAACCGAAGCGGGCCGCCAGTTCTACGCTCGGGCAATCGAAGTTTTGAACGCGGCAGCGCGCGCCGAGGACACGCTGCGGGGACTGTCCGGGGTTATCTCTGATCACATCCATGTCGGACTGATGCCTGCCTTTACCGGATCCGTACTGACCCCGGCATTGATGCGGTTCTCGAAGGAATATCCGAACGTCCGAGTGTCGGTAGAGGAAGCCTATTCCTCGACCCTTTCGACGCGTGTTTCCGAAGGAGCGCTCGACTTCGCGGCCGTGCCCGCAGTAGACGCGGATCTCGGTCTCGAAACATCCTTGATGGCAGAGGATCGGGAATGCCTGGTCTGCGCGGCAGGCAGCGCGGTGGCCAATGGCGCAGAGGCGCGCCTGTCCGATCTGCCGCCCCTGAGACTGGTGCTGCCATCTTCTGTAAATGCTCGACGGCCCCGAATTGAGCGGTATTTGTCCGTAAACGGGATCAAGGTTGCGGAGCTTATGGAGCTCGACGCGATGATGGGGACGCTGGATATCGTCGCCAATTCCGAATGGATGTCGATTTTGCCATCGGTGCTGGGTCAGGTCGACCGGGATGGGGTGAAGCGCAGGTTCATGCGCCTTGTCGATCCGCCACTGACCGTCGAATATATGCGGATCTCGAACAAGGCGCGGCCCTTGGGGCATGCGGCACAGGCCTTTGCCGATGTGCTGCAGGAGGAGCTTAATACCGCGCTCGAGACGGAGTACTAAAGAAGGTTCGCGGGCAACCAATTGGCGAGGGCCGGGAAGACCAGCACCAGGACGGCCACAATCAGGATCATGATCCAGTATGGGATAGATCCGCTGAAGATCTCGCCCAAGGTGACTGTTCGGTCGGGTACCGCGGCCTTTACCGTGAATATCAACAGCCCGAATGGCGGCGTCAAAAGCCCCGCTTCAATCACAAGGATGCCGAAGATGGCAAAGGCCAGTGCATCGATCCCCATACCGGTGGCGATTGGCGCGAAGATCGGCACGGTCAGCAGGATGATCGACGTGGAGTCGATGAACATGCCCAGAAGTAGCCAGATGATGAAGATCATCAGCATGATGATGATCGGGTTCTCGCTAATCGAAAACATGGCCGCATTGATCACTTGAACCGCGCCGCCCATGGCAAGAAAGCGGGAATACATCGAGGCCATGATCAGCAGAATGAGGAGTGGCGCTGTGGTGCGGCCAGCGCGATAGATTGCATCCATCAGATCATCTTTGCGCATGCCCTTTATCAGTCCGACAAGAAGCGCGCCAATGGCTCCGAAACCCGCCGCTTCCGTGGGCGTTAGGAAGCCGCCCCAAATGCCCCCAATGACGAGGAAGATCAGCGCGACAATCGACAGGCCAGAGATCAGTTCCGACCGTCTTTGAGCGACAGGAACGTGGTCGAACGCGTCTGGCGCACAGGCGGGGGCAATGGCCGGGTTCATTTTGGCCGTGACAATGCAATAGCCAACGAAGAACAGGGCGAGGACAATCCCAGGAACCAGACCTGCGATAAAGAGGGCTCCGATGGAAATTTCCGTCAGGATGGCCCAGATGATCATCAGGATCGATGGCGGAATGAGCATGCCAAGGCAGGCACTGCCCGCAACCACGCCAAGCGCGTAGCTGCGGTTATATCCCAGTGCGACCATTTCGGGGTAGGCGAGGCGCGAGAATGTTGCGGCCGATGCGATCGAAACACCCGTTATGGCCGCGAAGATGGAATTGCCCGACACCGTGGCCACCGACAAGCAGCCTGGCACCCGCAGGAATGCACGGTTGCAGACGGTGAAGATATCTTTCGCAGCACCTGAGCGGGAGATGAACTCTCCCATCAAGACAAACAGGGGGATGACGATGAAAATGTCTTTGCGAAGCGCCTCGTAGGCCGTTCCAGACAGGACAGAGAATGCGATGTCTGTACTGCCGAGCATCCAGTAGACGCCAACAGCACTGGCCACGCCCAAAGCGACGGCGACATGGACCCCCAGAAAAACGAGGATCATCATGATGCCCAGGAAAAGGAAGATGGTCGCGGTCATCTCGTTGCTACGCTCAAGTGTGGGTAAGGGAATCGCCAGGCCCAAGCTGGCCGCGCCAATCGGCGATGATCATAGAAAAATAGGCGAATGCTGCGAATATTGCGGTGACGGCAATGAGACCACGGATCGGCCAAGTGTAGATGCGCAGCGATCCTTCGCCTTCATATTCTGCCAACCGAAAAGCGTCGTAGACTTCTGGAATTGTGGCCCAGGCGATACCCGCAAAAAGCGCAAAGCCAAGGGCATAACAAAGCGTTCGCATCAGCTTTTGCAGAACCTGCGGCAAGGCATCAACGACCAGCGTGGTACGGAGCATCGAACCGGAATAGATGGCGAGCGGCAATTGAAGGAAGGTGACAACGATCACCGAATTTTGAAGGATCTCCTTTGTGCCCGGCAGTGGAGACAGGAAAAAGACGCGCCCAAACACATCCACCAGAATGACCAGCGCCAGAATAAAAACCCAAAGAGATGACAGAATATGAATGCCGCGGGCGACCGTTGCGGCGCGCGTTATTCCCATGGGTCCCTCCTCGATCCCAAGCCTTAATCCCTCCTAGAGGCTGACGATGTCATGCGCAATCATTTAAATTATCACTTGATAAATTTGAGAAACGGTGGAACGGTTGGGGTCATAAAACCGCGCAGTCTTCTAAGCGCGGCATTAGATGTCGGGGCGTTCAGCCCCAAGGGAGGACTTCATGAAACACCTGCTCCGTCACTTCGCGTGGCCGGCGGTCGTTGGTATTTTGGCTGCCACCACACCTGCTTTCGCCGAGACAATCACGCTGCGTATTGGATCGGGCCATCCGCAAGGGCCGACGCCCTACGTCAATACGATGTCTGAATTTTTCGCCGCCGAGGTCAAAGCGCGGGTCGCCGAACGGACCGAACATGACGTGGTCTTTATTGAAGCCTATGGCGGCGCAATTGCGGGTGTCGCAGATACTCTGGAGTCGGTGCAACAGGGCATTCTGGATATTGGTGCATTCTGCATCTGCTTTGAACCTTCCAAGATGTTCTTGCACAATTTCCCCTATTATCTGGCCTTCGGTCCGGAGAAATCGTCGGACGCAATTGCAGCAGCGCGGTCAGTCTATGAGAGCAATCCATGGCTGAAGGATGTGATGCTGGACGAGTTTGGTCAGCGCTTCCTTGGCCTCGGTGTGTGGGACAATTACCACTTGGGCACAAAGGAAGAGTGGAACACGGTCGAAGACTTGAAGGGCGTCAAGGTCGGAGGTGCCGGGCCAAATCTGCCTTGGCTGGACTACATCGAAGCTATTCCGGTTCAGTCCACATTGCCCGAAGGGTATTTGGCGCTGAAAACCGGTGTCTATAATGGGTGGTTGATGGTGCCGTCGGCGTATAACGGTTTCAAATTCTACGAACCGGCCCCCTATTACACCTTGATCGGGTTCGGGGCGATGCCGGTCATCATGATGACGATGAATGAAGCCAGGTTGGCCAAACTTCCCGAAGACGTGCGAGAAATCATTCTGGAAGTAGGCGCTGAATGGGAAGAGCGGAATGGCGCTGCCATGGATGCCGTCCAAACGTCGGGTCTTGAAAAGCTGGCTGAGAACGGCGCGATCATTAAAGAGCTTCCTCAAGAGGTGCGGGCCGATTGGGCACAGAGCCTCGCCGAATTCCCGAAGCTTCAGGCCGCAGAGGCTGAAGGTCGTGGTCTGCCAGCAATGGAAGTCATGCAGGCCTACATCGATGCCGCCAAAGAGGTCGGCCACGACTGGCCGGTGGAGTACAAGCTGCAATAGGTTTCATTCGTCAGAAAGAAACTTGATGACCATCCGCAAATAATCTGATTTTTCGCGACACTGGCGCTGCTCCTAACATGAAGGAGTGGCGCTTTTCTTTGGCGCCAACGGCTTGGGAGGGCGTCGATGGAATTGGGTTGGATGCGGGCGCGAAGTCCGCTGTCCTGGGAAGAGACACTGTCGATTGTTGCTCAGGCTGATGAAGTCGGGCTCCGGCAAATACATCTGCCAACATTGAATTTCGGTTCGCTGGCGCGCTTGCCAAGGACTATGCAGGTTATGGTGGGGGTGGACGCCTCTACCTTACCAGCCCAGTCGCCGCGCAATATGGCCGAAAGGTTGCAGGATGCCTGCCGTTTCAGGGATGGGCAACTGGTTCTGACAGTTTCGCCGAGTGCGTCACCTGCGACCTGGACCGCCAACCAGACACTGGAGACTTTGCTTTCGGACGGCTCGGAGCGCCCACTTAAAACGGATTTGCCTATTGACCCGAGACCCGAGGTTCTTGCGTTGCCAAGTTCGACTTATCCCATGGATATGAGGAATGCTGCGGGCAATGGTTTCCATGTGATGTCGCCAGCTTGGAGTTCTTGGTCCAGCATCACCCGCCACTGGACGGAAATTGTTCTTGGGGCGACTCATGCCGTCCGCCGGGCTTGCCTGTCGCACTGGCATGTGGCCAGATATGTGTTCGTGAGCGACGACCGTGCCGAATTGGCCGCGTACCGGGCGAACATAGCGAACCTGTTTCCCCACCATCGGTTGGACGATGTGACCATTGCGGGATCAGCAGAAACAGTGGCCCAGGACATCCGCAAGTTGCGCCGGCGCGTGGGCAAGTTTGGCGTTCTACAGATCATCGACCCCGGGTTCGATCTGGTCATGGGGCGCCGACAGCGCGAGCGACTGGTCCGGCAGGTCCTTCCGATGATCGCGGAACACACCTCCGCCACGGGCCAGGTCGTGGAACCCACATGACGGAATGCACTCCCCGTTCACTGGGCTCGATCACCTGTCGTCACACCATTTGCCATTTCATGAGAAGCCGTAGCGAGTGAGGGCAGGGGGGGCAAGCGAGACCCCGACATGATCCGCAGCGCACGGGCGGCATCCGCAAACGCCGCGCCATAGGAAATGCGCCCATCCTCCCCGAACGACCGCTGACCCCCCACCATGGACCACCTTTACATTTGGTGAAGCCATTCCGCGGAAAACCCACGAAAGGTGGCTTTAGCTCCCGGTGCCTAATCGACCAAAAGGTGACCGTTTGCCGTGTCCCACCCCAGGGTCACGGTCTTGCCCGTTTCCAGATCAAGGTTGCCAAGTGCCCTTTCCTGAACCTGCACCTTGAGTTCGGTGCCATCGGCGGCCTCAAAGAACGCAGTGACGATCGAGCCGACGAACTCTTCTGATACGACCACCGCCTGGAGTTGATTGTCGCCTGCGCCGACCTGCATCATGTCCGCGGCGACGACGATTGCAGCAGACGTTCCGACCTTTGCATCGCCCGGCACGGGAAAGGTTCCCAGCGCCGTCTCCACTCTGACCATCCCGGCATCAGTCGCGACGACCTTGCCCGGCAGAATGTTATTGCGGCCCACAAACTCTGCCACGAACCGGGTCCTGGGCGCCCGGTAGATATCGCGCGGCGTGCCGACCTGGGCGATCTCGCCCTTTGACATGATGACGACACGATCCGCCATGGCGAAAGCTTCCGACTGGGAATGGGTCACATAGACAAACGTGATCCCAAGCTCGCGCTGCAGCCGGGTCAGGACCGATTGCATCCGAATGACCAGATGCGCGTCGAGCGCCGAGAGCGGTTCATCGAGCAACAGTAGCGGCGGTTCGGTGACCAGGGCTCGGGCCAGGGCAACGCGCTGCCGTTGCCCCCCGGAAAGCGTCTCGACATTGCGCTCCGCGAATTCCGCGATTTCCATCCGGTCCAGCCAGTTCAGCGCCCGTTCGCGGCGCTCATCCGGTGCGATACCCCGCATCTTCAGACCGAATTCAACATTTTCACGGGCGTTGAGGAATGGAAACAACGCGAGGCTCTGCCAGACCATAGGCGTGTCGCGCTCATGGGCGGGCACATCATTCATGACCTGCCCGCCGATCTCGATCCTTCCGCTGGTGGGCGCATCGAGCCCCGCGAGCATCCGCAGCGTCGTGGTTTTGCCGCAGCCCGAGGGGCCCATGATAGCCACGAACTCCCCAGTCCCGATTTCCAGATCCGCGCCGTGCACGGCGACAAAGTCGTCGAACTGCTTCTCGACCTGTGTGAGTTTGACCAGCGGTTCCGTCATCCTGCGGCCCTTTGCAGCCTGAAGAAGATCAGCGCTTGACTAATGATGACCAGCGTAATCGAAACCCCGAACACCAACGTGCCTATCGCGTTCACCTGCGGATCGATCGTGCCCTGCACGATTTCAAGCACATGCACCGGCAAGGTCTTATTCAGGCCGCTCACGAACCAGGCAACGGTAAACTCGTCGAAGGAGACCGCCGCGGTGAGGAAAAGGGCGGACAAGATCGCAGGTTTGCAAAAGGGCAGGATTACCTCCCGCATGGCCCGCCATTCGCTGGCGCCGAGGTTCCA
>JBCBGY010000134.1:0-12218 GCA_038526275.1 Pseudomonadota bacterium | reverse complement strand
CATCCGCGCCCGGCTTGGAAGCATCTGTTCGAGCCGTTCATTCGGCAATCGGCTGGTTTGGGGAAGGCACCTAAGAAGGCGGACGCAGATCGGTACGAACATTTCTACTGGCACACGGACATCCTGATCGTCGGCGGTGGGGTCGCGGGCCTGCAGGCCGCTTTGACCGCCGCCGAAACGGGGCTTCGCATTACTCTGGTCGAACAAACCGCCCATTGGGGCGGACGAGCGCCGGTGGATGGTGAGGTGATCGATGGTCAGCCTGCGGATGACTGGGTGAAGGCGGCGCTGGCCACTTTGGCGCAGGCCCCGAACGTCACGTTGCGACCGCGCTTGATGGGAGCGGGTGTCTATGACCATGGCTATGTGCTTGGCTATGAACGCGTCGCGGACCATTCGCCAGAAAGCGATGCGCCCCGCCATCGTTTGTGGAAAATCCGGGCCAAGCAGATCATCACCGCCACGGGTGCGATCGAACGTCCGCTGAGCTTTCCGTACAATGATGTGCCAGGAGTGATGTTGGCCTCTGCCGTCCGGGACTACGCGGTCAATTTTGGTGTCGCCGCAGGTCAGCGGTCCATCGTGGTCACCAACAATGACGACGCATACCTGACCGCGCTTGCCTTACACGGGGCAGGGCAAACGGTGCCCCTGATCCTTGATGCCCGGCCAACTGGCGGCGGAGCATTGGCGGACCGTGCCGCCGACCTCGGCATCCGGGTCCGGAAGGGCGCTGCCATCGCAGCGGTGCGCGGGCGCACGCGCGTCCAGGCGGTGACCGTTGCGGAGCAGGGCAAGGAATATGAAATCGCTTGCGATTGCGTTGCCATGTCGGGCGGGTGGTCGCCCGTTGTTCATCTCTGGAGCCATTGCGGTGGTAAGCTTACCTGGAACGAAGGTCTGTCGCTCTTTCAACCTGATCTCACCCGTCCGCCCACTGGGGCTGATGGCACTGGCTTCGTCACGCCTGCGGGAATTGCGGCAGGGTCCGCGCACGGGGATGCGGGGCTGTTGACAGCAGCCGTGTTGGAGAACGCAACGAAGGCGGCCGCCGAGGTATGTGAACGGCTGGGGCGCAAGGTGCGTGCCACTAAGGTTCCAGCGGTCGAGCCGACCGAGACAGCGGCGCTGGAACCGGTATGGGTCATGCCCCGGGATTCAGATGCCAAGGCTCGTTCCAAGATGTGGCTCGATTTTCAGAATGACGTCAAAGTCTCAGACGTTCAGTTGGCCGCGCAAGAAGGTTTCGAAAGTGTCGAACATACCAAGCGCTACACCACGCTCGGCATGGCAACCGATCAGGGTAAGCTGAGCAATATCAATGGTCTTGCGGTTCTTTCTAAAGCTTTGGATGCAGAAATTCCGCAGGTGGGCACCACGACCTTTCGGCCGCCCTATACCCCGATCAGCATGGGCGCCATTGCCGGCGAGGCGCGGGGGGAAACGTTCCAACCCCTGCGCCGGACACCTATGCATGATTGGCACGAAGCCAATGGGGCCCATTGGGAGCCGGTGGGCCATTGGCGGCGACCCTATTGCTACTTGCGCGGCGGCGAGACGACCGCTCAGGCGGTCGCGCGGGAGGTGCAAAATACCCGGGCCCATGTCGGGCTGCTCGACGCGTCGACCCTGGGCAAGATCCTGCTGAAAGGCCCCGACGCGGGCAAGCTGGTCGACATGCTGTACACCAACAAGATGTCAACGCTGAAGCCGGGTCGCTGCCGCTATGGGCTGATGTGCAATGAAAACGGCTTTCTCAGCGACGATGGGGTGGTCGCCCGGTTGGATGATCAGACCTTCCTCTGCCACACCACCTCGGGCGGGGCAGATCGGATTCATGGGTGGATCGAAGACTGGCTGCAAACCGAATGGTGGGACTGGCAAGTCTACGCCGCCAACCTGACCGAACAATATGCCCAGGTCGCCGTTGTGGGGCCCAAGGCGCGCACTTTGTTGGAACGTCTTGGCGGCTCGATTGATCTAGGCCGCGATGCGCTGCCGTTCATGGGATGGGCCGCCGGGACGATTGGCGACTTTCAGGCGCGCATCTTTCGGATCAGCTTTTCCGGTGAACTTAGCTATGAAGTCGCTGTGCCTGCGGGTCAGGGGGCTGCGTTCTGGGAAAGACTGCTCGATGCGGGCGAAGATCTTGGGGTGATGCCTTACGGCACCGAGGCGCTGCATGTGATGCGGGCCGAGAAGGGCTTCATCATGATCGGTGATGAAACCGATGGAACCGTCATTCCTCAGGATCTCGGGCTGCACTGGGCTATCTCGGGCAAGAAACCCGACTATCTGGGCAAACGGGCGCAAGCCCGATCACACCTGACGGACGATGCACGGTGGCGCCTTGTTGGGCTTGAGACCGTCGATGGCAGCGTCTTGCCTGATGGTGCCTACGCCGTATCGCCGGGGCACAATGAAAATGGCCAGCGCAACATGATCGGGCGGGTCACTTCGACCTACCATTCGCCCACTTTGGGAAAAGGCATCGCACTGGGCTTGGTTCAGAACGGTCCAGACCGGATGGGAGATCTGCTCGATTTTCCTGGGACCGATGGCAAAACCTACCAGGCCAAGATCGTCGACCCGGTTTTCTATGACCCGGACGGGGAGAAGCAGAATGCTTGAGCCGCAGCAAGCGTTGGGAGGCGCGGTCTGTGAGGGACCGGTTCGGGTGACCGAATTGCCGGTTCTGGGGATGATCACCGTGCGAGGAGATTTGTCCACTGATGCGATCCGCTCGGCAATGGCTGGGGAGGTGCCGGGGGCGCGGCAGATTGTGCCACAAGGCGATCGCGCGCTGGCCTGGATGTCACCAGATGAGTTGCTGCTGATCCTGCCTTACAAAGACGTCCCTGCGACCTTGGAAAATTTGAATGGCACTCTGCAAAACCAGCATGCGCTTGTGGTCGATGTCTCAGATGCGCGGACGGTCTTCGAGATTTCAGGCCCAGGGGCGCGCGAGATTTTGGCGAAACTCTGCCCCGTAGATCTTCACCCCGACCAGTTTGGGCCGGGAGAGATGCGCCGCACTCGCGCCGCGCAAGTCCCCGTTGCATTCTGGATGGAACGAGAAAACATGTTTCGCCTGATCTGCTTCCGGTCCGTCTCCCGCTATGTCTTTGATATACTCGCCGGAGCCGCGCATCCTGCTGCCAGATTGGACATTTTTGCACCGTCGAACAGCACATGACGTAAGGGCCTGACTTCGTTTCGAGTCCGAACCAGACCTAGATGCTCGCACGGCGAGGCTGTTCTTCATCGCCCGGCTGACCGGCCTCCACGCCGAAAAATGACAGCATCTGGTCGATCACTTGAAGCCGAATGGTGTCGCCTTCCATCAAAAGCTCGTGTTCTCCGCCCTCGACTTTCACCAACTCGCCGTTGGTCCACCCTGCCATACGAGATTCGACCGCGGGCTTGTCGACAATGCGCTCATTGGTGCCCAGAAACGTAATTGCAGGAAGAGTCGGTGCCGGACGATTCTTGAGGTCTTGGGCTTCGTGCAAAGCCTGGCTGACCCAACCGACGCTTGGACCACCAATAGACAGTTCAGGATGCGTTTCCATTTGCCGCCGCAGTGCCTGGTACGAAGGCTCGTCCGTCGTCAGCAGGTTATCGTTGAACGGTGCCGACAGAACATAGTTGGTTGGCCCTGTGCCCGGCGCAAACATCGTGGTCAGCCCCAGTACATTAGCAACGTAGCCTAATCCAAACGCCACAGGGCGTAGGATTGGCTTCATTGCGATATCCCACATCGGTCCGGTGAAGCTGGCGGCGGTCACATCAAGACCTTGGTAAAGCGCGCGCAAACCGATTGCGCCACCCATGGAATGGCCCAACAAATACCAAGGCTTAGGAAGCTTCAGTTCTTTTGCCGCTTTTACAACTGCTTCAACATCGCGCTGATAGTCCAAGAAATGGGCAACATGGCCCATCCGCTTGTCTGGGGCCACCCTGTCTGAAAGGCCTTGGCCGCGCCAATCCACCACCAAGATGCTGAGATCCCGCTCAACGAAATCGCCAGCCACTTGGCCGTACTTTTCAGCATATTCCGTGCGCCCTGTGAATAGCAGGACCGTTCCCCGAGATCCGCCCGAAAAAACAGCGATCCTGTTGCGCACACCGTCGCTGGCCCGAACCCAGTAAGCTTGGGGCGTCGGGCCGGCTGCGACATCCGTGAAATAAGGCGCGTGGTCCAAATGATCAGCTCAAGATTGGGGCAAGTTGCATCGCCATCCCGACGTTATCCACTTGAAGTTTTCCGGTCATGAAAGCGTTGGTCGGGTCGAGGCTGCCATCAAGGATCGACTTGAACGTGTCGCTGTCCGCCGTCAGCGTAACGTCAGCCGGTTCGTCACCTGCTTCGACCGTATCGCCCTTGATCATAATGGACCCTTCACCTTCGATGACGAACTTCGCCGTACCGTCGAACGGAGATGTAAGCTTTGCGCTCAATGCTTCAACAGCTTCGGCTACGACTTCACTCATGTGTCAATCCCTTGATCTCTGCGTCAGGAAAAGCTTTCACCCGACGCTATTTGCGCTACTCTAGCGTTATGATCGCGTACCGACAGTTCCTCAACCGTATCGTGGCGGCACAAATTGGTGCAGTCATGATTTCCCTGCTTGCTGGGCCACTCTTTGCTCAAGCTCTGGATGAAAAATCTGAACCGATTCAGCCGGACCCGGAAATGGACGTCGAGGCTGCAGGCCCCGCGCCGGCACCGCCGTCTGAACTTGACCGGTTATTTGCCGAATTGGCGAAACCCGAACAGCCCGGGTGGAAACAGATTGAGCAAACCATTTGGATAGAATGGTCAAAGTCTGGCTCTCCGTCAGCTGATCTGTTGTTGCGCCGTGGCCGCGACGCCATGGAAGAAGATGAGATTGCCGTTGCGATCGAACATCTGACCGCCCTGACGGACCATGCTCCGGATTTCCCCGAAGGTTGGAACGCGCGGGCCACGGCGTATTTTCGCGCGGGCCTTTATGGACCATCGCTTGACGATATTCATAAGGCCATCTCGCTGAACCCACGGCATTTCGGTGCCCTGTCAGGGTTGGCCATCATTCTTGAGGAATTGCGCTACGAAACCGAAGCGCTGGAGGCCTATCGGGCGGTGCAGGCTATACATCCCCACCGTCCGAACATAAAAGATGCGATTGAACGCCTTGAGAAAAAACTAGAGGGACGGGCGCTTTAGGCCATAACGCCTAAGCCTGACCCCGACACCACCCGCAAGGACCTGGCCATGCGCCAAAATGCTACCGTAACGGCAGTCCTGGGGCCTACGAACACCGGCAAGACGCACTACGCAATAGAGCGCATGCTGGCCTATCGCACGGGTGTGATGGGCTTGCCGCTTCGGCTGTTGGCGCGGGAAGTTTACGACCGAGTGGTGGCGGTGCGTGGTCCAAGCGTGGTCGCCCTTGTGACAGGGGAAGAGCGCATCGTCCCGGACCGGACGCAATATTGGATCTGTACAGTCGAGGCGATGCCTTTAGAGATTGGGGCGGATTTCGTCGCGGTTGATGAGATCCAGCTTTGCGCTGACCCAGAGCGCGGCCATGTCTTTACGGACAGGCTCTTGCACGCCAGGGGGCTGCACGAAACGCTGTTTCTGGGCGCGGACACAATGCGCGGGGCGATTGCAGCCATTGAACCCAAGGCGCAATTCATGCGGCGCGAGCGGTTCTCCACCCTGAGCTACAGCGGATCGAAGAAGCTTAGCCGGATGCCTGGACGGTCGGCGGTCGTGGGCTTTTCGGTCGAGAATGTGTACGCCATTGCCGAGGTTATTCGCCGATTGCGGGGTGGCTGCGCCGTTGTGATGGGCGCGCTAAGCCCCAGAACCAGAAACGCTCAGGTTGACCTTTACCAGAACGGAGACGTGGACTTTCTGGTCGCCACGGACGCGATCGGCATGGGCCTGAATCTCGACGTAAAGCATGTGGCCTTTTCCGGCTTGCGAAAGTTTGACGGTCGTCGGATGCGCGATCTTTTCCCCAATGAGTTGGCCCAGATCGCGGGTCGAGCCGGGCGGTACAAGACCGATGGCAGTTTTGGCGTAACAGGTGAAGCGCCCCCCTTGGACGATCAGGTGGTCGATGCGATCACCAATCATCGGTTCACACCGCTCAAGCGTCTGCAATGGCGCAATACCAGCCTCGATTACGGTAGCGTCGACCGGTTGATTGCCTCGCTGGAGGCGGGAACTGACCACGAATGGCTGGCCCGGGCCCGCGAAGCGGACGATCTGGCGGCTTTGCGCACACTCTCTGCGAATCTGGATGTCATGGGCCGTGTCGGCACCGCGCAAGGCGTTCGCCTTTTGTGGGACGTGTGCCGGATTCCCGATTTCAGGGGCATCTCTGCCGCCGAACATGCCAGCCTGCTCGAACGAATTTTCAGCTTTCTGACCGATCTTGGGCGCGTTCCGGACGATTGGATCGCCCGCCAGATAAAATTCATCGATCGGACCGACGGCGAGTTTGACACATTATCGAAGCGTTTGGCTTATATTCGCACTTGGACCTATGTCGCGCAAAGGAGCGGCTGGTTAGATGATGAATCGCATTGGCGGGGAGAAACACGCGCTGTAGAAGACCGCTTGTCAGATGCCCTTCACGAGGCATTGACACGTGCATTTGTGGACCGCCGCACATCTGTGCTTTTGCGGCGGCTCAAACAGAAGGAGAGCCTTGTGGCCGAGGTAAGTGACAAGGGAGAAGTGTCGGTTGAGGGGCAGTTCATCGGACAGCTTCAGGGATTCCGGTTTTCCCAAGATAGAAGTGCCACGGCAGACGAGGCAAAAACCCTAAGGCAGACGGCGCTGCAGGCGCTGGCTCCGGAATTTCATTTGCGGGCTGACCGGTTTTACAATGCGCCGGATACCGAACTGGATTTCACCGAACAGGGCGGCCTGATGTGGGGCGAGCATGCGGTGGGCAAGCTCGTGAAGGGGTCTGAAAGCCTCAAGCCGCGCATAGAGGCGTTTGTCGATGAAGAAGCCGGTTCGGATGTGGCTGAAAAGGTCACCCGCCGTTTGCAACATTTCATCGACCGCAGGATTGCGACCCTGTTTGAGCCGCTCCTGGGGCTCAGCAGAGACGAAGCATTGCCCGGGCTCGCCCGTGGATTTGCCTTCCGCATGGTCGAAGCGCTGGGCGTCATTCGCCGCGACACCATCGCCGACGATGTTAAGGCGCTGGATCAAGATATGCGGGCGCTACTGCGCAAGCACGGCGTGCGATTTGGGCAGTTCACGATATTCATGCCTTTGCTGTTGAAACCGGCGCCAACCCGGTTGCGGCTGGTCCTTTGGTCGCTGGACCAAGGGTTGGATGAGTTTCCGGAAAGCCCACCGCCTGGTCTGGTGACGATCCCCACGCCTGTCGAGGCGCCCGAAAGCTACGATACGATGGCGGGATATCGCGTTGCGGGGTCCCGGGCGATCAGAATTGATATGTTGGAACGGCTGGCGGACCAGCTTCGCACGGAGAACAGCCGTGCCGGGTTTGAGGCCAAACCAGAGATGCTGTCGATCACTGGCATGACGCTAGAGCAATTCGCGGATCTGATGGGCGGCCTGGGCTATCGGGCCGAACGGGGCGAACGGCAAAAGGTACGGGCGACGCCCGTCGCGCAGGCTCCAGCGGTAGAAGCGCCGCCTGACGCCGTGGCAACGGATGTTCCTTCCGCGCCATCGCCGGAGACCTCTGCCGAAGAGGCCGCTACCCCGGTTGGCGAAGAAACCAGCGACGTTCCGGATCAGACACCGGAGACAGTGGCGGAAACGCCCGAAGTCGCGGAAGCCGGTGAAAGCCAGGAAACGGTCGTGCCTTCGGCAGACGCAGAAGCCGCGCCGATGGCAGAGGACGTTGTGGCATCGACCGAGGATGCTGTGCCCGTGCCGGATGAAGCTGCGGCACCGACCGAAGCTGCCGAGGATGCAGCACCAGACATTGAGATTTTCTACACCTTCACTTGGGCACCGCGTCGGCAGGCCAATGGCAGAGGCCGCGGCCGCAATGACGGCGCCGCGGACGGTAAGCCAGGCAAAGGCAAAGATCGCGGCAAGGGTAAGCCCAAAGGCAAACGCCAAGACGGCAAACGGACCCAGGGCAAACCGAAGATGGAGGCCCGCCCGCCGAAGAAAGACAAACCCATTGATCCAGACAATCCGTTCGCAGCGGCGTTGATGGGACTGAAGGACAAGATTTGACCGGCGCAGAGGCGGCGACCAGCCAGCGCATCGATAAATGGCTTTGGCAGGCTCGCTTCTTTAAGACCCGCACCTTGGCCGCGCGGACCGTGAGCGAAGGCAAGGTTCGTGTGAACGGCACTCGAATCTCAAAACCCGCACGTCCGATCACACCGGGCGACACGTTGACCTTTCCGCAAGGGCGGGCCGTACGGTTGATCCGCATTCTGGCAGTCGGGGTTCGGCGCGGCCCTGCATCAGAGGCGCAGACCCTCTATGACGATCTGGATCCGCCTGATACGTCGTTGCACAAAGAACAGGCTCCCAAAGGCCCTCATTTTCAAGGAAAAGGGCGACCCACGAAGCGCGACCGACGGGCCATTGATCTTAATCGCCGCACCCATCTTGAATGAGACGAGCCCGCGCGATAGCTAGCCGAGGGCAGAGACTAAGGGGTGCGCCAGGATGACGTATATCGTCACAGATAACTGTATCGCGTGTAAGTATACTGACTGTGTGGAGGTCTGCCCGGTCGACTGTTTTTACGAAGGCGAGAACATGTTGGTCATCCATCCTGACGAATGCATCGATTGCGGTGTATGCGAACCGGAATGCCCTGCTGACGCGATCCGACCCGACACAGAGCCCGACATGGAAAAGTGGGTTGAGTTCAACCGGAAGTACTCGGAACAGTGGCCGGTCATCATCACCAAGAAGGATCCGCTTCCCAGTGCCGAAGAGCGCGATGGCGAAGACGGTAAGCTCGAAAAGTACTTCTCGGAAGCTGCTGGCGAAGGCGGTTGATTCGGCATCGAACTTGCACCAGGGGCGGGTTTCAGGCCTGATCCAAGCCGACTGAACATCCGAATTGCGCCCAATTGGCTCGCTTTTATACCGCAAGCGCCCCAATAACGGTTGTGTGGCCACCAACCTTTCAATCGGGCGCATTTTCTGCTATGCTAGTCGCGATGTGGATGTTTCGACCTGACACCTTGTGGCGCGCACTCCCCTAGGTGGTCTATCAGCGCAAAACGGCTCCGTTTTCGGAAAGGCAACTTTCCGACGGTGCCGTTTGCTCTGTCAGGACCGGACTGGATAGAGGAAGACTGTATGACAAAGACCAAAAAGCACGACTTTCACCCGAATGACTTCGTTGTCTATCCAGCACACGGCGTCGGGCAGATTGTCTCTATTGAGGAGCAGGATATCGCAGGGATCACCATGGAGCTTTTTGTGATCTCGTTTGACAAAGACAAAATGACTCTGCGGGTGCCGACCCATAAGGCAACCGAAGTGGGCATGCGGGCGCTGAGCGCCCCGGACGTGGTAAACAAAGCGATGAGCACCTTGCGGGGCAAAGCGAAGGTGAAGCGCGCAATGTGGTCCCGTCGGGCTCAGGAATATGAACAGAAGATCAATTCGGGCGATCTGATCGCCATCGCAGAAGTTGTTCGCGACCTGCATCGCACGGATGAACAGCGCGAGCAGTCATATTCCGAACGTCAGCTTTATGAGGCCGCTTTGGAGCGTCTGACCCGCGAAATCGCGGCGGCATCAGGTGTAGACGAAGACACCGCCCAAAAGCAGATCGACGACGTTCTCGTCTCTCGAGCCGCTGCCGCCTGAAAGGGCAATCTGGAAAGTTAGTTTAGACGCCGCCAGCCCCGTGCTGGCGGCGTTTTTCGTTCCGGGAAGACGCCAAGTTCGATCCGGTAACCAGCGAGGCGGCCATGAAGTAGGTACGACGTGCCTCTGGGTGAGCGATTGGCAAGTAGTTTGCGTAGGCCTCGAAATCAAAATTCCGATTGAGCTGCAGAAGGCCCGCCAGACACTCTTCCGCCTCCATCTGCTGCCCAAGCATCGCATGGGACAGGCATTGAAAAACGAGAGCCGACACATTCCTGGGTGCCACTTTGGCCGATGAGATGGCATGTTCATGCTGTCCCAGGAAAAACGAAAGTCGTGCATCCGCCACATAATGCCAATCGGTCGTGGGTGGCGTAATGGCAAACCCTTTGCGCAAAGCCGCACGTGCCTCTGCGCATTGCCAACAGACCAGAATCAAGCCGACCGAAATTGCGATGTACCCTTCAGCGGTGCAATCACGTGCGGCAGCATTGCGAAGCGCCATGGCTTGAGCAGCTTCCAGTTCACCATCCCTCGCGCGTTTCAGCACAAGCAGATTGATGACATTCGGATCGTGCGGGTCCAGCATATGCGCGCGCTCAATAGCTTCGCCCGAAACGTCCAACAGTTTAGGGGAGTCCGGGTCGTCAAGGGAACTGAGCCAATGCGCCACGACGGACTTCATCATCCAAGCGCGGGACATACTGGGATCCAGCCTCAGGCATTCTTCAAGATGACCGAGCGCTTTTCGCATACCGTCCGGCGCCCTATGCAGTTCAAGTTCTGTGGCCCGGATCAAGTGCTGATAGGCGTTCAGATGCGCGTCATCGCGTTCTGCAATCAGCCTGTATTCAGACCTGTGAATTTCCCCATTCCACCCTGTCAAGGCGTCCACAACGGAGCCCGCGATATTGGTCGTCAGCGCACCGATGTCACCTTTTCGGTGGTCTTTTCGATCGACCCAAAGGTAAGTGCCCGTCTGGCCGTCCAGTAACTGAAAAACAGTACGGACAACGTCGCCGCTGACCGTAGCAGAACTGGCCAGCAGATAGGTTGCGTTCAGATCCTCCGCCACTTTGCGCAAGTCCCGATCTCGGTCGATCGAATAGCTGGAATAGCGCGAAATGACCGCTACTTTGCGCCCGCGCGTCAGATGCACAGCGATTTCTTCCGCCACGCCATCCATAAACTCTCGCAAGGCGCTGTCCTCGCCACTGCAATCCGCACGAAGAATTGCGATTGTCGGCTTGCTCTTTACGGCGTCGTTGCCGGTTTCAGGACCTTGTGGCGGCAGCACCAGATCGATCCCATCGATCAAGCGAAACCCTTTGCCGCGGACTGTCTCTATATATTGCGGCTCTTTCGCATCGTCGCCGAGAGCGGTGCGCAGATCGAAGATGTATTCACGGACCAGGTCTGGGGTCACATGGAGGCCGGGCCAAACCGCATCGATTAACGACTGCCGGTCGACCAAGGCGCCTTTGCGCCGGACCAAATGGCCCAGAACGGCAGCGGCTTTCGGCGTCAGGCGCACGTCTTCATCCCCGCAGACGAGGCGACCGTCGGTCTCTATGAACTGCCAACGTTTCAAATCCCGCGCACCTTTCGTTGTGCCGTGCGTTGGGGGAACTCAACGAAAACTCCACGTTACGCTACGGAGATTTGAGTTACCGTTCAACGGTGTCGGCGCGGCAGCGCGGGTGCGTCTTTATTTTTAACGTTCAATTCACTGGAGGAAGTATCATGTTGGGGGCTGATTTTGTTTGGTTAAACTTCGATCACACTTTTAATGGGGTCGATAGTGAGACCCGGGGATTTCGCATTGACGAAGAACCGGACACAGCTGCGCCAAACACTCAAAACATCTCGGCGGAAGGCTATTTGCTGATCCAGGCCCAGAATGTCGGAAATGATGCGACGCGGGCAGATGATGGCAACGCAGCCCAGCACCGGATCCTAATCAATGGCACGGATTTGCCTGCATTTGATCTGGTCAATGCGAATGGCCTGAACCTATGGATGGACCGGATCCCGGACGGCGTGCTGCGGCGTGGCGACAATCGCCTGACCATTCGTTCGGTTGGAAGCGACAATTTTCGCGTGTTGAACGTGGTCGTGCAGTGGCGTGAGCGGCGTGGAACGGCCAGCATTGTCGGTTCTAACGATTTGGAAGCTGTGAGTTAACGCCGCGATCACGCTGCACTAACGGGCATTCAGTATCCCTTGGTTAGGTTGGTTGGGAAGAGTGGGCCCGACCAGCCGTGGCGCCCAAGGGTGGGACAGAGCGCGGAAATTGTGCCGATCGCTCACGCTTTGTCCCGGCATTCCCAGTAAAGCGCCCTTTTCAGCACAATGGCCCGGCAAACCCCTGCCGGGCCTATT
>JBCBGY010000133.1:7214-12282 GCA_038526275.1 Pseudomonadota bacterium | reverse complement strand
AGCGGGCTGTCGGACTGATCGCCTTCAGTCAGAGGGCGGGGCCGGTCGTTCGGGTCAAAGTCCGGCAGTGAAACCAGAGAGACAATCTCGCCCGTGTGGATATCCATCAGGATGCTGGTGGCGCCCTTGGCGTTCATCAGGCCCATGCCTGCGGCCAGCACATCTTTGGCCGCCGCTTGGACCGTTAGGTCAAGCGACAGAACAAGCGGGCTGTCCCCCAGGCCTGGATCACGCAGGAAATCGTCATAGGCTTTTTCGATGCCTGCCGTGCCGATCACCTCTGCCGAATGCACCCCTTCCCGACCGAAGCTTGCGCCCCCCAGGACATGGGCAGCCAGTCGTCCGTTCGGATAAAGCCGCATCTCGCGCGGGCCGAACAGCAGGCCGGGATCGCCGATATCATGCACCGCCTGCATTTGTTCGGGGCTCAACCGCTTTTTGATCCAGATGAATTTGCGTTTTCCGGTGAAGTCCCGCACCAGTCGCGCCTCATCGAGATCGGGAAAAATCTTCACCAGTTCGGCTGCGGCCCGGTGCGGCTCCACCATCAAAGGCGGCTGGGCGTAGAGCGAGTGGGTGGTGAGGTTGGTGGCCAAGACCCGACCATTCCGGTCAACGATGTCCGCCCGTTGCGCGATGATCGAGGCACCCGTGGCCTGCGCGCGCGGCTCTGTCGGCTCTGACCCGGCAAGATGCCCCATCCGCACGCCGATGACCGTGAAGGCGCAAAAGAAACAGACGCCCAGCAGAAACAGTCGGCCTTCGGCCCGCAGGCGCAGCTTATCCCGCCCTAACTCATTGCGTTGACGAAGATTTTCCCGCGCGATCTCATCGGGGTTTTGCCCCTGGGCCCGGGCTTTGAGGATACTGGCCAAAGGGCGCAAGGGCTTGCGCACCAGAGGCGGTTCGGGGCGGTCCGAACTCATTCGCGGCCTCCATCCATGTCATAAGCACTTAAGTCGATCGGGGTGGTGATGTCCGGCTCTGGCAACGGCGGATAGGAGACCTGTTCGATGTCGCCGAACTGGCTGGCATCCAAGGGCAGCAAGCCGAGACGATCAAAGTTCAACGCGGCGAGTTCCGACAGACGTTCTGGCCTGTTGAGATATGCCCATTCGGCCCGCAGAATGTTCAACGTTTCCCGCAGTTGGGCGATCTCAGACTGGACCTGCGCCGTTTCACGCAAGCTGGCCTGGGTTCGGTAATTTTCCTGGTAGGCCCAATAGGCCAGGCCCATGACGGCCATGGCCGAAAGGATAAAGAAAACGCTGCGCATTATGCCTCCTTCCACCAGTCTTTCGGGCCGGGAAGCCCCAATTCCGTTCGATCCACCGGCCCCAACGGCGCGTCAGTCCGGGTGGCGACGCGCAGTTTTGCCGATCTCGCGCGTGGATTTGCCCGGGTCTCCGCTTCGGTCGGCCCGACGGCCCGACGGGTAACGGGGGTAAGTGTTGCCGGTGTCTCCACAACTGCCGGCGCGTGTCGACTGCCCTGGCCGCCTCCGGCTCGCGCGGCGATAAACCGTTTCACGACCCGGTCCTCCAGCGAATGGAAGGTCACAACAGCCAGTTTGCCACCGGGCTTCAAAACGCGTTCGGCGGCCTCGAGCCCGCGCACCAACTCGCCAAACTCGTCGTTCACCGCGATACGGATTGCTTGAAAACTGCGGGTGGCGGGATGGGCCTGACCGGGTTTCGGGCGCGGTAAACAGGCCGCGACGGTTTCGGCCAGAGCCAGTGTTCCCTCAAATGGCCGCGCAGCGAGTATCGCCCGGGCGATACGGCGCGACGCACGTTCTTCACCATAGTGATACAGGATATCGGCCAAGTGCGCCTCGGTCGCAGTATTGATCAGATCCGCCGCAGACGGGCCATCGCCTGCCATACGCATATCCAGCGGCCCGTCCCGCAGGAATGAAAAACCACGCTCGGCTTGATCAAGCTGCATTGAACTGACGCCGAGATCCAAGACAACTCCCTCGACCGGCGCGGCAACATGCTGGCCCATCTCTGAAAACCGGTCCTGCACAAGGTGCACCTGGTCGGGCCAGCGCGCGACGAGCGAGGCAGCGGCAGCGACGGCTGTCGGATCCCGATCAATGCCGGTGACCTGCTCCGCCCCGGCGGCCAGCAGCCGTTCGGTATAGCCGCCCGCCCCAAAGGTCCCATCGATCCAATGGCCGGTCACCGGTGCGACCTGCGCAATCAACGAGTCGATCAGAACGGGTACATGCGGCGCGGCAGGTTGGGGCGCAGCAGACATGTCTCAGGCGGCCCCCTGCCCCTGATCCAGCAAAGTGAGCGGATCAAAATCTTCTGGGAATGTTTCCAGCCATTCTTCCGCCTTCGCCGCCTCTTCGGCTTCAAAGGTGTCAGGGTTCCAGATCTGGAACGTGTCGCCCGTCGCAATGAAGAAGGCTTCGGACTTCAGGCCAATCTTTTCCCGCAGCTTTTGCGGCAAGACCAACCGGCCCGTATCGTCAACATTTGTTGGAAAGGACTGGCCGTTGAACATACGCTCCAGCATCCGGCGCGGCTGGCTGCCGCGAGGCATGGCCGCGATCTTGTCATCGACCTCGTTGATCGCCTCAATCGTGTAGCATTCCAGGTAGGTTTGACGCGCGGGCCCGTAGACGATCACGAGGTTCGGATTCAACCCATCGGTCCAGTCTGGATCGCCTGATTCCAGGACACGGCGAAACAGGGCGGGGATAGACACCCGTCCTTTACTATCCACCTTATGGTGGCTTTCGCCTCTGAACCTGACCGCCAAGGCGGCACTCCTTCACGCCCCCAAATGCTTCCTGAACATGAAAACGGCGGATCGAGCTGCTGCCACTGCCCGATCCGCCGCCCTCGTCCCATCACTGGGTATGTCCGGCCCCTGCGCCACCTGGGGGGATGTCTGCTCGCGCAGGCGCCGGATCTTTCGGTGCGATGAAGGCGGAGCCCTGTATGAAACCTGCTTTTTTAGCGGTGGGGTCGTTGGGGTGCCCCGGTAAGTATCCAACTTCA
The DNA here is from genome assembly GCA_038526275.1 of Pseudomonadota bacterium. GTDB lineage: Bacteria > Pseudomonadota > Alphaproteobacteria > Rhodobacterales > Rhodobacteraceae > 188UL27-1. The sequence continues at coordinate 9,268 of JBCBGY010000133.1, read as the reverse complement.
GTTCGCAGGATTGGTATGCCATGGGAATTCATGGCACTCAATGCTTTTTTGCGGGAATACATTGATCTCCCGTCGATCGAAATAGTTGAAACTGGGAGAAATTTCCTTGGACGGGCGCCTATATGGGCCAAGCGCAATCCAATACACCTATATGTTGTATCCACAAGCCAAGCGGTGGGTTGCCCATAATTTCCCGAAGGATACGCAAAAAAGTTGCTCTGCGGCGCGATTATTCGAAGGTTAACAGGATTTCCAGCCCTGAATCGGTCCATTGAACGCCAGATGATTCGGTTCTTGCGGCATGTGATGCATCATTCCCACGATTTCCCGTGGAAGGACTGGAACAAATGGGAACCCGCCAACCGGGTGGACCAATAGGACACACCATAAGGCCTTGGGCTGGTCTGAAACGTGGCGTCTACGCCATCCCACCCTGGACAAAACGATCCGCCAACCGGGCGTAGGCTTCTGCGGCGGCGCTATCACCAGCGGCAATCGGAACGCCATTGTCTCCAGCCAGGCGGGTTTCGAGTTCCAATGGCAACGCGCCCAGGAACGGCAGGCCCAGCCGATCCGCTTCGGCGGCAACCCCTCCGTGGCCGAACAAATGCGCTTCATGACCGCATTTCGGACAGACATAGCTCGACATGTTTTCGATCAGCCCCAATACGGGCGTCCCGAGCTTTTCAAACATGTTCAGCGCCCGTCGCGCGTCGAGCAGGGCCACATCCTGCGGTGTCGACACGACGACAGCGCCCGTGACCTGCGACTTCTGGCATAGCGTGAGCTGTACGTCCCCTGTACCCGGTGGCAGATCCACGATCAGCACATCCAGTTCGCCCCAACGGACTTGCCCCAGCATTTGCTGGAGCGCCCCCATCAGCATGGGCCCGCGCCAAACAACCGCCTGATCAGGGTCAACCATCAACCCGATCGACATCATAGTAACGTTGTGAGCGTGCAGCGGCTCAATGATCTTTCCATCAGGCGAGGCAGGTCGTTTTGAGACGCCCATCATCCGCGGCTGGCTGGGACCGTATATATCAGCATCAAGCAAACCGACCTTTCGGCCAGCCCGGGCCAGCGCCACAGCCAAGTTGGCAGACACGGTGGATTTGCCGACCCCGCCCTTGCCGGACCCAACCGCCAAAATGCGATCCACGCCCGCGACTTTGGCGGGGCCGTCCTGTTGGGTTGGGTGGCGGCCAATCTTTAGGTTTGGCGGCGCTGCGGGTTTGGCAGCCGGGCCGTGCGCTGTGAGCACAACGGAAGCTGAGCCCACATCCGGCAAGGCCGCCACGGCCGCTTGCGCCGCGGAACGCACAGGCTCCCAACCTTGGGCGACCTCAGCCGAAGGCGCTTCGATCACGAACCGCACCACATCGCCGTCAATGGATAAGGCACGCACCACATCCTGGCCGATCAAGTCGCCGCCGTTCGGCAGAGCAACGGATTTCAGCGCCTCAAGTACTCTTTCTTTCGTCAATGACATGGTCGACGGCCTCCTGTTACCCCGCACTCTGGCCATCCCCGGCTTCTACGCGCAAGACCCATTGAAAACTTACTCAACCACGAGGATTAGTGGTCAAAAATCCATCAAACCGACATATGCACATTCTGCATAGCGGCATTCTGGATTTGATCATTGTGCAATTGCAGCATTTGACCGATATTGCATTCAACGAAGCGAACAAGAACGCGCTTTAAACAGGCATAAACGGATACGTAAAATGGCACATGTTGCAAACAATCTGCTCGCCGTCTTCGGTCTGACCAGACCGGCTGCCGAGCTTCGCGCGGACGTCACCACTTACTTTGAACGGCTGCGTCAATACTACAAGACATTGGGCGAACTTCGCTCACTTTCCGATCGCGAGTTGCAGGATCTGGGAATGTCGCGCTATCAGCTGCGCGACATCGCTTGGACCGCCGTCATGAACGACGTTGGCCGGAAGTAAAGAATTCAGAGATCAGAAGTCCCTTCCTCCTCCCTGGGTCTTCTGTAAATTGGCGGTGGCACCTACCCTCCTCCCAGGTGTCACCGCTCTTTTTTT
>JBCBGY010000133.1:0-7114 GCA_038526275.1 Pseudomonadota bacterium | reverse complement strand
CCTAAAAGGGAACGTCGTCGGCTGCTGCTGCCGGAACGATATAGTGGCTAACGACCTTCTTGATCCCGGCTTTCTCGAAAGAGATTTCCAGTTTGTCGCCTTCCAACCCGACGACTGCGCCATAGCCAAACTTCTTGTGGAACACACGGTCGCCAAGCCCGTAGGACGATACCGCCTCGGCATCGACCACCATGTTTCGGGTTTCCTTAGGTTGCGACATGCTGCGGGCGCTGCCTCCGGCCTGATTGCGCGCCTGCAACCGTCGCCATCCCGGTGAATTGTAGACGTTTGCCTCTGCAGCAGCGGTTTCCAGCCCAGACCGCATGCCCGCCGCGCCAAAACCACCGCCATACAGGCCAGGCGGGGTCAGAACATCCACATGATCTTCCGGCAACTCATCGATAAATCGCGATGGCAAGGCAGATTGCCACTGGCCAAAGATCCGCCGGTTCGCGGCAAAACTGATCGTGCAGACCTTCTCGGCCCGGGTGATCCCCACATAGGCCAGCCTGCGTTCCTCTTCCAAACCTTTCAACCCACTTTCATCCATCGACCGTTGCGACGGGAAAAGCCCATCTTCCCACCCGGGCAGGAAGACGGCGGGAAATTCCAAACCTTTCGCGGCGTGCAAGGTCATGATGCTGACTTTCGCGCCACCATCATCCTGTTCATTGTCCATGATCAGGGCGACATGTTCCAGAAAACCCTGCAAATTCTCGAAGCTTTCCAAGGCCTTGATCAGTTCTTTCAGATTTTCCAGCCGCCCTGGCGCTTCGGGCGTCTTGTCATTCTGCCAGTGCGCAATGTAGCCGGACTCTTCCAAGATTTGCTCGGCCAGTTCGATATGATTCTGCGCCAGATCCAGAGCACCGCCGTGCCACCGCCCAAAGCTTTGTAGCAATTCACCCAGCGCAGTCTTGGCCCGACCCGACACGCCACCGCTGCTGACCACCAGCCTGGCCCCTTCAAACAGCGAGACGCCATTGGTGCGGGCCGCGCTTTGCATTTTCTGCATGGCTTTGTCGCCAAGCCCGCGCTTTGGCGTATTCACGATCCGCTCAAAGGCAAGGTCATCATCGGGGCTCACGGCGACCCGGAAATAGGCCATCGCATCGCGAATCTCGAGCCGTTCATAAAAGCGCGGGCCCCCGATCACACGGTAAGGCAGCCCAATGGTCAGGAATCGATCCTCGAAAGCGCGCATCTGGTGGCTGGCGCGCACGAGAATCGCCGCTTGATCCAACCCAACGGGCGCCATTCCGCGCGTGCCTTGGGCCATCGCTTCCAGTTCTTCGCCGATCCAGCGGGCCTCTTCTTCGCCGTCCCAGTGACCAATCAGGCGAACTTTCTCGCCGCCCTCGGCCTCGGTCCAAAGCGTCTTGCCCAAACGGCCTTCATTGCCTTTGATCACGCCACTGGCAGCGGCCAAAATATGTTGCGTTGAGCGGTAATTTTGTTCGAGCCGCACGACTTTGGCGCCTTCGAAATCCTTTTCGAACCGCAAGATATTGCCGACCTCGGCCCCGCGCCACCCATAGATGGACTGATCGTCATCGCCGACGCAGCATATGTTCCGGTGCCCGCCCGCAAGCAGCCGCAGCCACATATATTGCGCGACGTTGGTATCCTGATACTCGTCGACCAGTATGTATCGGAACCAGCGCCGGTACTGTTCCAACACGTCCGGATTGGCCTGAAAGATCGTCAGCATGTGCAGCAGCAGGTCGCCGAAGTCGACCGCATTCAGATCCCGCAATCGGGCCTGATAGGCACCATACAGGGCCACCGCTTTGTGGTCGAACGCACCAGCCTCTGCTGCTGGCACCTTTTCGGGCAGCCAGGCCCGGTTCTTCCAACTGTCGATGATGCCCGCCAGCGTCCGGGGCGGCCATCGCTTGTCATCGATGTTGGCGGCCTGGATCAACTGTTTTAGCAATCGGATCTGGTCATCAGTGTCCAAGATCGAGAAATTGCTTTTCAAACCAACGAGTTCAGCATGCCGACGGAGCAGCTTGACGCAGACCGAATGGAAGGTGCCCAGCCATGGCATCCCCTCAACGGCCTGCCCCAGCAAAGTCGCCACACGCATTTTCATCTCTCGCGCGGCCTTATTGGTGAAGGTCACAGCGAGGATCTCATTCGGGCGCGCCGTGCCGGTATTCAGCAGATGCGCGATCCGCGTGGTCAGGGCTTTTGTCTTTCCCGTTCCGGCGCCTGCCAGCATGAGGACCGGCCCATTCAGGGCCTCCACCGCCTCCCGCTGCGCCGGGTTCAGATCATCCAGGTACGGGGCCGGGCGTGAGGCCATGGCCCGCTGGGAAAGCGGAACCGCAGCAGCCTCAAAAGCGTCGCCATCGTCGAAACTATTCATGGTGCCAGACTATCGCAAAGGGTCGTGCAGGAAAAGTATGTTCGCCACCTGTTCTTTTATCCACAGGCCGAAGCAGCCCCCACTTCGTTTCAAGTGAAGGACGATATCGCTGCGGAATGCGGTAGACTTGGGTGAAAATCCCTACCCAAAACACCCCCATTGCCCCTGTCACGGATGCGTCATAACAATGCTGCGACTGCGAGAGGAGCCCATCAATGCCCGAATTTCAAAAGATCCTGATCGCCAACCGCGGCGAGATCGCCATCCGGGTCATGCGAGCCGCCAACGAGTTGGGCAAGAAAACGGTGGCTGTCTTTGCAGAAGAAGACAAGCTTTGCCTGCACCGGTTCAAGGCCGACGAAGCCTACCGGATCGGAGAAGGTCTGGGCCCGGTCGCGGCCTATCTATCGATCGATGAGATCATCCGCGTGGCCAAGATGTCTGGCGCCGACGCGATCCACCCTGGATACGGCCTGCTTTCGGAAAATCCCGATCTGGTCGAGGCATGTGCGGCGAATGACATCACGTTCATCGGCCCCAAAGCCGAAACCATGCGCGCCTTGGGCGACAAGGCCAGCGCCCGGAAGGTCGCGGTTGCGGCCGGTGTGCCTGTGATCCCGGCAACCGAAGTGCTGGGCGATGATATGAAGGCTATCAAGAAAGAAGCCGCAGAAATCGGGTATCCGTTGATGCTCAAGGCCTCATGGGGCGGCGGCGGGCGCGGCATGCGACCGATTTTCGGCCCGGACGAGCTGGAAGAAAAGGTTCTGGAAGGTCGGCGCGAAGCCGAGGCCGCGTTTGGCAATGGCGAAGGTTACCTGGAAAAGATGATCCAGCGCGCCCGCCATGTGGAAGTGCAGATCCTCGGCGACAAGCACGGCGCGATTTACCATCTGTGGGAACGCGATTGTTCCGTCCAGCGCCGGAACCAGAAGGTCGTTGAACGCGCACCCGCCCCCTATCTGTCGGCCGCGCAGCGTGAACAGCTTTGCGGTTTGGGCAAGAAGATCTGCGAACACGTCAACTACGAATGTGCGGGCACCGTCGAATTCCTGATGGATATGGAATCCGGCGAGTTTTACTTCATTGAGGTCAACCCGCGGGTCCAGGTTGAACATACCGTCACCGAAGAGGTGACCGGCATCGATATCGTCCGCGCCCAGATCCTGATCGCCGAAGGCAAATCGCTGGTCGAGGCCACCGGCACGGCCAGCCAGTATGATGTGGTCTTGCGCGGTCACGCCATCCAATGCCGGGTCACGACCGAAGATCCGATGAACAACTTTATCCCGGACTATGGCCGGATCACCGCCTATCGCGGCGCGACCGGGATGGGTATCCGGCTGGACGGCGGCACCGCCTATTCAGGCGCAGTCATCACGCGCTACTATGACAGTCTGCTGGAAAAGGTCACCGCCTGGGCCCCGACGCCTGAGGCCGCCATCGCGCGGATGGACCGGGCACTGCGCGAATTCCGCATCCGTGGTGTGGCGACGAACATCGCGTTCGTCGAGAACCTGCTGAAGCATCCGCAGTTTCTAAACAACGAATATCACACGAAATTCATCGACCAGACGGCGGAGCTTTTTGATTTCAAACAACGTCGCGACCGGGCGACGAAGATCCTGAATTACATCGCAGACATAACAGTGAACGGGCACCCAGAGGTCGAAGGCCGCCCGATGCCGGACCAAGAACTTCGGCTGCCAGTGCCGCCCAAGCCCAGCAGCCTGGAGCCGCCTGAAGGCCTGCGGCAGATGCTGTTAGAGAAAGGCCCGCAGGCCGTAACCGACTGGATGGCGGCGCAAAAACAGCTTTTGATCACCGACACGACCATGCGGGACGGGCACCAAAGCTTGCTTGCCACCCGGATGCGGTCGCTCGACATGATCAATGCAGCACCAGCCTATGCAGCGAATATGCCGGGCCTTTTCAGTGTTGAATGCTGGGGTGGTGCGACCTTCGACGTGGCCTACCGGTTCCTGCAGGAATGCCCCTGGCAACGGTTGCGCGACCTGCGTGCCGCCATGCCAAACCACCTGACACAGATGCTGCTGCGCGCCTCCAACGGCGTGGGCTATACGAACTACCCCGACAATGTTGTTCAGTCCTTCGTGGCCCAATCGGCTGAAACGGGCATCGACATCTTCCGCGTTTTCGATCCGCTGAACTGGGTCGAGAACATGCGCGTGGCGCTCGATGCGGTGCTGGAGACCGGGCGCATTCTGGAAGCGTCGATCTGCTATACGGGCGATATTTTGGACCCGGATCGCGCGAAGTACGACCTGAAATATTACGTCGCCATGGGCAAGGAACTGAAGGCGGCGGGCACGCACATTCTGGGCCTGAAGGACATGGCAGGCCTGCTGAAACCTGCCTCCGCCGGATTGCTGGTCAAGGCCCTGAAGGAAGAGGTTGGCCTGCCCGTCCACTTCCACACCCACGACACCGCCGGGATTGCTTGCGCGACCATCGTCGCAGCCGCCGACGCCGGTGTTGATGCGGTTGACTGCGCGATGGACGCGCTGAGCGGCAACACCTCCCAGGCGACCCTTGGCACGGTTGTGGAGGCCTTGGCCCACACGGATCGTGATACCGGGCTCGACATTGCGGCCATTCGCGAGATCAGCAACTACTGGGAATCTGTGCGTGCTCATTATGCTGCGTTCGAATCCGGCCTTCAGGCACCAGCTTCGGAAGTTTACCTGCATGAAATGCCGGGCGGACAATTCACCAACCTGAAAGCGCAAGCCCGTTCGATGGGGCTGGAAGAACGCTGGCACGAGGTTGCACAGACCTATGCCGACGTGAACGCCATGTTCGGCGATATTGTTAAGGTCACGCCGACCTCCAAGGTTGTTGGTGACATGGCCCTGATGATGGTCAGCCAAGGCCTGACCCGCAATGATGTCGAAGACCCCAAGCGCGATGTCGCTTTCCCGGAAAGCGTGATCGACATGATGCGCGGTGCCATCGGTCGCCCGCCCGGCGGATGGCCAAAGAAGATTCAACAGAAGATCCTCAAAGGTGAAAAACCCCTCACCGAACGGCCCGGCAAGGCATTGCCCCCCGCCGATTTGAAAGCCGCCAAAGAAGAACTTCAGGCCAAGTTCCCGGAGGTCGAGATCGATGACGAAGACCTGAACGGCTACCTGATGTATCCCAAGGTCTTCACCGATTATCAGACCCGGCATGGGGATTACGGCCCTGTCCGGACCCTGCCCACCCGTACATTCTTTTACGGGATGAAGCCGGGTGAAGAGATCACCGCCGAAATCGACCCCGGCAAGACGTTGGAAATTCGGCTTCAGGCCGTTGTCGAAACCAATGAAGAAGGCATGGCCAAGGTCTTTTTCGAACTGAACGGTCAGCCGCGCACGGCCCGAGTGCCGAACCGACGCCTCGGCGGCGCGGCGGCCAGCAGGCCCAAGGCCGATCCGACTAATCCGGCCCATGTTTCTGCGCCGATGCCAGGCGCGATCGCCACGGTGGCCGTCCAGGTTGGCCAGAAAGTTGCCGAAGGTGACGTTCTGTTGACAATTGAGGCCATGAAGATGGAAACAGGGCTGAGCGCCGACCGCGATGCGACCATCCAGGCGGTCCATGTTCGCCCCGGCGACCAGATCGACGCGAAAGACTTGCTGATCGAGTTTGAATAGAGGCGCGAGATGCTATCGATCACTGCCATTTACGCCAGCCTCCTTGCGCTGTTGCTTTTGGTTTTGACCGCAAGGGTGATCCGGCACCGGCGCAGTGAGCGCGTGGCCATCGGCGATGGTGGCGACGAAGATCTGATCTGGCGCATCCGCGCCCACGCCAATTGCGCGGAGTATGTGCCCATCGGCGTAGTTCTCCTTGCTTTGGTCGAATTGCAGGGCGCACCCGGATTTGCCGTCCACTTGCTCGGGATCGCTCTTCTGGTCGGGCGGATCCTTCATGGCATCGGGCTGTCAGTTCGGCCTCAAATCATGATGTTACGTGTCCAAGGCATGCTGCTGACGCTCATCATGATTGCTGTCAGCGCGCTCGGTCTTTTGGTGCATGCCATCTTCTAAGTCGGTGGGTCTGCAAGGAACACGGCCCGTTCGGCCCGGAAGAACCGGACCATGATCTCGCGAAATGCCATCGACTTGGCAGAGGCCCAGATGTCCGGGTGACCAACGATCCAGACGTCAGCATAAGGTTGCGGATCCAGATGCGGGATTTGAACGAGCCCCGGCACATTGCGGCCCAAAAACATTGGGGCGCGAACAGCCCCCAACCCGGCTTGGGCGGCCCATATCATGGCCACCATATCATCGAACTCCATGCGAATGCGGGCGTTGGGAAAGGCTTGCCGGACCGACTTTGGCAGCCCCGGCACTTGCGCATAGACGAGCCAATCGACCGGTGCGGAAGGATCTGCCGCGAGCTGTTCAGCCATTGCGGGCGTGGCAAAGCCTGCGGTGTGCTGCTCTGACAGCCGCAGACCTTTCAGATTGTCGCCCGGGTTTCGACTGATCCGTAGCGCCAGATCCGCTTCGCGCCGATTGAGATCCAAAAGCTCGTTGGTGGCACGCACCTTTAACGCGACACCCGGATGCGCCTTGCAGAACTGATCCAGGGCCGGTGCGAGGAAATGGGCAATCAGCAGCTGCGGGGCGGTCACGACAAAGGGGCCGGACAGTGTTTCATCTCTGCCCCGAAGCTTCCGCATCAGATCGTTTGCTGCCCCGTCCATCGGACCAGTATGCTCCGCCACCA
>JBCBGY010000132.1:6105-12338 GCA_038526275.1 Pseudomonadota bacterium | reverse complement strand
ACATCACGCTGGAGGCGATAGCCGACAACGCCGAAGGAGCAACCGGAGCGTCGCGAATACTGGCTTTGCAATCGGTGGCAGTCCACGACGTCATAGCTGCGATTGATAACGCCCCGGCGTTTCTTGTTCAGGAAGATGTATCCGAGGATGTAAACCTGTCAGCAGCAGTTGCGCAGGCGTCCTATCTTGTTCTCAGCTATGCATATCCAGCTTTCCAAGACGATTTGGACGCCTATTTAGCTGAAGCGCTTGCAGGTGTCCCTGATGGCGCCGCAGAAGACGCGGGTATTGCGCTGGGGCAGGCTGTTGCGGAGAGGTTGATCGAAATCCGGGATGCGGACGGATGGGACGACTTTCAAACGGTCAGCGGTAGCGAAGATCCTGGTAAGTGGCGCGAAACAGGCCCGCTCTTTGAACCTGCAATCGATCCACAATGGGCTTCAATGGAAACCTGGGCCTTGCAGTCTTCTGATCAGTTTCTTGTTGATGCGCCCCCCGCTTTATCCAGTTCCGAATATGCTGATGCCGTGGAGGAAGTCCGGGAATTAGGCTCAACGGATAGTATCGAACGGACGCAGGATCAGACTGAAGCTGCTCGCTTCTGGAAGGATGGTCGAGGCACGGAAACGACGCCTGGTCATTGGAATTCGATTGCCACCGACCTCATGAAGGTTGAGGGAACTGGATCAGCGGACGCAGCCCGCGCGCTTGCGATGCTCAACGTGTCCGTCTCAGACGCGATGATTGCAGCATGGGACACAAAGTATACTTACACGTTGTGGCGACCTGAGGACGCGATCCGGCAAGCTGACAGCGATGGAAATGCTGGAACGACTCAAGATCCTGACTGGCAACCACTCATGCTTGCTCCGGCTCACCCAGAATATGTGTCGGGTCATGCGGCGGCGTCTGGCGCGGCAGCGGAAGTGCTGACTGAACTCTATGGTGAGTATTCATTCACCACCGAGAGTCTAGGACTTGCTGGGGTGGAGCGCTCGTTCTCGTCTTTTTGGGAAGCTGCTCAGGAGAATGCAGACAGTCGCTTGTGGGGCGGCGTGCACTTTAGCTTCTCCAATGAAATTGGATTGGATCAAGGTGCCGAGGTCGCGCAGTGGGCTCTTGAGGCTTTCAACAGTCAAACGGATACTGCCGCGCCGACGATAGTCTTAGATGTTTCTTTCGGGTTCACAAATGAGCTACCGTTTGCTGTCAGTGGCGCTGCGCTCGATTTGTTGTCGGGCGTTTCCAATCTTTCAGTAACGATCGACAACCCAGCCGATGGAGAAGATACGGAAAGCCAAGATGTGTCCTTTGATGAGAATGGATCGTTCGAAGTTGAATTGGACGCAGAACGCGAAGACGGGACGTACACGTTAGAGTTTTCGGCAGAGGACGGCGCCGGGAATGTTTCAAACACAGTCACTTCCACGATCGTAGTCGACACTATTGATCCAGAACTCTCATTTTCGAACCTCACTGACGGCAGCTTGAGTGGGCCGAGTGCGCGGCTGACGGGGACCGTGGATGGCACCGGAGCGCCAATTGTTGCGCTGGCCTACCAAATTGACGGTGGTCAGACCTTCAATGTCTCATTCAATCAATCGACAGGGGCGTTTGACAGCGGACTCAACCTGTCAAACATCGGAACGGGCTCACATACCGTTCGCGTAATTGCAAGTGATGCGGCAGGGAACTCGAAGTCTGAAGAGATCGAGTTGGTTTTGGAAGAGGCCCTTCCTTTCATTGTCACATCCGTCCTGCCGGCAGAGGGCGCCGACGAAGTCGGATCGACATTTAGGCCCGAGGTGCATTTCTCTAGGCCAGTCGATCCCGAGACATTGAACCCCGACACCTTCTTTTTGACGGATGCCGCGGGCAATAAGATCGCTGCGAATGTCCGCGTCGGGGAAGATGGCCTCAAGGCATTTCTTTTCCCCGATGGTCCAATGCCAGGGTCGAATACCATTACGCTCAACATGTTGGGCGACGATATCAAAGCGCTGGATGGCACGCCCCTTGATGGAGATACGGATGGCGAGGATGGCGGCGCGTTAAGCTCCAGTTTTACAACGGTTTCCACAACCGCCGTCCCCAATACTTCGATTTCGGGCTTTATCGTCGATCCGGGCGATGACCTGAAACCTATGACCGTCGATGACTATTCGGCGGGGCCAGACGGCGCTGACTATACCGATGACGACATCTTCAAATCACCCATTGAAGGCGCAACAGTCTTCATCCTCGGGCTTGAGCACATCAAGGTCACAACGGACGAAAACGGCTATTTCGAACTGACCGAAGTTCCGGCAGGTAACGTCAAGATTGCCGTGGATGGCCGCACTGCGACCAACGCGCCTGAGGGCATTTTCTGGCCCGAGATGGTCATGGATGCCAACATCGTGCCTGGGCAAGCGAACACGCTGATGGCCGCGATGAATACGGGTGAACAGCGCGACGCAGTCTCGGGACGCGGCGAGGTTTACCTTCCGCGTGTGTCGGAAGATATCCTTCAGGAAGTATCAGATACTGAAGTCACCGAGATCAATATGCCTGTGGCGGCGGCGCAGGATCTGACGGCGGAGGAGCGGTCGCAGGTCAAGCTGGTGATCCAGCCCGGGAGTGCGGTCGACGAGAATGGCAACCCGGTTGAAGATGCGATGGTCGGAATCTCGACCGTGCCACCCGAGCTGGTCATGGACATGCTGCCAGCGGGGCTCATGCAGCACACCTTCGATCTGACCATCCAGGCCCCGGACAGCGCCGTCTTCACGACCCCGGCCGAATTGACCTTGCCCAACGTGTTCGACGCGGCGCCTGGGACCAAAGTGAACGTGCTGAGCTTCGATCATACCACTGGCAGGCTTGTAATTGAAGGAACCGCTACCGTCAGTGAAGATGGGCTGACGGTGACCACGGATCCCGGCACTGGGATCACAAAGCCGGGCTGGCATGGGCTTACTCCGTCCGGGAGTCCAACGGAGGGGGGGAGTCCCCCGGATGTTCCGGAGCAACCACCAGAAGAACCTCCAGAAGAACCGTGCGAGGAAGAACCGCCAAATCTAGCAAAGGACTTGGAGTTTTACTCAAAGCTCGCAGCCGATATCGCTGACTGTATTGCTGGTCTCACAAAGAGTAAGCTATTAAAGTCTATCGCTGAGGGCGTGTCATTAGTAAGTTCTTGTGCGGGAGATACGCTGGGATATTTGAACAGTCTCGAAAGCGCGGTTCAGAATTATGACCCGTCCAAACCTGATAACGATGCAGCGATACTTGACGCATTGTCGGCCATTTCTGCAGCGAAGAACATTTTCAAAAGTAAGGTTCCGAAAGCGACGAAAGAAATTGTCGAGGGGCTGAACCAAGCCAAAACTCTGGTTGATTGCCTGAAAATCGCAACGGGCCTATTGGCAACAGGTTGCGATAAGGCGCTAAAAGAATTGGCCTGCAAGGAAGATCAAAGCTGGTGGGATCAAGCACTTGAGTATGGTTTAGCAACCCTTTGTACGGTCGTTGATACGGCAAACTCGTTTGTTCGCTTTGCTTCTTCGCTCTTGGACGAAGCTGAGATCGCGTTGTCGAAGTTTGCTGTGGAAGCCGTGTGCTTCGCTATAGACACTGCCGTCGAAGGGGCTAAGAACTTCTTAGCTGCTCAACAAGAACCTGAAATCCAAAGCGCTGCGGCGACATTATCAACATTCTCTGCAGTCACATTTGCTTCTACGGAAGAAGGTGAGACAACTGACCCTGCTTCACAGTCGAACGTGCTCGACCTTCTTGCGTCGACGAAGCAAGATTTAACAGCATTCAAGAATGAATTTGATGAAAGCGCCCCGAAAATCGACGAAATTGACGCTGGCTTTGAAAATCGCGGAGATTTGAATCAAGAGCAATATGACGAACTTTTCTCTCTTGTTACAAATGGCTTAAGCGGGTCATTGGCTAACTCCTACTTCAGCATTGAAGCGGACGGACAAATTATTCGCGGAAAAACTGACAGTTTGGGTCGCTTCGAAGCATTTTTGCCCGAAGACACTGAGATAACTGTCCGAGTTTACGACGCTAATCGCGAACTCTATGCCGAAGTCACAACGCGCACGGGCCTTTCTGGAGAAACCACAAGTATTCCGGCTTTGATGGTCCAAAATGCCGCGGAGTTAGCTGATACAGACTCAGATGGGTTGGTAGATGCGGCTGAACGTGTTATCGGCACAAACTCAGTCCTAGCCGATACTGACAGTGACGGCCTATCAGACAATTTCGAGGTGGAAAACGACCTCGACCCGCTCAGCGGTTTTGTAACGACCACCGGCGTTGTCGACACGCTTCCGCTATCCGGTACTGTAGAAGAAATCGCCATAACTGCCGACATTCCGGGAGAGGAGACAATTGCTTTTGTCGCCTCTGGCTCGGCGGGCCTGGCGGTTCTCGATCTGTCCGAGCGCACAGCGCCACGCCTTCTGACGCAATATGACATACCGGGCAGCGCCGTGGATGTTGCGGTTGATGGGCAATTGTCTTTGGCCGCAGTCGCAACGGGGTCCAGCATTCAAATTCTGGACGTCTCTACGCCCACAGACCCGCAACTGGTTGCCACGATCGGCGAGTCCGTCAGCCAGATCGAAGTGGACAGTGGACGCCTCTACGGGGCGGATGACGGGGAAATCCTCGTCTACGACCTCGTGACCGGCGATCGTCTTCAGCGTCTGGACATACCCACAAGTGCGAGCAACGTCCGGGCCATGACGATGGAGAGCGGTTTGCTTTACGTCATGGACAACACGAACACGTTGAGCGTCTTTGACGTGGTAGATGATGTCTTGAACTTGCGTGGGACACTCAGCCTTGCAGGGCAGTCTTGGGTCGGACGTTTGGAGTCAGATAAGCTCTTTGCATCAGATGGCATTTTGTACGTCCCTGCCGATGCCGGTTTCAACGCAGGCTACGGCACGATAGACATTTCAAACCCCGATGCCCCAAGTCTGTTCAGCGGGCCAGATGATCGTTCTTTGTCCGGGACGGATTTCGCCGACGCAGGGAATGGAATTGGTATCACCGTTGGTCGCCTTGGCGGTGTATTTGGTACGAACAGCGTTATGGTCGTGGATAATTCAGATCCACTCCAGACAGACCAGTTTGTAACGCGCTTTGATCTGGACGCCGCGCCAACAGCGACAGTTGTATCCGCCGGGTTCGTCTACGTCGGGGACGCCGACGGCAACTTCCACGTTATCAATGCGCTTGGATTTGACACCAATGGCATCGCGCCGGAGGTTGCGTTTGATCCTCTCGATATTGATGCCGATCCCACAGCAGACGGCATCCAAATTGAAGAAGGCACAGACGTTCGCTTACCCATCACTCTGACGGACGATGTCCAGATCCAAAAAGTTGAACTGTTGGTCAACGGCGATGTTGTGCGCACGGACCTTTCGATCCCCTACGATCTGAAATTCCGCGTACCCAACCTTGCTGAAGCCGTAACACAAGGCAGCTTCCAAGTGCGCGCCACTGATACGGGTGGGAACATTGCCGTTAGTGACCCGATTGAATTTGATATTATTGAAGATATCACGCCACCTGAGATCATCCGTCTGACGCCGAGCGATGGAGGGCTTACTCTCGTGGACGGCACCACGGTTCGAGTGGTGTTCAATGAAGCCATTGATGTTTCTTCGGTGAGCACTGTGTTGGCGACGCTGACTGACGCAAGTAGTGCTGTGATCGAAGCTGTTTCGGTTAACATCCTGGGTTCCGACAGGATCGTTCAGTTTGACTTCGGTACACTTGACCTTGGCACTTACGACCTTTTGGTTGACCTCACTTCCGTCACAGACATCGCAGGCAATCCGGTCGGTGGTTCTGTAATCTCGCAAAGCTTGGAAGTTGTCGACGCAACCGCAGTTTGGACAGACCCTAATGGCGGTGACTGGAGCGATGTTTCGAAGTGGCGCGATGGGGCGCTGCCCACAGATACAGACGGTGTGGCCTTGGTGCTCAATGAAGGCTCAACCGTTGTTTATCGAAACCTGAACACTGAAGTTGAGAGAATTGTACTTACTGGAACGTTGGACGTTCAAAGTGGCACCCTGCAAGCCGGGTTGATCGAAGGAAGCAACGGTGTCCTGCGAACATCTGGAGGAACGCTGAAAGACACCGAGATCGACGGAAGTTCCGACTTTGCCGCGACGATCACAGGTGGGACGTGGTCGAATGTTGATTTGTTGGTTGACGGT
>JBCBGY010000132.1:0-6005 GCA_038526275.1 Pseudomonadota bacterium | reverse complement strand
CCAACACGCTCGCCCTCCGCGTCACAGACGACGCAACAGCCGAAGCCGGAGGCTTCATCAATCGTGCGCCCTTCGTGCCTGAGGCGCGTCCGCTGTTTGAAAAAACGGACGTCATTCTGCAAGACGGGCAGTCGCGTATCACGGATGCCAACATCGTTGGTGACGAAACGACCCAAGGAAATGGTCCAAGCACGTTTGAGAATGTGACCTTCAAGACCGACACGTCTGTTCAGGCTCTCTCTTCGAACCTGAGCTTTACGATTGAGCAGGGCCTTGAGCTAGATGATGTGACGCTGACCCAGAGCGGCTCGCAACAGGCGCGTGTGTCGACAACGTATCAAGGCACGCAGACAGTCTCCGGGACGGGTGTTATCGATTTTGTGCGCGACAGCGGATTTGGCCAGTTGGCACAACATACGGTGACCTTGAACAACTTCTCCGGTGGTGAAGAAACCCTGACGATTGCAGAGGGTATCACGCTGCAAGGACATGCCTCCATCGGGGTGAGCCAGACGGGCGTTGACAGTATCGAGATGCTTGGCACGCTTGTTGGTGTGGACGGTAGCGCTTTGACCGTGCGTGACCTGGACAATGATGGTGCGAGCGTCTCGGTAGACGCGTCGGAAGGATCGGTGACCATCGGGTCCTGGACCCGCGACACGGTGTTCGAAGCGGTGAATGGCACGACCGGCGCCCTGAACATCCTGAACGGGACTTCATTGGACGGCGTGACCTTTGCCATGGATGCGCTTGTTGATGCCAGCTCGGCCCAGAACCGCGTTGATGTTTACTCTGGCTTGGCACTGCAGGATGCCACTTTGGGGCTCCAGGGCTTCAGCAATCTGGCTGAATTGGAGTTCCTCGGCACGCAAAACGTTGGCGGGATGGGCACTATCTCATTGTCTGCCAACCCGGCCGGGACAACCAGCAATGCAATCCGTTTGAACGGGGTGAGCTCCACCGAGGAAGTTCTGACCTTTGGTGAGGACATCACGCTTCAGGGCACCGGCACGATCTCAGCTGATGATGCGGGTGATGCCATCCGTATCCTGGGTGACGTTGTTGTGGATGGCGGGCCTCTGACACTGCACGACATAGACAATGGCGATGCGGCTTTGACAGTGAACGCATCCGGCGGTGCTTTGCGGCTCGCGGAAAGTGTCTCGCACACAGCGCTTATTGCCGCGACAGGGAACACCGGGTTTGCCCAACTGCTGAACGGTCTGATCCTAAAGGACGTGGAGCTTGGCATGGACGCCCGGTTCGAGGCTGAGTTCTCGAACCAGACTGTGACATTGCGTGAAGGCCTCACACTCACGGGGAGCGATCTGACCTTTGCAGGTTCGGAGTTTGCGACGGCAACCTTGAATGTTGTGGGCCCGCAGGGCTTTGACGGCGATGGCACAATCCTTCTGTCTGATGAAAATGCGATTGATGGCCGGTCTGTACGGAACACCATCAACTTCACCGGCCTAAGTTCCGATATGGAAGTGTTCACAATCGGTGCCGACATGACGCTACGCGGTACCGGGAACATCACCGTCTCGGCCGGGGATGTCATCGACCTGCAAGGCGATGTGATCGCAACCGGCGGCTCTTTGTCGCTGCAAGGCGTGAGTGACGTTGATGGCGGCATGTCGGTGGATGCCTCTGCATTGTTGAACACGGATCGCGATTTGAGTTTTGCGGACAGCACAGATCTGACAATCGCGCTCTCTGGTGCGGGGCTTGATGCGACCAGTGGTCTGCTGAATGTGTCCGGCCTGTTGCGCCGGGACGGCACGTTGAATCTAGACATTGCATCTGACTTCGATGCTGAAATTGGCACCGAGTTCGAGATCATTCGCACAAACGGCGGCTTTAACATTGATGGCTTCGATGCCGTGACAGGATTCGTCATTGACGACACGCGCAGCTTTGCACTTATCGAAGGTACCAACTCGATCTTTGCGCGGGTTGTTGCGACCGATCTGGGTGGCCAACAATTGACACGCAGCGATCTGCCAGCCGACCCGGTTCTACCAAACCTGAATCAGAACTACACTGATCAGGTCCTGGACACAGCATTCGTGGGTGCTGATGCCGCGACGATCACAGGTGGGACGTGGTCGAATGTTGATTTGTTGGTTGACGGTGAGGTGTCGTGGGAGTTCTCGACGGCGCGTTTGTTTGCTCGGGATGGTTTGACAGTTGATGGTGAGCTGAGCGTTGTCTCGCTTGCGAACCGCACTGCGCAGATTTACCTGCAGGGCAACCAAGTTGTTGACGGGTCGGGCAAGATTGTTTTGGACGGGGTTAGTACACGTGCCTCGTTGTATCTTGATAGCCTTGATAACAGTGTTCGTGAAACGGCTGTTCTGGGCGCTGATTTATCGATTGAGGGTCAGGGTTGGATTTACGTCGAAAGCGCTGATGACAGATATCAGATCCTTGGGGATGTGACTGCGGTCGGTGGCCAACTTTACATGAATTACATCGACAATGCTGGCGAGGTTCTGTCGCTTGACAGTGCCGGTGGTGGCTGGGTTGAACTTTCTCTGATTGAAAACACGGTCTTCGACGTAGCTGAGAGCGCAGATGTTCGGCTGCAGGATGGCGGCGCACATTCTAACATTACGCTTGGTGGCGCCGGGGTGACGCGGATCCAGAGTGCGACGGTGAACGGGTTGACGGTCACCGGCGAGGCCGAGATTGAGGGTGTCACCGCAAACGCTTCTGCCCAGCTTTCTGTAAACGAGGACCTGATGGTTGACGGTGAACTGTCAGTTGCTGCAACGCAGCAGTGGACGTCTTATTTGTATCTCAATGGTGAGCAAACGATTGCTGGTTCTGGCGAAATCCTGCTGAGCCGGGCGAATGCGATTGGCGATGAGGCCCTGTCGGGACGCAACTTTGTCCAATTGCGCAGCCAGTTCTCGACGGAGCGCGAGACCCTGACCTTTGGGGAAGATCTGACGATCCTTGGCGATGGTACGGTTACAACGAACCGGAGTGAGGACCGGATCCAGATCCTTGGCGAAGCCAAAGGGATTGAAAACGGTACACTGTTCTTGGAGCGGGTGGACAATGCTGATGAAACACTGACCGTCGATGCCATTGAAGGCCGCGTGTTCTTTAGCGACATTGTTGAAAACACGGTCGTGAATGGGGCGGGTTCGGTTGGGCTGCGCAGTGGTCTGCGGATGGAGGGTGTGACGTTCAACATGGACGCCGCACTTGGCAGTACCACGAATTTTGACATTGCCTATGTTGAGGATGGTCTGACGCTGAATGCATCTCTGGAACTGGCCTCAGGGACAAGTCGCTATGCCTATCTTTATGTGAACGGCGAACAGATCATTGACGGCACGGGCAGCATCGATCTGACGCGCGCGAATGCGCCGTCGGGCAGCTTTGACAACCGGATCACTTTGATCAGCCAGTCGGCGGATGCGGAGGTTCTGACCTTTGGCGCGGGTGTCGAGATCACCGGGACTGGTCGGCTCGAGGCGAACCGGGCGGAAGACAGTCTGCAGATCCTTGGCACGGTTGTCGGGCGCGATGGATCGCTCGTCCTGACTGATCTCGACAACCAGGGCGAAACCCTGACAGTGGATGCCAGCGACGGCGCAGTTGTTCTGTCCGAGCGGATCGAGAATACGGTCTTCGAGGCGGCGACGGGCCAGACAGGTGAGTTGACGGTTGGCAACGGTGCGACGCTTGATGCGGTCACGTTGGATATGGATGCGGCCTTCGGCGGTACCAATCTCTTCTCGTATGTTGAAAATGGCCTCATATTGAACGCCGAACTTGAACTGTCTGCTGATCCAAGCCGGTACGTCTACATGTACTTCAATGGCGAACAGGCGATTGAGGGGACAGGTACGATCCGCTTGTCGGATGCGAATGCGCCACTGTCAAACAACCAGCAGAACTACGTCTATCTGAACGGCCAACTCAGCGGTTCCGAGATCGTCACGATCGGGGCCGATATGGAGATCACAGGCGAAGGACGCATGTGGTCCGGAAACGACTTAGACGAGTTCCTTGTTGAAGGTGCGATCGTTGCCGACAACGGCACGCTTCGGGCCGATGACATTGCCGCCCTTGAAGGTGTGCTCGGGGCGACCTCGGACGGTGATCTGTGGCTGAGCGAAGGCATTGAGCTGACCGAACGCGGCACCCTGGCCGTTGGCCTCTCAGGCAGTGGGGCGGATGTCTCGAACGGCCTCATCCGCGTGAACGGCGCGCTCGATCAGATGGGCACGCTGGCACTGGACGTCGCGGCGGACTTCGATGCCGAGATCGGCGACGAGTTCGTGATCCTGACCGCCTCAAGCGGCTTCACCAGCGCCTTCGACGACTTCCAGGGCTTCGATCTGGCTGGCAACAAGGCCTTCGAACTCATCGAAAAAGACGCCAACACGCTCGCCCTCCGCGTCACAGACGACGCAACAGCCGAAGCCGGAGGCTTTAGTCTGGTCGACGATTTTGAGTTTGGCTTCGTATGAGTAAAGGAAGCAAGCATGAAGAAGCTCCTAACTGCACTTTTCGCGGTACTTGCAATGCCAAAATTGGCGGGTGCTCAACAAGAACCAATTGAAGTAATCAGAGACAACCCATCGTTTATCCTTTGCACAACAAAAAGAAATGCCTCTGATGGGTTCCCGGTGGTTCGCGTCTTGTACCTCACGAAGATGCAACTAACAGATGGATCGTTCAGTTCAAATTCCTATGAAACGGCTCCAAAGCCTGCTCCAGAAACTGGTCACACCGAGCACTTCTTAGTCCAATTCGATCTGTCGGCAAATGCTATCCTCGCGCAAATACCGTTGGACGTTAACTTGTGGCCGGACTGCACTCGAGGGACGAGCATGAGAACCTTGAAAAGCAATGGCCAAACAGGAAACTTTAACCTTGAATGACGATCTGCTTCACCACGTTTTGTGTATCCCATCTAGGTTCAGGACTCATAACCAATAGATGACAAGAGCGGCGAGAGCGATTGCTGAGAGGAACACCCTGGGGCATCGGTCGCATCTGGCCGCCACACACCGCGACAAACTCCTCTCAAGGCGTAACGTCGTTCAGGCCAAGCGACAAGCTCCGCCCAAGCTCAACACGGCGGGTTTCAACCAATGACACATTTATGGAAGGCCAATTCATGAACATTGAAATTGAGATCAAAGGCGCCGAAACTTCGGTCGAGGGCGTCAGGGTTTCCTTGGAGCTTCTTGCACCAAGTGGAAAATTGCCAGATGGTCGGCCTATCGGCGAGTGGAAGGCTCAAGGGGCTGACATAGAAAGGATCTTTCTAGTGTCGCGAGGCTATTACACGGAAGCAACGACCCCAGAAAAAGGCACTTTGCTTCAAGATCGCGGCGGTGAAGGGGTGGGGATCCTTAGAAAGCTGTTCTTTGACGATAATCCGTCAGTGGGAGACTTCGCAACAGGTTTTGGCGTGCCGTCAAGGGGCGAAACTGCAGAGTTCAATTGGCGCATAACACAGATTGCGTAGGTCGGTGCTCGCTCTACGGAACAGTGAACGCGCCCACTCATGATTTGATTGGGATTATGCGTTGAACGAAAAAACACTTGGTGTGATTTGGCCTCGCGGAGTCCGGTCCCTGGAGGAGTGAACAAACCGTCTGACTGAATCAAGGTCGTAGCCACTTTAGGTGTGCAACTTGTGTGCAATCCAAGGTGAAGGTCCGCAAAGCGCACGAAAGCAGCCTCGCGCGCAAACGCAGCGAACTCACCCTTTGTCCCGCAGAGTGTGAATTTGTGGCTACATGGGTCATGCACCCGCAGCGAAAGCCCGTTCTGAGAAACGAGGGGATAACCGATCATTTAATCGGCTGGCCAAAGGAAACAGGTTGCTTTTTGAGGGGCCAAAAGGTGGTCTACACTTAGTTTGATTTGTGTAAGTAATTGTATAGAAATGATTTATTTGAAAATACTGGCTCCGTGTGGGGCACCATCACCAACAAAAATACTAAATTGAGCCAATCTTTTAACTGAATTCT
>JBCBGY010000131.1:0-12344 GCA_038526275.1 Pseudomonadota bacterium | reverse complement strand
GGGCTGTCCGGCGTTTCGTCATGCGCGTGCCGACCAACACCCAACAGCGCCTGTTGCAGATCGCGGTCACTGGCCAGGACGCCCGCATCCATCACGCGATTGATCCGACCATTGACCATGATCGCGACCTGTTCGGCCACGGCACAGGCCACACCGATATTCTGTTCGATCACCAGAACGTCGATATCGCCTTCTTCGCCAAGGCGGATCAGCATCTCTTCGACCTGGTTGACGATCACGGGGGCGAGACCTTCGGTCGGCTCGTCCATGACCAACAGCTTGGGGTTCAGGAGAAGCGCCCGCCCAATGGCCAGCATCTGCTGTTCGCCGCCAGAAAGCTGCCCGCCGCCGTTCGACTTCCGCTCTGCCAGGCGCGGGAACACCGAGTAGATCCGTTCGACCGTCCAGGCGCCGCCACGCGTCGCCACAAGCTTCAGATGCTCGTCGACCGTCAGCGACCGCCAGAGCCGCCGCCCCTGGGGAACATAGCCGATACCCAGGCGGGCCACTTCGGCAGGGCCGCGCCCGATCAGGGACTGCCCGTTGAAGCTGATCGACCCGCTGGAGACAGGCTCCAACCCCATGATCGCCTTGCACATGGTCGTCTTGCCCATGCCGTTCCGGCCAACGACGCTCAGAACCCCATGATCCAAGGTCAGGTCGACGCCCTGCAACGCGTGGGACTGCCCGTAATAGACGTTCAGGTCCCTTATATCGAGCGTGGGCGTGGCGGACCGTTCAGCCATCGTCACCACCCAAGTAAAGCGCCTGCACTTCCGGATCTTCTTCGATCTCGGCAGGCTTGCCTTCTTTGAAGATCCGCCCGTTATGCATCATGGTGACATGTTCTGACACGCGCAGCGCGACGTCCATGTCATGTTCGATGATGATGTAGCCAACATGGCTGGGCAGGCTTGTCAGGATCTCGATCAGCTCGCGCCGTTCAGCCGGGCTGAGCCCCGCAGCAGGTTCGTCGAACAGGATGAAGCGGGGGGCGCCTGCAAGGGCCATGGCAATCTCAAGCTGCCGCTGCTGGCCGTAGGACAGATCCGCCACTGGCTTTTGCGCCGCGTCATCCAGATGAACCAACGATACCAGTTCCTGCGTCGCCTGCATCAGCGCATCATCGCGGCGCGGGCGGATCAGCGAGAAACGGCCCCGGGACACGCCCCGACAGGCAAGGTAGACATTGTCAAAGACCGTCAGACCGCTGAACAGGAGCGAAATCTGATAGGTGCGCCGCAAACCACGGCGAATGCGTTCCTGCGGCGGAAAGGCGGTGATATCTTCACCGAAGAACCGGATAGATCCGGTCGTGGCCGGGAAATCGCCGGTGATACAGTTGAAGAGCGTTGTTTTCCCGGCACCGTTAGAGCCCAGCACAGCCCGCCGTTCGCCCGGCTTGACCGTCAGTTCGATGTCGGACAGGGCGGCGAGCGCCCCGAACTTCTTGGACAGGCCCCGCAGTTCCAGGGCATTGTCCGTGGCCGTCGCGGCGAGGCGGTCGGCGATCTGGGGCTCGGCGAGGCTCATGTCTCGTCTCGCTCCTGACCTGTGAGCGGGTCTTTACGGCCGCTGGCGCGCAGCTTCTCCCACAGGCCCAGCAGACCGTCCGGCGAGAAGAAGACGATGATCAGAAAGCCCAAGCCGATCAGCAATTGGAACCGTTCACCGCTGAGCCCAAGCGCCACCAGAACGTCGATGGCGAAGGTCTTCAGCAGCACATAGATAAAGGCGCCAATGAACGCACCGATCGGGTGACGCAACCCACCGATCACCGCGATCACCAGAATATCGATGGCCGCCTGAATGCCTGCCGTCCCAGGAGAAATCTGCGCAGACTGCCAGGTCAGAAGGATGCCGCCGATGCCCGCAGGCAGAGCGGACAAGGTATAGGCCGCGACCCGATGCGCCGTCACATTATAGCCCAGGGCGGCCATGCGACGTGGATTGTCGCGCACCCCTTGCAGCGCCAAGCCGAAGGGGGCGCGCGAGATGTAGATCGTGGCGAAATAGAAAAAGGCCGCCCAGAATAGCGTGAGATAGTAAAACGCCTCTGGTCCGCGCCAATCTACCCCGAAGAGTCGCGGCGGCAGCACGCCATTAAAGCCCGTGAAGCCGTTGAATATCTCGTAATTCTGCCGGGTGAAGTAGAAGAACGCTGCCGCGATGGCGAGGGTGATCATGATCGTATAGATCCCCTCGGTCCGCACGGCGAGCCATCCTATCACCGTCGCGAACAGCATGGCGATCAGCAGCGCGAGCGGGATCACCACCCACCAGGGCCAGCCTTGCGAGATCTCAGTGATCGCCGTGTCGCCGAACACCGAAATCATATAGCCCGCCATCCCAGCGATGGACATCTGCGCAAGGCTCACCATGCCGCCATAGCCTGCCAAGAACATAAGGCTGAGCGAGATCATCCCCAGGATAAAGGTCCAGCCCATAAGCTGGAACAAAACAAAGTCGTTCGCGAAAGCGGGCAGCACCAAAAGCAGAACGCAGATGATCCAGTACTGCGCCGGAATCCGCTCCAACCAGCTGCGGTCAGCAGAGCCTCTGACGGCGGGATCAAGATCGCTGACCGCCATCTACGACCTCCCCAGCAAGCCCTGAGGGCGGAAGGCCAGGACAACGACCATGATCAGGAACGTGAGCACGACCGCGTAGGTCGGAAAGTAGACCGAGCCGAACTGCTCCGCCAAGCCGATCAGGAGCGCCCCAAGTGCGGCGCCGGGGATCGACCCCATGCCACCCACGATCACCACAACGAGCGAGGCGAGCAGGAAGCGGATGTCTTCGCCCGGCGCAACAGACTGGAAGGTACCGCCGACGACGCCAGCAATCCCGGCAAGGCCGGCCCCAAAGGCGAAGACGCCGATAAACACCAACTGGATGCGTGCACCCGTGGCCGACAACATGTCGCGATCATCCACTCCGGCCCGGATCAGCATACCGACGCGGGTTTTGTTCAGCGCGAGCCACATGGCGATGCCCACCACGACCGAGGCTGCGAAGATCACCAGGCGCACCAGCGGGTACTTCAGATATACAAGATCACCGGACCGTTTGACGCTGGATATGAAAAAGGTCTCCATCGGGCCGGACAGCCACGAAGGCGGCGAGATGTTAAAGAAATCCCCGCCAAAGCCCCACAGCATCAAGTCGGCCAAAACAATGGATATGCCAATGGTCACCAAGGTCTGACGCAGGTCCTGGCCTTCCATCCGTTGAAACACGAAGATCTGCAGCAGCACCCCAAGGGCGCCAACGACCACAAACGTGACCGGAAAGGCCAGCAGCCAAAGACCGGTGGAATCCGCCACGTAGTAGCCGATGTAACCGCCCAGAAGGTAAAGTGAGCCGTGCGCCAGGTTCACATTGCGCATCAGCCCGAAGATCAATGTGAACCCGCTGGCGACCAGGAAATAGAGCCCGCCAAGCGTGATCCCGTTGAAGAGAGCGTTCAGGAAAACCTTCTTCCGACCGATCAGATCAACCAACCATTCGGGCCAAATCGCGAAGATCATCCAAATCAGGATGGCGGCGACGATCGCTATAATGGCGGACCAGACCGGGTGGTCGTTGACAAACGCCCTCACCGGACACGCTCCGTGTCTGCAATCCCGCACACAGCCGGATCTCCTCCCATGTTTTTGCGCGTCGTATTGCGCGCTTTGGAGAAGAGCTTAGGGGCGGGCAGGCAAATGCGGCATACCCGAAAGTATCGCCTATTGGCCTAGCATAGGAAAAGCGACGCCCGCATTGCAGGATGCACGACGATACTCGCTAGGCGCGATCCCAACGTTCGACGAAAAGAACCGCGTGAAGCTGGCCTGCGAGGAAAAGCCAAGCTCCAGCGCGATATCTGTTACCGATTTGTCCGTCGTAAGCAGATCTTCGATGGCCTGTTCGCTTTTCAGCGTGTTCATATAGATGTTCGGGGTCACGCCCATCTGCTGCTTGAACAGCTTGAAAAAGTGTGGGCGTGAAAGACCAACCGCGCGGGCCAGTTCCTCCATCTCAAACTCTTCGGTCAGGTTCTCCTGCATCACCCGCAATGAGCGACGCACGCGGTAATCATTGAACCGCATTGCGCTTTTTGTCATCAGCATCGAATCGCAGGCCTGCCAGCTCAGATCAAAGCAGGCGCGGGTCAGCGAAAAGAGCAAATTGTCGAACTTTGCCGACATATCCTCGTGCAAAAGCAATGTGGTCAAGCGATTGACCAGCGTCTGAACAGCTTTGGTCACTGGCATGTTGCAGCGGCCAAAACTCAGGGCGAACTCTGCGGAATTGCTGTTTTCCAAAAACCACATCGGCTTGATGTAGAGCACCAGGTAGATGGACGTGCTATTCGGCGCATTCTGGAAGTTATGCGGCTCCCACGGGCTGATTGCGATGATCGAGTCTTTGACGTTTGCATAGGTCTGGTCGGCTACTGTCATCGCGGCCGGAGGGCCGTCCACGTGGAAAACCAAGTGCCCCTCCCGGTGGGCATGGGTCACAATAGGACGGTCAAGCGCATAAATCGCGGCGCGACCAAATTCGCCATGCGCAACAGCGACTGCGTTGCTCATCGGTGTTCCTCCCCTTGGCTAGCGCTCGTTCGTCGCCCCCGGACCGAGCTATTTTCTGGTACGGGGGCATATCATTTGCGTTCGAACAAGCCTTTGCGCACAAGAATCATACGCAAAGTTACGCTACGTCCTGGATTGATAAACCAAAAAAACCACCCATCCACGCCTTTGTGCCAAGGTCTTGGCGGACCTTCAGGCGGCCGTGTAGGCTGTTTTGACGATGGTGAAAAACTCTTTGGCGTAGCTGCCTTGCTCCCGCGGGCCGTAGCTTGAAGCTTTACGTCCTCCGAACGGAACGTGGTAATCTACGCCCGCTGTCGGCAAGTTGACCATGACCATCCCCGCCTGACATTTTCTTTTGAAATCAGTGGCGTATTTCAAGCTGCTGGTACAAATTCCAGCGGACAGTCCGAATTCGACATCATTGGCGACCGCCAAGGCCTCGTCATAGTCGCGCACCCGGATAACAGAAGCGACAGGGCCAAAAACCTCTTCCCGATTGATGCGCATGTCTGGCGTTGTTTCGGTGAAGAGCGCTGGATTGAGAAAGTAACCCTCCGTCGGACGCGTTAACAGATCTCCGCCAGTTCGCAGTGTTCCGCCCTCACGCCGTGCCACTTCGATATATTCGACATCCTGTGCCAGTTGGTCCGCACTGGCCACAGGGCCAATGCGCGAGTCAGCGTCCAGCGCATGTCCAACCCGCGTCGCGCGCAACCGCTCTGCGAGGGTTTCGATGAAGCGGCCATGTATGCCTTCGGTAACGATCAACCGGGACGAGGCCGTACACCTTTGGCCGGTCGAAAAGTAACTGCCATTCAGCGCCACATCCACGGCGAGGTCCAAATCAGCGTCGTCCAACACCACCAACGGGTTCTTACCGCCCATCTCGAGCTGGCATCTGCGCATCAGTCGGCTGGACGCCTCTGCCACGCGCGCTCCAACGCCTTGCGAGCCCGTAAAAGTGACCGCGTCGACCTGAGGATCATCCAGCAGCGTCTGACCCACCACCGATCCAGGGCCGATGACCAAGTTCAGGACACCTGCAGGCAATCCGGCGCGATGCAGAACATCTGCGATCTCCCAAGCGCATCCAGGCACCAGTTCCGCAGGTTTGAGCACAACTGCATTTCCGTAGCAAATGGCAGGGGCGATCTTCCAGGCCGGAATCGCGATCGGGAAGTTCCAAGGCGCAATGGCCGCCACCACTCCGACCGGTTCGCGCGTGATTTCAACGCCTATGCCGGGCCGGACAGAGGGCACCAGATCGCCGGTCAGCCGCAACGCCTCCCCCGCAAAGAAGTGAAAGATCTGCGCTGCCCGCACAGTTTCGGCGATGCCTTCCGCAATGACTTTGCCTTCTTCGCGGCTCAGCAAGGTTCCGATTTCTTGCTTTCGCGCCAGGATCTCGTCACCCGCCGCCTTCAGTACGTCATGGCGTTGTTGCGGTGTAGAGTAAGCCCAGCTTTCGAACGCCGTGCGCGCCGCCGAAATCGCCGCCTGGGTCTCGGCGCGCCCGGCTTGGGCATATTGATCGATAATGTCTGCGGTATCCGATGGATTGACGTTGTCGACGGCATGCGAGGTCGTAACCCATTCGCCACCGATCAAAAGCGGTTTCATTTTAAAGAACAGCCTCCATGATAGACATCATGCCGTCAGACGTGGCCTTGGCCCCCCCGTTTGACAGCGTATCGATCTGCGCATTCGCGGTTACGATGTCTTCGTGTGTCAGCCCCAGATCGGACAGCCGACAGGAAAACGGCAAGTCGCCCACGATACGCTCAATCTCTTCGTTCAACGGCCCATCCCTGTCGAGCTCAAGAACCCGGTTCAGATGACGGTGCCGATCTTCGGGCACGCTGCGTTCCCCCAAAATGGCTGGCAGCAAAACGCGCGCAAGTGGCCCGGATTGCAGACGGTTGCCATGGGGTTCGCGCAAAACGTCCGACAGCAGTTGGGTGGGTCCGATCCCCTTTTGCTGCGCCAGCCGCGCGTTCAAATTGGCCGCCATCAACTCCCGCCGGACTGTCCCGCCACTGATGTCGGCTTGGCTTCGAATGCGGGTCAGGGCCCTGGTCAAGCCATCAACCGCCATTCCATCAGCGGGCGGATTGTAGCCGTCCGACAGGTAGGTTTCGAGGCACCGTGCGAACGCGTCCATCGCCGCGCCGATCATTTCGTCCTCGGTGGCATTCTCACTGACAGTTGGATCGCAGATCACGATCCGTGGCAGACCAGACCGGCTGGCCGCATCCAGCATCGATAGCGATGGATCAAAAGCCGTGCGGCAGGGATTTGGCAAACCGTCCACGCCCGGGATGGCGAACATGTCCAGCGGGTCGGGTGTGGTCCCCCCGCTTTGGTGGATCATATGACGGACCTTGCGCGCATGCGCGATGGCCCTTGCCGACCCAAATGGCACCAAGACATCCGGCGGTGCGGCTTTGACCTGGTCGCGCGCCGCTTCGGCTGTATCGTACTTGCTGTCTTTCGGTCCGATGATGATTTCAGTTGGACCGGCGCGGAACGGGAGGCCAGCTTTAACCCGTTCGGTCAGTTCGCCGCTCAGAGCATCTTCTTCAAAAATCAACAACGGCCGACTATATCCATGCGCCTCCAGCTCCGAACGCAGGGCTTCTTCCAGAACACCGTCAGAAAAATGGATACGAGTCGGGTATGCGATCAGCGTCATCGTGATCACCTGGGTTAGAATAGATACAGTTTGTGCAGGGTGGTTCCGGGCGGCGACCGCCCGGAACAGTGCGACTTAGTAAGACGCCTTGCACTCCGGGACGTCGCGGCTCGGTAGCCCGATGCCAGCAAACACTTCGGCATCAAGCCCAAGCGTTTGCGGTACGCCGTCGATCACTTTGACCACCTCGTTGGACAAGGTGCCGTCTTCGTTTTCAACCACTTCGGTCACGAAGTTCGCGGCAATCGCCTGGCGGTTTCCATCCAGAGAGATCTTGCCGTTCGGCGCATCCAATTCGAGGCTCGACAGACACTGCCGGAACGCAGCCTGACCGTCGGTCAGATCGCCACCAACCTCTTCGACGCAGGTCAGAGCAGCCATCGTGGCGTTGCCGTAGAGCGTTGCGAACAGCGACGGTGTCGGGAAGCGCTTATCCTCTGGGAAAGTCTCCTGGTACAGGCTGACAAAGGACTGCCAGTTTTCATTTTCCCAGTTGTCGGCCTGTGGCCCCGAGGACGGCACACCGACCAGGGCCGCTTTCGCATCGCCCTTGGAGTTCAATACCGTACCGTCGACCATGATTGTGCCGCCGATCAGGTTCGCGTCACCGCCAGCCTGCTGGTACTGGTTGAGGAAGTTCACAGCGTCACCGCCGCCCAGACCCAGATAGATCGCATCTACATCGTCAGGCAGCGCCGCAATGATCGAGCCAAAGTCCTTGGTGCCAAGCGGCACCCAGTACCGATCGGTGATCTCGCCACCAGCCGCACAGAATTCTGTCGCGAAACCAAAGACTTGGGTATAGATGAAGGAATAGTCTTCGCCGATCGTGGCGACAGTCTCATAGCCCTTTTCGTTAAAGACATAGTCGCCCAGACCCACGGACCACTGCGCCCCATCGGAGTTGAAGCGGAAGAAATTTTCGGAAGGCGACACGAAAGTCGTTTCCATCGCGCCCGAAGAGCCGTTGATGATGGTTACATCCGGAACTTCCTTGGCATAGTCGCGCAAAGCGATGCCTTCGGAACCGGAAAGCGGGCCAATGATCAGGTCTACACCATCCTGCTCGACCAGCTTGCGTGCCGTACGAACAGCAACGTCAGGGCTACCATTCGTGCCGCCGATGATCACTTCGATCGGCCGTCCCGCCACTTCGTTTCCGGCTTCTTCCAGGCGCAGCTGAACACCGCGAACACTGTCTTCGCCCAGAACCGTATAGGTGCCTTCCAGAACGGCCATAACGCCGATCTTCAGCGGGCCTTCATGGCCCCCTGCGAAAGCGGCGCCAGCGGAAACCAGCGCCAGTGCTGAAATCCCAGATGCAAGAGTCTTTCTCATGCGTTCCTCCCAAGTAAACAGAGGCCCGGTCGTTGCCGAGCCATTGTGCAAGGAGTTGAGCATGGTGCCGTGATGGGGCGAACGCGCAGAGTGCGCCGACATATCACAGCGTCTTTTTTTTGAAGCGACGGCCGAAATGGTTTTGCGCGTTAGGAGAGCGGTTCCACTAGCTGTTCATGAACGAACGGGTTGTTGAGCTCGTTCGCGAATCCTGTTGCTTAGCCAAGATATCCATGTGCTGCGAAAGAGAATTCGTCTTCCTTTCCGATAATCACATGGTCATGGATTGTGACCCCAATAGCGTTGCATGCGTCATGGATCAAAGCTGTCATGTCGATGTCGGCATCGCTCGGGGTCGGATCACCCGACGGATGGTTATGGACGAGGATCACGGCACTCGCATTCAGCTCCAAAGCCCGCTTGGCGATTTCGCGCGGATAGACGGGGACGTGATTGACCGTTCCTTCGGCTTGCTCCTCATCTCCGATCAGCACGTTCTTCCGGTCCAAGTAGAGCGCACGGAACTGTTCTGTGGGACGGTGCGCCATGGCGGTCCGGCAATATTGGATCAGGTCCTGCCACCCGCCGATCACATCACGATGCAAGACTTTCGCGCGCCCCATGCGATGGGCGAAAGCCTCGGCCAGGCGCAAGTGGTAGAACACCCATTTATCCGCGCCTTCCACTTTTGAAATGCGGTGCTCGGAAGCGGCAATCACGCCGTTAAGGTCGCCAAACTCCGCCAGCAGGCGTTTGGCCAACGGTTTCACATCGATCCGGGGAATAGCATTGAAAAGAAGCAGTTCCAGCAGCTCATATTCCGGCATGGCCTTGTGGCCACCGGTCAAAAACCGCGACCGAAGCCGTTCCCTGTGGCCCCAGTAATGCGGTCGTTTATTGCCGCGGTCATCCGTTAGCAGACCGCCACCTGCACTATGATCCGGAGACAGGCGTTCTGTTGAGGCAAAGCTCACTTGGCCCTCGGGGCGCGCCTCAGTTGCTTGGGGAGGAATGCGCGCATCCAGGTCATCCAGACCTTTCAGCGCTTCTTCGGAGAACCCCCATTTATCTCGGTCAGCCGTGCCAGCTGGATAGTGATTTCCCCTGCCTGACACAGTCGTTTGGCCCTGCGTCGGCTCACCAGTCGCATCGTTTGACATAGTCGCCTGTCTGTTACTTCACAGACGGCACGAAAACCCGAACTAGGTTAAGGACTGCCTAAAACGACAGCACACAAAACGCCTAAGCCCGCGCTCTTTCCCGTTTGGGATCGTAGAACGGAATATCGCAGACCGTTGCGGGAAGCTGTTTCATCCGGCCATCCATTTGCCCAACGGCCAGTTGAATACCCGTTTCCGAGAACTCCACTGACAACCGTGCCATCGCAATCGTCCGTTCATAGATTGGCGACCGGGTGGCGGACGTGATCACGCCAACGGGACGTTCCCCGGAATAAACATGCGCGCCGTGCGCGGGCACATCGTCGGTATCAAACCAAAGCCCTTTCAGCACCCGCCGGGGAGCTTGGGCATTCCGTTCCAACGCGGCTTTCCCCACGAAGTCCGCGTTCTTAAGGGAGACGGCAAAGCCTAGGCCCGCCTCAAACGCGTCAACGCCGGGCGCGAATTCCGCACCTGCTGCCGCCAGACCTGCTTCGATCCGGACGATCTCCAATGCAGCCGATCCCATGGGTTTGATCCCAAACTCTTCGCCTGCCGCCATCACAGAGTCCCATAGTTTAGGAGCATCGGATGACGCGCAGAACAGTTCATAGCCCAATTCACCGGTATAGCCGGACCGGGCGAGCATGAAGGGTACGCCGTCCCGATCAGCCACCCGGGCAACCGTTACGCCGAACCATTTCAGTTGATCCAGCGACGGCACGGTTGGTTGTGTAAAGACCAGCTTTCGCAAGACATCCCGCGCACGCGGCCCTTGCAAGGCGAGGTTAGGCAAGGCGCTGCCATGACCGTTGATCCGTACCTGCAAACCTTCGACCTGGGCAATCTCTTCAAGCGCGCGCGCGCTTTCTTCCGATCCGCAGCACCACCGAAAAAGATCAGGTCCCAGCCGAAAAAGCGTGCCGTCATCTATGACCGCGCCCGTTTCATCGCAGATCAACGCATAGGTGCCGCGCCATACGGAAAGCTTGGCGATGTCACGTGTCAGCGCGCGCTGCAGCAAGCGCGCCGCATCCGGCCCGACGATGTCATATTTGCGCAGACCAGACATATCCTGGAGCGTTGCCGCGCGTCGGCAGGCCCAGTATTCCCCAACCGTGCCGACCGACGGGAAACTCACGGGGCTCCACAGATCCCGTGCCGGGGCAAAGTGAGACGTGAGTTTTGACGTCGCGGGGTGAAATGCGCTTTCACGGCTGATCGACATGGGCGCATCTTCCTTTTCGCGATAAGCCACGGCCCGGCGGATCGGAACCTCGGGCTTGTAGATGCGCACATGCACATCGGTCGGGTTCCATCCGTTGATCGGGTCAATGTCATCCGGACAGGCGGTCGACACACAAACCAGTTCGTCCAGGGCCTGCAAAGCCACATAGTCGCCCGGTCGCGAATAGCTTTCCTCGGTCATCAACTGGTGAGAGTCCTGTTCGATCCAGGTGTTCCAGAAAAAATTAACCGCGGGCCAAGCCAGCCGATAGGGCACGCTGAAGGGCTCCAACGCGCCTGAAATATTGTCCGAACAGTTCAGGTGGCCGGGAAAGCCCCGTTCTTCGTAGCCGCGCGCAGTGCAGGCCATCCCGAAAGTATCATGCCGTCCGCAGGTATCCTGAACCATCCGCATCATCGGACGCAGCTCTTGATCGAAGAACTTGTCGAACAATCCGGGGGCGGGATAAGCGCCGCGAACCATAGACCGGGTGGCCGTGCCGTCGATCGAAAGCTCTTTGCCCTGATCCAGGGCACCG
This sequence comes from Pseudomonadota bacterium, assembly GCA_038526275.1. Classification (GTDB taxonomy): domain Bacteria; phylum Pseudomonadota; class Alphaproteobacteria; order Rhodobacterales; family Rhodobacteraceae; genus 188UL27-1. The sequence goes on along the minus strand of JBCBGY010000131.1, from coordinate 805 downwards.
GCACGCAAGGCCACGAAATCGGAACATTGCTGACCTTCTACATCTAGGATCTGGACCGTTTCACCGGGCCGCATCTCGTACGCCATGGCAGATCCGCGCGGAACAGTGAATTCGTCTCTGACTTCCCCCAGCGGGGGCGGCAGCAAATTTTCCCCACCCGAGGCTGTCTGCTTGACGGACACCTCCACCAGGCCCCGCGAAAACTGGCTGACCAGATCTTCGGGCGAGACGGGGCTAGCGGCCCACAGCGTGCAGGGTGCATTTGCACGCAGCACAATCTGATCGTCTAACAAGATCCGCGTGGAAGAGAAGGACTGCTGGGGATTGCCACCATTGCCCGCGATCCAGCCAAGAAGCGCCGCGCTGTCGAACGCGTCCGCAGCAAGGGTATCATTGGCGGGAAGACTGAGCCGCTCCGGAGCGATGCAACCCTTATCGTCAAAAACGATCAGAGCCAGCGTTTGACCTATCCCAACCGGTCGGACCGACAGGAGGTCGCCTGCTTGAAGATCAAACCGGCGGACCTCGCGCGGAGAAATGCGCTCTGTCACTGTAAATGACTTCGGTGGAAAGCCAGGGAATGCCCGGCGACCGCTGCTGAACCCTATGTTTTGAACTTGTCGGTTTACGGCCCGATCCAACACGGCATGGCCACCTTTTGCTTGATGTAACTAGTTACAAATCCGTCTGCGATGTATGTCAAGGCATCTTGTAACGCATCGCAGGGCGGGCTTACATCTGCCGCTATGGCAGACAGGTCAGGCAAGAAACGTGCAAATTTGCGAGACGTCGCAAAAGCTGCCCA
>JBCBGY010000130.1:8601-12360 GCA_038526275.1 Pseudomonadota bacterium | reverse complement strand
CGCATGCCGATCCGCAAGCGCCCCTTGATCAGGTGGACTTCGCCCCGGACCGGAGAGATATGCCGACCACCGACTTGTCGGTCTATGAGCGAAAACAACTAATGATCGCCTCGGCGCTGGTCACTCAGCCCAAGGTGCTGATGCTGGACGAACCCGCCTCGGGCCTCACGCGCCCCGAGGTTGCGGCGCTTGAAACACTCTTGCGCAAGATCAATCAAGTCGGCGGTACGGTGATCTTGATCGAGCATGTTCTGGGTTTGCTTATGGCGGTGTCCGAACGGCTGATTGTTCTGAATCAAGGCGCGCTGCTGGCCGAAGGAGATCCCAAAGAGGTCATGCAAAACCCCGCCGTGATTGAAGCTTACCTGGGAAGCCGCGCCGCATGACCCATGTTCTTGAGGTCTCGGACATCGAAGCGGCTTATGGCTCCGTCACTGTCTTGCGGGGCTTGAGCCTGCATATGTCGCACGGCGAGAACATTGGCCTGTTCGGCCCCAACGGCCACGGCAAGACGACGCTAATGCGTGTGATTTCCGGCTTGATGAAACCAACGCTGGGCGAGGTTCGGCTGAATGGCGACGACATCACTGGCCTACGGCCATCCGTGATCGTCGCCAAGGGGCTGGTGCAGTCCCAGCAGGGCAACACGCTATTTGGCGATATGGGCGTGGCTGAAACGCTGGAAATGGCCGCTTTCACCAAGCCCGCTCGCGCAGTTGCGAAAACTTCTCTGGAGCGGGTCTACGATCTGTTCCCCCGTCTCGCCGAACGCGGACCACAAAAGGCGAAAACGCTTTCGGGTGGCGAACGTCAAATGCTTTCGGTTGGCGCGGCTTTGATGTGCGCGCCGAAGCTTCTGCTTCTAGATGAACCCACGCTTGGCCTGTCGCCAAAACTGAAAGAGGAATTGGCCGTCGCCCTCAAAGAAATATCGGCGGACGTGCCTGTGATCGTGGTCGAACAGGACGTCGAGCTTCTCCTAACTGTGGCCGACCGGCTCTATCTGATCGAACACGGCGAGGTCGTGCGCGAGATCGCCAAGGAGAATGCGCCTGACCATCAAGAGATCATGAACCTGTATTTCCAGGAGCCCGCTTGAAGTGGACGCGCTGATGACCACGCTTGTGTCAGGCGTTGTGCTTGGGTCTCTCTACGCGCTGATGGCCAGCGGCCTTAGTCTGATCTGGACAACGCTGGGTGTTTTCAACTTTGCCCATGGCGCTTTGATGATGATCGGTGCTTTCATCGCCTGGACCGTGTCCGAAGGGCTAGGCGTCGGTCTTTGGGCCGGGCTGGCCGCAGGGGTCGGGGCAACTGCGATCCTCGGCATTCTCATCGAATACGTGCTGATCCGCCCGTTCTATCAACGGCCAAACATGCTGTTGATTACGGTGATGACCACGCTCGCCGCCATGATCATCCTTGAGAAATCCGCCCAGATCATCTGGGGCGCGCGGCTCAAACAATTGCCCCGCCTCATGGAAGGCGACGTCGCGATCTTCGGGGCCGTCGTCTCAAGGCATGAAGCGCTGATTGTTGTCATTGCGCCGCTGATCCTGATCGCGCTCTGGGCGTTCGCCACCAGGACCGCAACAGGCCGGTCGCTGCGTGCCGTGGGCCAAAACCAGGACGCCGCAGCCCTTTTGGGTATCAACGTGCCGCTGACTTTCGCATTGGCCTTCGGCCTCGGCGCGGCACTCGCCGGGCTGACGGGCGTGCTTTTGGGAGGTATCCGTTTTATCACGCCCTCGCTGGGGGCCGAGCCGCTGGTCAAGGCCATGATCGTCGTAATCTTTGGCGGGCTTGGATCGTTGGGAGCGACGGTCGGCGCCGCCTTTGTCATCGGCTTGGCGGAGGCTTTCCTTGTCCTCGTCCTCGGCCTTTACTGGACCCCCTTCATGCTGTTCCTCGGGCTGATCATCGTGCTGATCTTCCGTCCCAATGGCCTCTTTGGGAGGGCCTGAGTTGCGACGTCCCCTGATCCTATTCATCGCCCTCGCGGTCCTGGCCCTCCTGCCGATCTTCGTCACCGACAGCTACACCCGTCACCTGTTCATCCTGGCTTTCGTCTACGCCGTCATTGCCTCCAACTGGGACCTCTCACTGGGTTATGCGGGCCTGTTCAATTTCGGCCACCTGACGTTTTTTGCCGTCGGCGTCTACACGGCCGCCATCGTCGCCAAGACGTGGGGCATCGACCCCTGGCTGGCCATCCCGATGGGCGGGGTAACCGCCGCGCTGACCGCATTGATCGTGTCACTGCCCGTGGCACACCTGAAAGGCATCTATGTCGTGCTGGTCACGTTCGGTTTCAGCCAACTTGTGCTGCAACTGATCCTGAGCCAAAGCCAGATCACCGGCGGCGCGGGCGGTATGGTGCGCATCCCGGGGCTAGAGATCGGGGACTACCGGTTCATCCGCGATTTCAAATTTGGATACTACTACGTGTCGCTTGGCCTTTTGTTTGTGTCGACCATCTATCTGTTCCTGCTAACCCGTTCGCCATTCGGAAAATCCCTGCTTGCGGTGCGCGACAACGAAGACTACGCCCAAGCCCGCGGGATATCTGTCGCCCGCCAACGCGTCTTGGCCCTTGTCGCAAGTGCGATCTTCCCCGGCATCGCTGGCGGCTTCTTTGCCATCTACCTGCGGGTCGCGGCTCCTGAAGTGCTTAGCTTCGGCACGCTCAGCCTCGCACTGTCGATGGTACTCATCGGCGGCACCGCCACCATTGTTGGCCCCATCATTGCGGCGTTGGTGCTGACTTTTGCAACAGAAGCGATGGCAGGTATCCGCGGTATGGAGGAGGCACGCTTCATCGTGGTGGCGGTCGGCATGATCCTTATCTTGCGCTTCGCACCTGGAGGGCTGGCACGCATCTGGAGCCGATCGACCAAAGCAGGCGGTCAGCCGTGATGACCATCCACAAACAAACGTCAGATGTCGATCTTCATGCTCAGAGCATCCTCAAGCGCAACGCCGAGGTATCGTTTGATGCCTTCAGCCTTTGTGTAGTCCAAAGCGGGTTGAACGCTTCGGCGTGCAGATCGGCAAACTCATAAGAGCCACCGTTGCCTTCAACACCATCGGCAAACCGTTGTGCGACAGCGGGCGTAAGGGACGTGCTTTGTGAATGGCAGAGAGCCCCAGACCTACTGCCGCACTCGGCACGAATGAGCGCTATTCATCAAAGGAAGTAACGACTTCATATGCAGATGATGCGTCGTTGAGATGTTTCACTGCAGCTTTTCGTTCGTCCGAAGAATACTCTGCTGCGATGCGCTCGATTTCTCGCGCAACGCCGGAATAGATCGGCCCAAGGGTTTCGAAAAGGTAGGGTGTCGGATGAATGATGATCCCTCGCCTGTCGTCCGGGTCACGTTCACGCTTTGCGAGGTCCGCTTTTTCCAAACGGTCTAGCAAGGTCGTGACGGACCCGCTGGTCAACCCCAACTCTGCCGCGATCTTGCTCGGCTTAACCGGTGCTTCAGCAAGCAAATTCAAACACCGCAGATCGTTCCGGCTGACCCCAACGGTGTTAGCGGCTTTCGTGTCCAGCCGGTCAATGCTGGCATACAGTCTACGGCACGCTGCGACGAGGTCTTGAGGCGTTGCTTCTTCGGGAGATGGCATCAGATTCATCCATGTAGCTTGATAATCAAGTTACTTGATATAGATCATCGCTCAAGTGAGACTTGAACGCAAGAACACTGGAGATTGGAATGGAAATCGCACTTTTTGCTGTATTGGCGCTAGTTG
>JBCBGY010000130.1:0-8501 GCA_038526275.1 Pseudomonadota bacterium | reverse complement strand
AGAACACTGGAGATTGGAATGGAAATCGCACTTTTTGCTGTATTGGCGCTAGTTGGACGCCCACCGAAGGGAGATAACCCGTACGAGCACAATAAGCGGGCGGCATAATTGAGGTATGCGTTACTTCACGCATGATTTTGTCGGCGAGATTGCCCTGCATGGCGTGGGGAAGTCGCGGGTTATCACTTACAAGGTTCTGTTCATGCCGCCTCGTTTTGAGGCCGAATTACCCTTCAAGACCTACCCGCGCCTCAGGGTCGAAGGAGAGATCGCCGACGTTCCGGTGCGTGGTGCATGGATGCCGGTGGGTGACGGACGGCGCTACTTCATTGTCTCACCTGACATCAAGGCCAATACTGGTCTCGACGTCGGCGACGAGGTCGAAATGCGGTTCAGAATGGATGACCAGGATTACGTCGAAGTGCCTAGCGCTTTGCAGGCGGCCTTGAACTCAGACGATGCCGCCTCTGTGCAATGGGGCAAGCTCACAGCCGGAAAGAAACGAATGTTCACCAACCATGTCTTCTCCGCAAAGACCCCACCGACTGAACAACGTCGCGTTGAAGAGGCAATTGCAGCAATCACTGAAGGGATTAATCTGCGCGACCTGAAAAAACGGAAGAGATAGGGTCAATTCCGTCAACATGAGCAATCGCACTGAAAGAGCGTCTTCCATTACACATCAGCCATTTGGCCCTCCGGCAGCTTGGTGCTAGTTGGAAGACGAAGTCGCCTGAGTCAGCGCAGTCTGTGAGACGCTTTTTTGGTTTGCCCGGACCTAACCAGAATGGGCCCGGGCAAGAAAGTCACCCGATAACGCGATCACGCTGGCGCGTGAATACGCCTTCGCTACGTGCAATCCATGCCGATGTATTCCGCATCGATGCTTCCGCGCTGTTTCTCACTCTTGCGAAGAGCTCATCATCCATGAACTCGTCCAGGACTTCTTTGGAAGCCTGACCGAACGCATCCCAAACAGAATCCGGGAATTCAAGGGTTTGCACGCCTTGGTCCCTCAGGCGCAGCAGCGCCGGACCGTTGTTTTTTAGGAATAGCGCGAGGTTCCATTGGTGCGTTTCGGCTGCGACCGTTTCGATGATCTGTTGATGGGCCGGTGAAAGCTCATTGAAGACATCGAGATTGGTCGCCAGTGACAAAGCGACCCCGGGTTCATGGAAACCGGAGGTGTAATAATACTTCGTGATCTCCTGGAATCCCGAACGCTCATCTGCCCAAGGGCCGATCCATTCTGTCCCGTCGATCGCACCGGATGCCAACGCCGCATATACTTCCGATCCGGGAATAGTCTGAACGGCTGCACCGAGTTTCCCAAGGGCTTTGCCGCCAAGACCCGGCATGCGGAAACGCAGTCCTGTGAAATCCTCAGGCGAGTTGATTTCTTTTGCAAACCAACCACCTGCCTGCGCTCCGGTGTTCCCTGCGAGGAACGTCTTCAACCCGAAGATCTCACCGATTTCATGATGAAGCTCTTTGCCCCCGTCATGATAGTACCAGACCATCATTTCCTGGGCCGTCAGGCCAAAGGGAACACCGGTAAAATACGCCAATGCCGGATGTTGTCCGATATAGAAGTAATCGGCAGAGTGGTAGAGGTCCGCCTGACCGGCCGTGACCGCGTCAAAGACTTCCAACGCGCCCACCAGTTCGCCGGCGGCCTTCTTTTCGATCTCCAAAGTGCCGTCCGACATCGCGCCGACACGGTTGGCAATGAAATCTGCCGCATCATCCACCCCGGCAAGCCCCTGCCCCCAGGTGGTGACCATCGTGAGTTTCCGTTTGCCCTGCGCGTATGCAGGTGCGGCCAGTGTTGCCGCAGCAGCGGGTGCCGCAATGGCGGAACCCTTGATAAACGATCTTCTATCCATGTTTTCCTCCCTTATGGATTACTGCAAAGGACCCCATTTTAGAGGTTTGCCCTTTGTTTTCGTCTTGACGAGCCTGCCCGTTCCTTTGACTGAGTTTTTTGCGCTGGAGCCGCTCAGATCATTCATTTGAAAAGCGAATTTTCGTCTCTTTTGGCATTCTCTCCACAAGGCTTCGTCTTGATTTTCAAATGTGAAGCGCGTGACCCAGTCCCATGAGCGCCGCTTCCTGAAATGCTTCGCCTTTGGTTGGATGCGCATGAATTGTACCTGCGATATCTTCCAGACATGCGCCCATTTCGATGGCCAAGGCAAAGCCGGCGGCCATTTCCGAAATACCCTCGCCGGCCGCTTGAATCCCCAGGACTTGATCATTGTCCGCGCGCGCTACGATGCGGACAAAGCCATCTTCCCGCTCGGTCGTCATGGCTCGCCCATTGGCCATGAACGGGAACTTGCCGGATCTGATGTCGTATCCCGCATCCTTCGCTTCCGTGGGCGAAAGACCAACAGTCAGGATTTCGGGATCGGTAAAGCAAACGGCCGGGACGCAGTATTTGTCCCAAACGCGTTTTTTGCCCGCAACAATCTCGGCCACCATCTCGCCTTGTGCCATAGCGCGGTGCGCGAGCATGGGCTCGCCCGTCACGTCGCCGATTGCATAAAGCCCCCGCATCGACGTTGCGCAGGTCTCGTCAACCTTGATGAACGCGCCGTCCTTGTTGACGGCCAGTCGGTCAAGGTCCAGCCCCTCGGTAACCGGGCGACGGCCTACAGTAACCAGAACCTTATCGGCTTGAATTTCGTGCTCGGTGCCGCCCGCATCTTTGACGACCAGTGCCCCGCCCCCGTCTGCCACGCCTTGCGCTAGAGTCTGGACCATCACCTGGATCCCAAGAGCCTTGAGCCGGTCCACGACGGGCTTGGTCAGTTCAGCATCATATTGCGGCAAGATGCGCTCGGCGGCTTCGACGACAGTGACATCGACGCCAAGCTTGGCCAACGCCGTGCCAAGCTCCAACCCGATATAACCGCCCCCCACAACGGCCAAGCGTTTGGGCAGAACCGGGTCGGCCAAAAGATCGGTGGAAGACTGCACAAACGTTCCATCAAAGGGAAGAAATGGCAGCTCAACCGAGGTTGAACCCGTGGCGATCACCACGTTTTCCGCCTTGATGGTGGTTGCCCCATCCGGGCCGTCCACGATCACTTTTTTCGCGTCATGGAACCGCGCGGTACCGGCCACCTGACGCACCTTGGCTTTCTTCAAAAGCCCCGCAACACCGCCATTTAGCCGGGCAACGATCCCGTCTTTCCAGGTCAGTGTCTGGGCAAAGTCGATCCCGGGCGCGGCACAGGTGATGCCGATGGCAGAGCCGCTCGCAGCATGCGCCATCTTGTGGAATGCGTCACCTGCATGGATGATCGCCTTGGACGGGATACAGCCCACGTTCAGGCAGGTTCCACCGGGTTTGTCTTTCTCAACAATGATCGTGTCGATGCCCAGTTGTCCTGCGCGAATGGCGCAAACGTAGCCGCCGGGGCCCGCGCCTATGACCAAGAGCTTGCAATTCATCTCGGCCATCACTCAGCCCTCCACAAAGATCATGGCCGGGGTTTCCAGCAGGGTTTTGAGACGTTGCACAAAAACGGCGGCATCCCAGCCATCAATGATGCGGTGGTCAAAGCTGGACGACAGGTTCATCACCTGACGCGGCACAAACTCTGACCCGTTCCACAGGGGCCGGGTCTGCATCTTGTTGACGCCGACAATTGCTAATTCCGGGCGGTTGATGATCGGTGTCGTGGCAATTGCCCCCAACTTGCCCAGCGAGGTGATCGAAATGGTCGAACCTGTCAGTTCTTCACGCGTCGCGGTGCCTTCCCGCGCGGCCTGGGCCAGTCGCGAGAGCTCCCCTGCCATGTCCCAGATCGTGCGCGCCTCGCAATGACGCACAACCGGTACCATCAATCCGCCCGGCGTTTGGGTCGCGATGCCGATATGAGCCGCGCCATATTCGTGAACGATCCCGGCCTCATCGTCATAGCGGGCGTTCAGGCTTGGCTGTTCTCTTAGCGCCGTCACCATCGCGCGCATCAGGAATGGCAGGATCGTCAGCTTGGGCTTGTCGCCACGTTCCGCGTTCAGGCTTCCCCGCAATTGCTCAAGCGAAGAGACATCCACTTCTTCAACGATGGTGATGTGCGGGATATGTCGCTTGGCCTCGGCCATCCGCTCGGCGATCTTCCGGCGCAGTCCGATGATCTTGACCTCTTTGACGCTGGTATCCGGCGCGGGACCTGTCTGCGCGGGCACTGTGCCGCCAGAGGCGATGAAATGGTCGAAATCCTGATGCGTGATCCGTCCCGCCGGGCCGCTACCCGCCACCCGCCTCAAATCGACGCCTGCATCCAACGCGCGCCGCCGCACGGCAGGGCTTGCCAAAGGCTTTTCACCCTCTGCGCGTAGGGTTGCAGCAACCGGCTTGGCCGAAGGCGGCGGCGCGACGGGAACCGGCGGCGCGGGGGATGGTTCGAGCGCAATTTCGGCCTCTTCGACGGGTTCTGAACTTTCCGGAATGTCGTCGGCTGCGATCTCGCCCTCGTTGCCCGGCCCATCTACTTCGATCTTTACCAAAGGCGCGCCAATCGCGATCGTGTCGCCTTCGGTTCCGGCATACCAAACCACCTTACCCGAGACGGCGGACGGGATTTCCACGGTGGCTTTGTCGGTCATAACAGCGGCAAAAACATCGTCCTCGCGCAGGACGCCGCCAATTGGGATCAGTATTTCAGCCAACTCAGCTTCAGCGATGCCTTCGCCGACATCCGGCATGAGGATCGTGTAAATACCCATTTATGCCTCCATCACTGTGTTCAGTGCGCTCACGACGCGATCAGGGCCGGGGAAGTAATCCCATTCCGAGGCATGTGGATACGGCGTGTCCCAACCCGCAACGCGCTGGATCGGGGCTTCGAGATGGTAGAAGCACTCCTTTTGAACGATTGAGGCCAGTTCGGCGCCAAAGCCATTCGTCAGCGTCGCCTCATGCACGATCACGCAGCGCCCCGTCTTGGAGACCGACTGCACGATAGCCTCCTTGTCCAGCGGCAAAAGCGAGCGCAGGTCGATCACCTCGGCATCGATGCCAGCGGACGTGGCGGCCTCCAGCGCGACATAGACCATGGTACCGTAGGCCAGTATCGTGACCGCTGCGCCGGTACGGCGCACTGCCGCCTTGCCCAACGCGACCTTGTGATAGCCCTCGGGCACATCGCCAAGTTCGTGCTTTTTCCAAGGCACAATCGGCTTGTCATGATGGCCATCAAAGGGGCCATTATAAAGCCGTTTGGGTTCGAGAAAGATCACCGGATCGGGGTCTTCCATCGCCGCTGTCAGCATGCCTTTGGCGTCGGCCGGGTTCGACGGCATCACGGTCTTTAGCCCTGCAACATGGGTGAACAGGGCCTCGGGGCTTTGGCTATGGGTCTGCGCGCCATAGATCCCGCCGCCGGTGGGCATTCGGATGACCATCGGGCAGGTGAACTCGCCGCCCGAGCGATAGCGTATGCGCGCTGCCTCGGACACGATCTGGTCGTAGGCTGGGTACATGTAGTCGGCAAATTGGATTTCGATACAGGGCTTTAACCCGAAAGTCGCCATGCCAATGGCCGAGCCCACAATCCCCAACTCACTGATTGGCGCGTCAAAGCAGCGGCTGGTGCCGTATTTCTCTTGCAAACCAGCGGTGCAGCGGAACACGCCGCCGAAGTAACCCACATCCTGGCCATAGACGACAATATCCTCGTCGCGTTCCATCATCACGTCATGGGCATCGCGGATGGCTTCGATCATGGTCATGTGCGGCATGGATCAGACCCCCGCTTCTTGGCGTTGTTCCACCAGATGTGGCGGCATTTCCGCAAAGACATCGCGGAACATGTCACTTGGCGACGGCAGGGTGCCGGTCAGCAGCGTGCCGATGGCCTCGGACTCCTTTTGTGCCGCGACGACCATGTCGAGAACCTCTGCCTCCGCCTGGATGTGGCGCTCTTCGGACCAGGCCCCTTTGCCGATCAAATGGGCTTTGAGACGGTCCACTGGGTCGCCCAAAGGCCAGGCATCTTTCTCGTCCTTCGGACGATAGGCCGATGGATCGTCCGAGGTCGAATGCCCGGCGGCGCGATAGGTCACATGCTCGATGATTGTCGGGCCGAGATTGGCGCGCGCGCGATCCGCGGCCCATTTCGCGGCGGCGTAAACAGCGAGGTAATCATTGCCATCGACCCGCAGCGCGGGGATGCCAAAGCCGAGCCCACGCGCGGCAAAGGTGCCCGAGCCGCCCTTGGCAATGCCTTGAAACGTGGAGATCGCCCATTGATTGTTCACCACGTTCAGCACAACCGGCGCCTTGTAGGTCGAGGCAAAAACCAGCGAGGCGTGAAAATCGTTTTCGGCTGTTGAGCCATCGCCGATCCAGGCCGCCGCGATTTTGGTGTCGCCCTTGATGGCCGAGGCCATCGACCAGCCTACGGCCTGAATGTATTGGGTCGCCAGATTGCCAGAGATCGAGAAGAAGCCATGCTCTTTCGACGAATAGAACACCGGCAACTGACGCCCCCGCGCGCTGTCCCCGTCGTTGGAGTAGATCTGGTTCATCATCTGGGTCAGCGGAAACTCATTGGCGATCAAGAGCCCCGCCTGACGATATGTTGGAAAGTTCATGTCACCGGGTTCCAGCGCCTTGCGGAACGCGCAGGACACCGCTTCTTCGCCCAGATGCTGCATGTAAAAGCTGGTCTTGCCCTGGCGTTGGGCCACCATCATGCGCGCGTCAAAGGTGCGCAGCGTCATCATATGACGCAGGCCGGCGCGCAGGTCATCATCGCTCAGCAAGTCGGCCCATGGACCAACGGCTTCGCCTTGCTTGTTGAGCACGCGAATGATCGAAAATGCCAGGTCACGCATGTCATCGGGGTCAGCATCAATCTCGGGCCGACGCACCTCGCCCGCGCGCGGGATCTCGAAATTGGAGAAGTCCGGCGTGTCCCCGGGCCGCACCTCGGGTTCGGGAACATGCAGCTTTAGGCGATTGTCCGCAGTCATCTGATCATAGACCTTTGAATTCTGGGGGGCGCTTTGACACAAAGGCGTTCATGCCTTCGGCCTGATCCTCGGTGGCGAAAAGCGAATGGAAAACCCGGCGCTCAAACAGCAGCCCTTCGGACAACCCCACCTCGTCTGCGCGATGCACAGCCTCACGCGCTAGAAGGGCTGAAACCTTGCCAAAGCCCGCAACCTTTTCGGCCGCTTCCAGCGACTTTGGCAGCAGGTCCGCATCGTCAAAGACGGCGGCGACCAGACCAGACCGTTCGGCCTCTTCAGCGCCCATCATCCGGCCTGTCAGGATCATTTCCATCGCCTTCACGCGACCGATCAGCTTTGTCAGGCGCTGCGATCCCCCCATGCCCGGCATAACGCCCAGCTTGATCTCTGGCTGACCAAATTTTGCGGAAGTACTGCAATAGATAAAATCGCACATCATGGCGAGTTCGCAGCCACCACCCAACGCAAATCCAGAAACGGCGGCAATCTTCGGCGTACGCAGATTTACAAACGCGTCCCAACCCTGAAAGAAATCAGCGTAGAGCATGTCGGTATAGGACCGGCTCGCCATTTCTTTGATGTCGGCACCAGCGGCAAACGCCTTTTCACTGCCGGTAATAACGAAACAACCAACCTCGGGGTCGCGGTCAAACGGGGCGAGTTTTTCGCCCATGTCGCGCATCACTTCGCTGTTAAGCGCGTTCAGCGCCTTGGGGCGGTTCAGCGTCACAAGGACAACACGTCCCCTTCGCTCGATCAGGATTGTATCGCTCATGATCAGACCTGATCTTTGAATTTTTTGTAGAAGATCGAGAAATCCTGACCCAGGCCAAGCTCTTCCACCAATGCGCCGTAAAGCTCGGTTGCCTTTGCACCCATTGTCGTTGACGCCCCGGCTTGACCCGCCGCCTCTTGGCTCAGTTTCAGGTCCTTGAGCATCAGATCAGCGGCAAAACCGGGCACATAGTTGTTGTCCGCCGGGGATTGCGGACCGACCCCAGGTACCGGGCAGTAGGTGTTTACCGACCAGCAAGAGCCCGAAGATGTCGACACAACATCAAACAGTTTGGCGGTATCAAGCCCCAGCTTGTCCCCCAGGGCAAAGGCCTCACAGGCCCCGATCATCGAGATGCCAAGCAACATGTTGTTGCAGATCTTGGCGGCCTGGCCCGCGCCTGCATCGCCGCAATGGACCGCCTTTTGTCCCATTATGTCAAAAAGCGGCGCACCTTTGGCAAAAGCCGCTTCGCTGCCTCCGACCATAAAGGTGAGTGTCCCCGCATTGGCACCGCCGATCCCACCGGAAACAGGTGCGTCCAGCGTCAGAACGTTGACGGCTGCCGCCTCGGAATGCACGTCCCTCGATGACTGCACATCCACCGTGGAACAATCGATCAACAGACTGCCCGCAGCCAAAGCCTCTTTGATCTCGGCAAAAACAGTTTTCAGGATTGCGCCGTTGGGCAGCATTGTGACGACGATTTCGGCCCCCTGTGCTGCGCTGGTCGCAT
>JBCBGY010000129.1:0-12446 GCA_038526275.1 Pseudomonadota bacterium | reverse complement strand
TGCCAATTTACAACCGAAAATGTTGGAGCACCTTTCGCCATTGTTCTCGATGAACAGGTGATCTCTGCGCCGCGCATCAACGAGCCGATTTGTGGGGGATCCGGGCAAATCACGGGCAACTTCACCGTGGATACGGCTGGCACTTTGGCTGTGCAACTCAGTTCTGGTGCACTGCCCGCGACGCTTGAATTCTTGCAAGAGCGCACGATTGGGCCGGAGCTTGGCGAAGACAGCATTCGGGCCGGGACGATTGCCTGCATCGTGGCATTCATCGCCGTGCTGGTCTTCATGGGGCTGAGCTACGGTCTGTTTGGCCTGTTTGCCAATGTCGCGCTGATTATCAACGTGGCGATGATGTTCGGTCTGCTGAGCCTGATCAACGCCACGCTGACCTTGCCCGGAATCGCCGGTATCGTTCTGACCATTGGGATGGCGGTGGATGCCAATGTGCTGGTCTTTGAACGGATCCGAGAGGAACTGAAAACGGCCAAGGGGCCCAGTCGAGCCATCCAGCTTGGCTACGAAAAGGCGCTGAGCGCCATTATCGACGCCAACATCACCACTTTCATTACGGCGGTGATCCTGTTCGCCTTGGGTTCAGGCCCGGTCAAAGGTTTCGCGGTGACGCTGATGATGGGCATCTTAACGTCGGTCTTCACGGCCATTTTCGTGACCCGGGTCATGGTCATAACGTGGTTCGAGGCCCGGCGCCCGAAGATGATCGAGGTATAAGCGATGCGTCTGCGTCTGGTTCCCAAAGAAACCAATATCGACTTTTTCCGCTACTGGAAGGGCACGTTCGGTGCATCTGCCTTGGCGATGGTTCTGTCCATTGGGCTGTTTTTCGTGGTCGGTCTGAATTACGGGATCGATTTTCTGGGCGGCACAACCATCCGAACCGAAAGCAGCCAGCCGGTCGATGTCGGGGCCTATCGTGAGGCGCTATCGGCCCTGAATCTGGGGGATGTCGCGATCACAGAGGTTTTCGACCCGAATTTCGGGCCAGACCAGAATGTCGCTTCCATCAAGATCCAGGCGCAGGAAGGCGAAGAAGCTATCTCTAACGAGGTGCTGGAAAGCTTGCAGGGTGCGTTAACGGCTTATGACGAAAATATCACCTTCCCATCGATTGAATCGGTTGGGCCAGAGGTTTCGGGCGAACTGATCCAGACGGCGGCCATTGCGGTGTTGCTGGCGATCATTGCTGTTCTCGTTTACATCTGGCTGCGGTTCGAGTGGCAGTTCTCGCTCGGAGCCGTTGCCGCGCTGGTCCATGACGTGACCGTGACCATCGGCATCTTTGCCTTGCTGCAGATCCAGTTCGATTTGGCGATTATCGCGGCCTTGCTGACGATCGTTGGCTATTCGCTGAACGATACAGTGGTTGTGTTCGACCGCGTGCGGGAAAACCTGCGCAAATACAAGCAACGCCCACTGTCCGAAGTTCTGAACGTTTCGATCAACGAGACCTTGTCGCGCACGGTCATGACCTCGGTCACAACGTTGCTGGCTCTGATCTCGCTTTACGTTTTGGGGGGCGATGTGATCCGCGGGTTCGTCTTTGCGATGATCTGGGGCGTGATCGTCGGGACCTACTCATCGGTGTTCGTCGCGTCGGCCGTGCTGCTGTATCTGGGCGTCACCCGCGACACATCCAAACCGCAAGGCGGGGCAGGGACCCAGTTCGCCGACATCGATGCCTGACGCGCTTGGCGTGGCATTGGCCACGCCGGGTTTGGGCTGGCTCATCCTGACCATCACCATTGCAGGTCTGATCCGCGGCTTCACTGGTTTCGGCACCGCTCTCATCTTTGTGCCTGTGGCCGGGCAGTTCCTTCCGCCTGAACAGATCCTGCTGCTGATCACCGCAACCGGCGTGCTTAGTACAACCGCTTTGATGCCCCGGGCCTGGTCCGTCGCCGACCGTGTCGACGTGGTTCGGCTGGCGGGACCGGCGGCTCTGGCTGTTCCGGGCGGGCTGTGGCTTGGCGGCCAAATGGAACCGCTCGCCATACGTTGGGTGGTGGCTGGCATCGCCTCTGTCACGCTGATCGCTTTAATGTCCGGATGGCGCTACGGTGGCATTGTCCGCCCGGCTGGATTGATAGGCATCGGTGCCGCTTCGGGTCTGATTGGTGGCGTGACAGGCATGACCGGCCCGGTTGTCATCCTGTTTTACCTGGCCGGGCAAAAGACAGCAGAGATCGTGCGGGCCAATACCATCCTTTTTCTGGCGTTGCTCGACCTGTCGATCATTATCCTGCTTGCCGCGCGCGGCGCGCTGGACGCGTCAATTCTGTGGCTGGCCGCCGTGATCGGTCTGCCTTACTTTGTGACCACGCGGGTGGGGCAAGCCTTCTTCCGCCCCGGGGCGGAACGGGCCTACCGCATCGCCGCCTATTGCGTAATCGCCGGGGCCGTTCTGGCTGGACTGCCCCTTTTTGACGAAAACTGACGATCGAGGTCGCCCATGCGTCTGAACGAAGTGAGCTATACCGGAGCGCCACCGATTGAAGGCTATGGCCCTGGCTTCTTTCGGATTGGCGGTGAGGTGCGGCAGGGGCCGCTCTTGACCAGCGCAGACGGCCCTGCAGATTGGGGCGGCTATGACGATCCCGCAGCCCTGGTGGCACTTGCCGGTCAGGTCGATGTGATCTTCATTGGCACCGGCGCCGATATTGCACCTTTGCCGACCACCTTCCGTGAGGCATTGGAAGCGGCGGATCTGGGCTACGAGATCATGGCTTCGCCCACAGCCGCGCGCACCTACAATGTGCTGCTGTCCGAGGGCAGGCGCATTGCCGTCGCCATGCTGCCGGTCGGGTAAGACCCGTTCGGGCGGCTCCGTTTGACTGGGCTTGCGCCTATGGATCAATGCTGTATCAATTTGAGTGCGGCCATGGTGGTCGCGACGTTCTCAGGGCGGGGTGAAATTCCCCACCGGCGGTATGCGGCACAAGCTGCGAGCCCGCGAGCGCCCTTGCCTGGCAGGGGGTCAGCAGATCTGGTGCGAGGCCAGAGCCGACGGTCATAGTCCGGATGAAAGAGAACGGGACCACGCGACTGCGGCCGGGCTGCAGGCGCATCGTTTCCGTTGCCTTGAGTTGTGAGCGTAGGAAAGGACAACGCCATGACTCGCAGTTTCAACTCACTCTCGCCTCCCCTTCGCGGCGCCGCTTTGATGGTCGCCGCCGGGCTTCTTTTTGCGCTGGTCAATACGCTGATCCAGCATGGTGCCATGAACCTGGCCATACCGTCGGCACGGTTGGCCTTTTGGCAATATCTCATCGCGCTTCTGTTCTCTCTGCCTTGGATCTTCTGGGCCGGGCCGCAGATGCTGCGCACAGGCCAATTGCCACTGCACCTGCTCCGCGTGGCCTTGTCTGCCGCGGGCGTTCAGATGTGGGTGATGGGGTTGGCTCATGTGCCGATCTGGCAGGCCATTGCCCTGATCATGTTATCCCCCTTCTTTGTCACGCTCGGCGCTGGCCTGTTCCTCCGCGAGGCCATGACGCTAGAGCGCTGGCTCGCCGTGGGGCTGGGTTTCGCTGGCGGGATGATCATTCTGGCGCCCTGGTCGGATCAGTTCAGCCTTTCGGCACTCCTGCCGTTGGGCGCCGCCCTGACATGGGCGGCAGTATCGCTTCTGACAAAGCACATGACCCGCAGCGATCCGCCGGAAACCCTGGCGCTTTACCTGTTGCTGCTGCTTACGCCGATCAATGCGGTGGTGGCGTCAGGGGAGGGCTTAGCGCTGGAAGCGGGCCCTGTGATCTGGGTTCTGATCGGAGCGGGCATCCTGACGGGCCTTGCCCAACTTGCACTCGCCAAGGCCTACAGTGTGGCTGATGCCGCCTTCCTGCAGCCGTTTGATCACATGAAATTGCCCTTCAATGTAGGGCTCGGCGTCCTTGCCTTTGGCTTTGTGCCACCGGGTTCGCTTTGGCTGGGCGCGATCCTGATCATCGGCGCATCGGCTTTCCTCCTGAACCGAGAGGGGCAAGCGCGTATGGCAGCCGCGCGGTGAACCGGCCATTGCTTGATCCAGTGGTTCACAGTAGCTCTGCAGGACTTTGAGGATCAAACGGACACAGAGTGGTTTGTGAACATGGCCTTTGAAGCGCGCGAACTCAGGGTCGGGCGCAATGGGGTCCCGCTGTTGGCGGGGCTCTCTTTTGCCGTCCGGGCGGGTCAGGCGCTGGTGTTGCGCGGGCCTAACGGGATCGGGAAGACCTCACTGTTGCGCAGCCTTGCGGGATTGCAGCCTTTGATGGGCGGTGACCTGTCTGAGCCCGCGGACATTTGGGCTTATGCCGCCCACGCGGATGGGGTGAAGGGAACCCTGAGCGTGACCGAGAACCTGGCTTTTTGGGCGCAGATCCACGGCAATTCGGTCACTGACGAGGTCTTCGCCTGGTTCGATCTGGAACAGTTGCGGGACAGGGCCGCCAGCCGCTTGTCGGCTGGGCAAAGGCGGCGCTTGGGCCTCGCGAGGCTTGCCGTAGCAGGGCGGCGAGGGCTTTTGTTGGACGAACCCACCGTTTCGCTCGATACGAACTCCGTCGCGCTCTTTGCCCGTTTCATCGAGCGACACCTGGCGGGCGGCGGCTTTGCGATCATCGCCACCCATATCGATCTGGGTCTGAATGCCCAGGTTCTGGAATTGGAGCCCTACAAGGCCGCACCTGAGGCGACCCAAGACGGCTTTGACGCCGCCTTTTCCGACGAGGCCTTTCTGTGAGGGCGCTCCTCTGGCGGGACATGTTACTGGCGGTCCGCGCGGGCGGCGGTTTTGGCCTGGCCCTGGCTTTCTATCTGATCGTTGTGACGCTTGTGCCCTTCGCGATAGGCCCAGAGCGGGCGGTATTGGTCGAGGTCGCAGCGGGCATCCTTTGGCTGGGCGCTTTGCTGGCGTGCCTGCTGTCGCTCGATCGGATCTTCGCGCTCGACTTTGAGGACGGCACGCTGGATCTGCTGGCAACTGCGCCCATACCGTTGGAAGGCGTGGCTATTGTGAAGGCACTGGCCCATTGGTTGACGACAGGTTTGCCACTGACGCTCGCCGCGCCGGCCTTTGGCGTGTTGCTGGGTTTGCCTGCGGGGGCATATGGTTGGCTCACACTATCGCTCGCCCTTGGCACGCCCGCGCTTTCGGCCATTGGAACCTTCGGTGCGGCACTGACCGTTGGCCTGAAACGTGGTGGTCTACTGCTTTCGCTGATCGTTTTGCCTCTATACGTGCCAACGCTGATTTTTGGGGCGGAACTGGTACGGCGGGCTGCCGAAGGCCAGGCCTTTGCCACCCCATTGATCCTGCTTTCCGTGATCACATTGGCGAGTGCGGCACTTCTGCCCTTTGCCTCGGCGGGCGCAATCCGTATCAATTTGCGCTGACAGAAAAGGGTAAGCGATGTCGTCGTTGTGGGAATATGCCAACCCGGTGAAGTTCATGGCGCTGTCCGGGCGAATGTTGCCTTGGATCTGGGGCTTGGCTGGGCTCTGCCTCGTGGTCGGTCTGGTATGGGGGTTCTTTTTCACGCCGGATGACTTTCGCCAGGGATCGACGGTAAAAATTATCTACCTGCATGTGCCCTCCGCACTTATGGCGATCAATGCCTGGTTTATGATGCTGGTCTGTGCCCTGATTTGGCTGATCCGACGCCATCATGTCTCGGCCCTGGCGGCACGGGCTGCGGCCCCGGTTGGGGTTACGATGACGATGATCGCGCTGTTTACGGGGGCGGTATGGGGGCAACCGATGTGGGGCACCTGGTGGGAATGGGACCCCCGCCTGACATCGTTTCTGATCCTGTTTTTATTCTATCTGGGCTATATCGCGCTTTGGTCGGCCATCGAAGACCCTGATACAGCCGCTGACCTGACCAGCATTTTGTGCATCGTGGGCTCGGTTTTCGCGATCCTGAGCCGTTATGCGGTGAATTTCTGGAACCAGGGCCTGCATCAGGGGGCCTCTCTGTCGCTGGACGCCGAAGAAAATGTATCTGATGTTTTCTACTTTCCGTTGCTGGTCTCCATGGCGGGGTTTGTGCTTCTGTTTCTGGCGCTTGTGCTGCTGCGCACCCGGACAGAGATCCGGTTGCGGCGGATGCAGGCGCTCGAAACCCGTGCCAGAATGGCGGTGGCCTGATGCCGGATCTTGGGAAATACGCGCTTGAAGTCACATTGGCCTATGCCGGGTCGATTACGCTTCTCGTTTTGCTGGTGGCGTTCTCGGTCTGGCGCGCCCGGAAGGTGAAGGCCGCGCTGGAGCAAGTGGAGAAGGAACGTTAGATGGCGCGATTGTCCCCATTCTTGGCGGTGCCTCCTCTTCTGTTCGCTGGTCTTGCGGCGATGTTCTATGTGGGCATGACCCAGAACAACGGTGATGCGATGCCGTCCGCCCGGGCCGGTGGCACGGTGCCCGCCCTGACGCTGACGCCCCTGGGCGACAAGCCTGAATTCACGGAAGACGCGCTAACGGCCGAAGGTGCCAAGCTGGTTAATGTCTGGGCCAGTTGGTGTGGACCATGCCGCGCAGAGCATCCGCAATTGGTGGCCCTGGCGGAAGAAGGGGTGCCGATTTACGGCATCAACCACAAGGACGAACCGGCCAACGCGCTGGGATTTCTGGAGGAATTGGGCGACCCGTACGTCGGCATCGGCGCGGACCTTGAAGGGCGAACCTCGCTCGACTGGGGTGTCTATGGTGTGCCCGAGACCTTTGTTGTCAATGGGGACGGGGTTGTTCTGGAACGGATCGCGGGGCCCGTTACACGCGAGATTCTGGAAAAGCAGATCCGGCCCTTGTTGGAAAACTGAGCTACCGGCGCAGCTCTTTCGGGCCAACGCCCCACAGCACGTGTTTTTGCACCCACCCGCGATGTCTGCCAGCCGTGATCCGACACCAGTCTGTTTCGCAGGGCCCAAGGCGCGCCACCACACCATGTTCGGCCCGTGCCGTTACGGTCGCGGAGTCATCCGGTTTCGCTCGGAGCGCAACCATATCCTGATCGATCAACACGGTCCGGGCACCGGAGATCAGAGAATAGTGCATCCAGCCGCCGGCACCTTCGCGGTCCCGAACCCGGCGCCAGTGGCCAAATTCTGCTGTCACTTCCAGCGGCATGGCCCGGCGGGTGAACACCCAATCGATCCTGTGGGTCAGTGAGGGCCCCCGGCGAGCATTGCCTTCTGTCGCCTTCAGCGAGACGAAGCGCGGCAGGGGCAGGTTGGTAACAGGCCCCCGTTGATCAGCCACTGCCGCATGGGCAGCCAGCATCAGGCAAAGGCCTGCGAAGCCTGATAAAAGGCCTTGCGATATGGGGCGCCGCAACCGCCACTTGTAAAAAAGTCTGCTCATCGTCTGAGGTGCGCTTGTGTGTTTTGGTGTTTTTTGGGCAATGTGCCAAAGCGAGGGCGAGCGGGGAAGCAAAGGGAGAGATCGATGCGGTCTGAACGGCTGAGTGTTGTCGTAACGCGACGGTTGCCCGAGGTCGTCGAAACCCGGCTGAAAGAACTTTTCGACGCGGAACTGCGCGATGATGATGCCCCGATGAGCCGGGAACAGCTCATCGCCGCCATACAACGTGCCGATGTTCTGGTGCCCACTGTGACGGATCATGTGGATGCAAAACTGATCGGTCAGGCTGGGGAGAAGCTGAAGCTGATCGCCTGCTTTGGCGCGGGGATTGACAATATCGACGTGGCAACGGCCCGGCAGCGCGGGATTTTGGTGACGAATACCCCGGACGTGGTCACTGATGATACTGCTGACATGGTCATGGCCCTGATCCTGGGCGTCACGCGGAAAATCCCAGAGGGCCTTGCCGTCATGCAGGACGGCAACTGGCAGGGCTGGGCGCCTACCGCCTTTCTGGGCGGCAGGGTCGCGGGGCGGCGGTTAGGTATCCTCGGCATGGGTCGGATCGGGCAGGCCGTCGCGCGCCGGGCGCAGGTTTTCGGGATGCAGATCCACTACCACAACCGACGCCGGTTGCGGCCCGAGATCGAAGAAGGCCTGGAGGCGACGTATTGGGAGAGCCTCGACCAGATGGTCAGTCGGGTGGATGTGCTCAGCGTCAACTGCCCCCATACGCCCACAACCTTTCACCTTATGAATTCCCGCCGCCTGAAACTGATGAAGCCCGACGCCGTGATCGTGAACACCTCGCGCGGCGAAGTGATCGACGAGAACGCCCTGACGCGCATGTTGCGGGCCGGTGAATTGGGGGGCGCGGGGCTTGACGTGTATGAGCACGGCTTCAAGGTCAATCCACGCCTGCGCGAGATGCCGAACGTCGTTTTGCTGCCCCATATGGGGTCTGCCACGCGTGAAGGGCGTGTCGAAATGGGTGAGAAAGTTATCATAAATATCAAGACCTTCCAGGATGGCCATCGGCCGCCGGACCTGATCGTACCCTCAATGCTATGACCCCAAATTCCATGTCGGCCCGAACAGTTGGGGCTGTCTTTTTTCTGCTGCTCATGTTGGCGGGATGCGGGCGACCTCTGGCACCGAACGAGCGCGCATTTGCGGAAGAGGTGTTCCGTGATGACCTCAATCTGGACCGTGTGCGGGTGGTTCACGGCTTTAATCCCCGGCCTGTCCCGCGGCAGGTGCGTGAGGTAGACGTGATCCCGCGCCAGTCGGGTATCTGTGACCGCATAGCGCCTGCCACGGTGCGCCCACCGCCCGGAGCTTGGGCGCTTTACAATCAGGTCCATTTCGCGCGCGAATTCTACCTGTCAGAGTCGATGCCGCATTGGCCCAAGGGCATGTTGCTGCCTCAGGGGCTGATGCTGCTGCATGAATTGGTCCATGTCTGGCAGTGGCAGAACCGTTCGCGCACAGGGTACCGCCCCATTCGCGCGGCGTTAGAGAGTGTGCTGTTCCAAGACCCCTACTTCAATCTGCCCAGTGATGATGCGCCGTTCCTGGACCGTGGCTTTGAACAACAGGCTGCGCTGCTTGAAGATTATGTCTGTTTTGCCCTGTTTGATCCGAGCAATGCGCGCCGTGCGGAAATCCGGCCCTTCATTGCGCCGTTCTTCCGCATGGACCGTATCGACCAGATTTTTGACGGATCAAGACCGCCCGCCATCTTGCTGGAAGCCCGACCAGACGAGGAGTAGGGTGGCGGCTCCCAGGGGAGCCGACCTAAGCGCTTACTGCGTCGCAGCCTTGGTGTTCCACAGGTAGTAACCAGCCTCATCCATGAGCCCGCGCAGTTGGTCATTGGCTTCATCCATGATCTGCTGCACGGGGCGGTCTGATCGCGTCACTTCGAGCAGTGCAGGCCCAAGGATGTCATTTTGAATGCTGTTCCATTCCGGGATCAGCGGGCGCCAGTCTTCGTTGGCACAAGACAAAGATCCGATCACTGCATCAAATTCAGGGCGCGTTGTGCGATTGGCGAACAAGGTCGGGATCCGGATCGGGTCACCGCCCAGATCCACAATGCGCTGATCTCCGGCCTTTGAGGTCAGGTACTGTAGCAACAGAAAGGCTGCTTTCTGGTTCTGGCTGTTGGCCGGAATCCCGATTGCAAAACCTCCGGTCTCGGCGCTGCAGGTCGCCCCTTTCGGGTGTGGAATGTATCCAATCTTATCATTGAGCGAAGAAAAGTTGGGGTCCCGCGCCGCCCCAGCGATCTTGATATTGTCCAGATACATGGCCGCGCCCCCCGATAGAAACTCAAACGCCGATTGGCCGAAATTGAAGCTCTCAATATCCGCCGGTCCAGTTTCAACGACAAGCCGCAAGAATTCCGCCGCCTCGACGGCAGCAGGGGAATTGATCTGAGGTTTCCACTGATCGTCGAAGATCTTGCCGCCCAACGGGCCCAGATGCAGAAGCCAGGCGAAAGTTACATCGTTGCCGCCTTGGCCTCGGCTGGTCATGGCCGGAATGCCAAGGGCACTGAGCCTTTCAATCGCATTGCGCAGATCCTGATAGGTTTCTGGGACCGGGATGTTGTTTTCCTCGAAGATATCCTTGCGATAGGCCAACATCGACGTCTCAGCCCCGTAGGGTACGCCGTACAGGCTCGCACCACGTCCATCCAGATATCCCTTCTTGCCACCGACGACACCGCCGCTGACCAAGTAGGCTCCCGCGATTTCTTCAAGTGCGTAATCCGGATCGACCAAGGCCGTATCGGCAAAGAATTGGGACAACGGGGCGAGCAAGCCGTTGGCCGCATATTCGCTTTTCCACATGATCACCCAGGAAACGAGATCGTATTTGCCCCTTGTTTTCGACAGTTCGCGGATCTGACGATCCCTGAGCTGCAAATACGGGATCGCTTCAACTTCAACATTGATACCCGTTTCTTCTTCAAACTCCTCCAGAACCGTCTCTGCCAAGTTGAAATGCCCCAACGTTGGCCAGGATACGGTGAGTGTCGTCCCGCGATAGGCCGCATATGGGTCCGCCATGGCAGCACTTGCCGCCAAACAAGTGACCACTGACGCAGCCAGCATTTTCAGTTTCATAGGTCTCTCCTCCACTCATATCACGAAAACCGTTATGGTACCGGTAACATCCGTCGATATGTGACCGGTAACATGGCACAAGTTGAGGTAGAACCAAGGATTCTTTGAGACACGCAAAGAATGACTTCTCTTGCCTTGTCCATTGGCTCAGTAGGCGAGAGCTTTGTACGCTGGAAAAGATTTGCCGGCCTGGCCCGGTGTTAAATCAGGGCCAGCTATGGGGCAGGGGCGCGCCGGCTTTTCCCATCAGGGCGATGTAGTGTCTCATATTGTGGCGCAGTCCGAATTCGGGTTCCGCGGGGCGCAACATCGCCGTGCGCCCGAGGGTGGAAAAAGCCAAAAGGGTCGAGGGCAGTTTGCAGACCGGATCGTCACTGCGCTTGATGTTCAGGACCAGATGTTCACCCGGAAACCGGCGAGAATCCCGTTTGGGCTGCGGCGACGCAAAAGCGATGACGGGGATGTCGAGACTTGCACCCACAATCTGCGCCGAAGCCGCGCCCAGCGAGTGACCAATCAGCCGCCTTGGGCGTTTGTCTTTAACCCAATTGTAAAGGATCTCGGCATGGTCCAGAAATCCGCCATGCCAACGGATACCCGAAGCCCCGGGCCGCGCCGCACTGTTCGCAAACCGCAGCGTGCGAAGCCCGATCTGGAGGTTAAAGCGCCGCCAGTCCCTGGGATCATTGGTGCCCGGTACAACAACGGTACCATCCGTCAGCAAATAGGCCTCGACGCCTTTGGCCAGATGGGCGTCCCTGACTGGCAAACCTTGTGCATTGCGATTGTAGCCCTTCTGCATAATTCTCGCGGCCTTCATCAATTCCATGAAGATCCCTCCTTAGAAATGTCATTCATACAAAGCTTGGTCGAACCAATGGTTTGAACATGCCCTTGCGGCAGGTGATCGGGCAATAGGCAATTGTCCCGCTTACGACGAGGCGTCGGTTTTTGCGGATCAGAGGTCGATACAGGCCGCCGCAACGGCTCAAGAAAGGGCAAGTTACGCGTGGCGGTCAAAGAGGGAACAGGCCATGAAAACCCATGTGAAGGTTCTGGTGGTGGGCGGCGGCGCTGTGGGAACCAGCATTGCCTATCATCTCGGCAAGGCGGGCTGGGAGACCATGCTGCTGGAACGGGATGAACTGACATCGGGTTCGACCTGGCATGCTGCGGGTCTGCTGCCCTACTTCAACATGTCCTACGCCACGACCCATATCCATGACTATTCGATCAAGTTTTACAAAGGGCTGGAGGCCGAGACCGGACTGAACCCCGGCTTCTACGTTGTGGGCAACTTGCGGATGGCTCAAAGCCAAGCGCGCATGGACGAGTACATGCTGTACGCCTCGACAGCCGAGACGTGCGACGTGCCCTACGAATGGCTGAGCCCCACTGATATCAAGGATCGCTACCCTCTCCTGCGGACCGAAGACTTGGTGGGCGCGATTTATCACCCCACGGACGGCTACATTAATCCGGCCGATGTGACCCAGGCCATGGCCAAAGGCGCCCGCAACCTGGGCGTTGTCATCGAACGACGCTGGCAGGCGGATGCTTACAGTTGGACAGGTTCCGAATGGCAGGTGACCTGTACCAAGATGGTGGAACAGGGCGGCAATCTGGTGCCCTCAGACGAACAGGTCGTCATCACAGCCGAACATGTGGTGACCGCAACCGGCAATCACGCCCAACGCACGGCGCGGCTGCTGGGGATCAAATCGCCCGCCATACCGGTGGAGCATCAATATATTGTCACGGAGCCCGATCCGGCTTTGGTGGACTGGCGCAAGACCAATCCCGAACATCCGGTTTTGCGGGATGCGGACGCAAAATGGTATGTGCGGGAGGAACGTGGCGGCTGGATCCTTGGCCCCTATGAGATGGGGGCGCCCGCCCGGTTTGAATATGGATGCCCGGACAGTTTCCGCGCCGATCTGTTCCCGCTCGAT
>JBCBGY010000128.1:0-12461 GCA_038526275.1 Pseudomonadota bacterium | reverse complement strand
CATGACATCTCCTTGGCAATTAACGCAATTACTGAATTTCATTTCGCTTTACTATTTTTGACGACCGCGCTGTACCGATTGTACAATGGGCAATCACTGCAAGATTATTGCCTTGACCGCTGGGTTGCAAGCTTCAAAATTGGACTAAGGATCGGATTTCCAAAAGCCGATTAATGACTGTATTGTTTCTGTCTAAGACATAAACGCCAATAGAACGGGCGATCAAATAACAAGGCGTGCGCGATCTGGCCAGTCAACGAATATCGGCGAAGGAAGGCGTATCGATCAATGCGGCGACCCGACAATAAGCGCGTTCGGCACTCTGTTCCTTCACTGGTCCGAAACCGCGGATCGTCATGGGTAGGCCGAGGATTTCTTCGACCAATGCCGCATCCAAGTCTGCGATGGGGATCTGCTCCAAAATCGCTTCGAACCAGGTGATGAGGCGCCGTTCGAGTATTCGGTCAGCTTGCCACCCAAAGGGATCAAAGGCTGTTCCCCGTAGTCGTTTCAAACGCGCCAAACCCTGAAAGGCCGTGTGCATCCATCGTCCAAAACGCTGTTTGTTCGGACGGCCTCGTGTGTCTCTTCCGAGCGGCAGGAAGGGTGGAGAAAGATGGTAGTTCACCTTAAATCCAGGTTCGAATTCTTCAGCAAGTTTTTCTGCAAAGCCGCGTTCTGTATGAAGGCGCGCCACTTCATACTCATCTTTATAGGCCATCAGCTTGAACAAGGACTTGGCCGCCAAAATCGTCCAAGCCTCCTGCATATTGCCTGGAATGCTGCTGCCAAATTTTCGCAATGCGGTTTCAAAACGCCGGGCATAGGCCTCATCCTGATAAGCTGTCAGGAATTCCATGCGCTTTTGTATCGTGGCCTCAGCGCATTCTGATGAAACTTTCGGTGCTTTAGCTGCGATCAACGCGGGATCATGCGCATAAGCCCGGCCAATCGAGAGGGCCCGCTTGTTTGCCTCTATCGCCACTCCGTTCAGATCGATGGCCTGCAGCAGGGCGTCTAAACCAACGGGGACCAAACCCTTTTGCCACGCATATCCCAGCATCATGACATTGGCAAAGACACTGTCGCCAAGTTGGCTCTCGGCCAAAGCATTTGCGTCAAAGGCAAAGACATTGCTTGTCCCCAAAGTCTGTTCCAGCAAGCGACGGCGTTCCCCGATTTTCAGATCCGCGTCGGGGTTTAAGACCAGATCACCCGTTGGCATCTCTGCTTCGTTCACCACCAGCTTGGTCTTCGGGGCATAGTAGACGGACGCTTTGGGACCCGATGTCACAACAGCATCGCAGCCGATCACAGCGTCTGCGCTGGCCTCTTCGATCCGAACTTGATGAATGTCGTCCGGAGAGCGGCCCAAACGGATATAGCTCAGCACAGTTCCGAATTTCTGGGCAAATCCGGTGAAATCCAGAACGCTTGATCCCTTGTTCTCCAGATGCGCTGCCATTGTGATCAGTGCACCAACCGTCACAACGCCCGTTCCCCCGACGCCCGTGACGAGCAGATCGTATGGCTGGGCAAGATCCGGCAGCGTGGGCAGCGGTAGGTCCGTCACCAGACTGGACAGAACCGGCGCGTTTGGCGTCTTTTTCTTTCGCACGCCCCCTTCGATGGTCACGAAACTGGGGCAGAAGCCATTCAAACACGAAAAGTCCTTGTTACAACTCGACAGGTTGATCTTACGCTTTGTCCCGAACTCGGTTTTGACCGGTTCGACGCTCAGGCAATTGCTTTCGACCGAACAGTCGCCGCACCCTTCGCAGACCAGTTCGTTGATGACGGCAAAGCGCTTGGGGTCGGTTTCCAGGCCGCGCTTGCGACGCCTGCGTTTTTCCGTGGCGCAGGTTTGTTCGTAAATCAGGATCGTAACGCCGCGAATGTCGCGTAACTCCCGCTGCACGTTGTCCAGCTGTCTGCGGTCGTGAAATGTGGTGCCTGACGGGAAATCCTTTTTGCGGAATTTGGTGATGTCGTCAGACACAAGCGCGATGCGTTGGATCCCTTCGGCGCGACAGGCATGTGCAATCCCTTGCGGATCAATCATGCCGTCGACGGGTTGGCCTCCGGTCATCGCCACCGCATCATTGTAAAGAATTTTGTAGGTGATGTTGGCCTTCAGAGCCACGGATTGCCGGATCGCCAGCGAGCCGGAATGATACCAGGTGCCGTCGCCGATGTTCTGAAACCGGTGCTTGTCGCCGCTATACTGGTCAGAGATCACGGCCGGAACGCCTTCAGCGCCCATATGGGCATATCCACCAGTGTTGCGGTTCATCCAACTGGCCATGACATGACAGCCAATGCCAGAGGAGGCCTGGCTGCCCTCCGGCACTTTGGTGGACGTGTTGTGCGGGCATCCTGAACAGAAAAATGGTGTGCGCAGCGCGCCAGGCACAGTCAGTTTAGGGCCCTTTTCGGCGGTGATGCGGTCTGCGCGTTCCGTCAATCCGGCGTCTGGAAACAAGGCGTCCAAGCGTTTGGCCAGGATGGGCACCAGGATGCGGGGCGAAAGCTCTCCGACCCAAGGGATCAGTTCGTTGAGGTTTTCATCATACTTGCCCACCATGCGGTCTGGCTTTTGGCCCGGCCAGTCGTAGAAATATTCCTTTAGCTGGCTTTCGATGATCCCACGCTTTTCCTCGATCACCAGCACTTCGGTCTTGCCGGAGACGAACGCCAACGCGTCTCGCTTGGCCATCGGCCAGACCATGCCAACTTTGTAAATGTCGATGCCCATCTTTCGGCAGGCCGCCTCGTCCAGACCGAGCAGCCTCAGAGCTTCTAACAGGTCCAAATGGGCCTTGCCGGTGGTCACGATGCCGTAGGACGCTCCGTCCAGATCGTAGATCCGCTGGTCAATCGGGTTTGCTTCGACGAAAGCCGTGACAGCCTTCAGTTTCGCCGTGATCCGCGTTTCTATCTCGGTACTGGGAAGGTCCAGGTTCCGGATATGGAGCCCTCCCGGCGGGGTCTCGAAATCCGGCTGATGGAATTGACGGGCCGGCTTCAGTTCGATCGATTGTGCGGCTTCGACCGTCTCTGAGATTGCCTTGAAGCCCACCCAGGTTCCGGAAAATCGCGACAGGGCAATGCCGTATTCGCCAAATTCCAGGAACTCTGCGACAGAGGCCGGGTTCAGCGTCGGCATGAACCAGGCCATGAAGGCCACATCGGATTGGTGCGGCATGGAGGAGGAGACGCAGCCATGATCATCGCCCGCCACCACCA
The DNA here is from genome assembly GCA_038526275.1 of Pseudomonadota bacterium. GTDB lineage: Bacteria > Pseudomonadota > Alphaproteobacteria > Rhodobacterales > Rhodobacteraceae > 188UL27-1. The sequence continues at coordinate 9,215 of JBCBGY010000128.1, read as the reverse complement.
AAACGCCACCCTTCGGGGCAGATCCATAGGCATTGCCGTGTTTCAGCGCATCGCCGGACCGGTCAACCCCAGGGCCCTTACCGTACCAGATGGAAAAGACCCCATCGACGTCGCAGTCCGGGTCCAAGGTCGCCTGTTGTGCACCGAGGATGGCTGCGGCGCCGAGATCTTCGTTGATCGCAGGGCCGAAACGGATGTTGTGCGCCTCAAGCCGCGACGCGTTGCTCCACAGCTCTTTGTCCAGACCCGCCAGTGGGGAGCCCCGGTAACCCGAAACAAACCCCGCGGTTTTGAGGCCAGCAACTCTGTCTCTTTGGGCTTGGTCAAACGCGATCCGGGCCAGGGCCTGCGTACCCGTCAGAAACACGCGCCCTATTGTTCGATCATAGCGATCCTGCAGGGCGTAGGGCGCGGCAATATTGGACTGATAGGTCATGAAGCCCCCGTTTTCGAAAGGCTAGTCCAGATGTTTTGGGGAAACTGGTCAATTGACATGACATGCGCCCCTGAATTGGGTAGTTCGTTCAGAACTATCCGCTTTTTCGAAAGGATTTCCCAAGATGGCGTTGGAGGAGAAAGAACGAGAGATTTTGGAAAAACTGCAGCGGGATGCGAGAGCGTCCAATGCGCAACTGGCTGAGCAGGTCTCGATGTCGGAATCATCTTGTTGGCGCAAGGTCCGTTCGATGGAAGATGTCGGCATCATCCAGCGCTACGCCGCAATCGTTGATCCCAAGAAGATGGGTCTGCATTTTGAGGCGGTGGTTCAGATCAATCTGGATCGCCATAACGAAGAAGCGGTCAATGCGCTCGTTGAGCTGTTGCAACAGTGTGACGAGGTGATCGACTGTCTGGCGATAACTGGCGATTTTGATTATTTGCTTCGCGTGATTTGCAAAGATATCGACGCCTATAACGATTTTATCGAACAGAATCTGTTCTCCAATCGCGGCATTGGCAGCATGAAAACCAACGTTGTGCTCAAACGGATCAAGGCCGATGCGCCGGTGTTGGCCAAGGGCTAGCCACGCAGACCTTTGTGCAAAACATGATCCGGGCGGATACCAAGTTCGTCTGACACCTTGTGCAACTCGTCTAGGGTCAAGTCGGCATGCACTCCGGTTCTGACCAGCGCTGTTGCCAGGCCCGCGCGCGCGCCGCCCAAAATATCATGGTGCAAACTGTCCCCGACGCAGCAGATTGAAGCGTCTGGATGTAGATCCATGCGTTTGACGGCGTCTTCGTAAATCTGGGGCCAGGGCTTGCCGGAATAGACGACCTGACCCCCGGCTTCTTCGTACCACCGCGCAATTTGGCCTGCCGCCGGCCGCAATCCTGTCGGGGTAAGCATCTGTAGATCTGGGTTGGAACATAGGGCCGGGACAGATCGCGCGGCCATCGGGCCCAGTTGTGCGCGGTAGGTTGCCTCTGAAACCGTGTCGGCCTCGCTCCCGCTGATCAGCAGGAAGTCGGCCAGAGTTGGATCGGTGGTTCGGGGCAGGGCGGCATAGGCAGCGGAGACCCCTCCACGGGAAATCACGAACAATGCCGTGAATTTCTGTGTTGCGAGGCGCGCGCTCGCCAAATCACCCGAGGTGACAATTGCCTGAAACAGGTTGGGCTCGAAGCCGATTTTTGTCAGACGGTCCGCATTTTCAACAGCCGTGCGGCCCGAATTTGTGACCAATACGACGGGTTTTTGCGTCCGGTGTAGGGCCTGCAGCGCGGCGATGGCACCGGGATAAGGCGTTTGGCCGTCATGCAGAACACCATATTGGTCGAAGACAAAACCGTCATAACGGCTGATCAGATCGTCTAAGTCGCTCATACGCCAAATCCGATCCGGGCCAGCCGTGCCGTTCCGAATGCGGCTTCCGTCGAAAGGGCGGCTTGCGGTGCCAAGCCAAGCGTGTCGGCGCGGATCTCTCGCCAGAGACCGTTGACCGAACCACCGCCTGCCGTGAAGACGCGGCGCAATGCGGGGCCGCCAAGCTCCGCCAACCGGGCGTAGGCCTGCGCCTCAATCCGTGCCATCCCCTCAAACATCGCCTTCAGAAACCGGGCATCGTCATCAGGTCTGGGGGTCAAGCGCGGCATGAGGTCAGGATCGGCGGTCGGGAACCGCTCGCCCGGTTCGATCAGCGGATAGTAGTCCAACCCGGTCGGCGGCGCAGCGCTTTGGCCGTGTGACAGTCGAACGATGGCGTCGGGATCAAAATGAGCCGCCAAGACCCGCCCGCCCGAGTTCGAGGCGCCACCAGCCAGCCAATGCCCTAACAGTTTGTGAGAATAGATGCCGCTTTCAGGCGCCTCCAATCGTGTATCGGACAGAAGCTTCAACGTGATTGTAGAGCCCAATACCGTCACGCCATCCCCCACCTGATCCGCCCCGCTGGCGAGGAAAGACGCGCAACCGTCTGTCGTGCCTGCGTGGACCATCGCTTTGGACAACCCTAACTCGCGCGCCAGACTGCCGCGGGCTCGACCAATTTGAGCACCGGGTTCACGCACATAGCGCGGCAGCACGCTAGGCAGATCCAACGCCTCGGCGGCCTCATTCCATCGCCCGTGCTCCGGATCGAACCCCGATTTCAGAGCATTGTTCTGGTCGGTATGGTCAAAGCTGCCGGTGAAGAGCCCCGCAATCCAATCAGCCTGATGCAGAACACGCTGGCCGGGATATTGCCGCATCAGATGAAAGACACGCCCCATAGCACTACCTGCCAAGTCCGAACGGCCGAGGGCCGCCAGGGCGGAAAGGGTTTCTGCGTCGGTGACGCGATGATCATACATCAATGGCCCGCCGACGGGCTGGCCTGTTCCATCAATGGCCAACACAGTGCCGGATGTTCCGTCAACCGCCAGCGCGGAAATCTCCGTGGAGCACTGTTGCAGCACCTGCGCCATCACCGCGACCGTGCCGTTCAGCCAGGCTTGCGGATCCCGCGCCATTTCCCCGAACCGCATTGACGCCTCCGCCTGGACCTGGTCAGCCTGGTTCGTCACGACGGCCCTAATGCCCGACGTGCCTATATCGATTCCGCAGAAAAGCACCCTTGATCACCCCATCGCCTGTCGGCGCAAGATCTGCCCGGTCCCGAACGATACGCCAATCAAATTCAAACTATCATTGAGATTTTTCGACGCGCGTTGCGATTTGCCAAGAAAATGGATGGACGGACGGCAATTCACGGTCAATGCTGAAACAGGTAACGATAAAAATCGTACTTGGGAGGAAAGCATGAACTTTAAGGTGTTCGCCGTCGGCGTAACCATAGCGCTGTGCCTATCGGGCACGATGGCATCGGCCAAAATCCGGATCATTGTGAATTGCTTCTGGCCGCCACAGCATTTCGTTTGCCAAAAGGTTTTGCCCGGATGGCTGGACGCGGTGGAAGAAGTGACGGAAGGCCGCGTCGTTGGGAACATACCCCCGAAGTCTGTTGCGCCGCCCCCAGAGCAATTGGCATCGGTTGAAAAAGGCATTGTCGATGCCTCGATCCAGTTCAACGGCCTGATTGGCAACCGCGTGAATGGCGCTTTGACCGCGATGCAGCCCTTTTCCGGCACCTACAATGGCGAGGCGATGACGCAGGCGGCTTGGGAAACCAACCGCAAGTTCTATGCAGACGAATTTGAAACAGTGGAATTGCTGTCGCAATGGGTCATCACACCGGGGCGGCTCTTTTCCAGCACCGATACGCCGATCACCACGGTAGATGACTTCAAGTCGCGCAAGATGTGGGCCTTGCCGGGACCGCTGGCGAATATGGCGAAAGAGATCGGTGCTGCGGTCGTGGCCACGCCAGCTGTCAAGTCGAACGAGGTCATCTCAAACGGTGTCGTCGATAGCCATATGGGCATGGGTGGTGACGCGATACAGTCGTTCCAACTGATCCCGTACACCAAATCAATGACCCAGTTCCCGCAGCCGATCTACACGACGACCTTCTCGTTCTTCATCAACAAGAACAAATGGGCCGAGATCTCTCCCGAAGATCAGGAGGCCATCCGCGCCATATCTCAGGAGAAGATCGGCATGGCGGCAACCCAGCTTTGGGACTCTGTCAGCTCCGATGTGTATTCGCGGTTTGATGAGCTTGGAATTGCGGTGCATGAGGCTGATCCGGGACTGGTACAAGAACTCACCTCAGCCGCGGAACCCATCACCAATGCCTGGATAGAAAAGGCGAAAGCGGCAGACATTGATGCCGAGGCTGCGTTGGCCTTCTACCGGCAGCGGGCACAAGAGTTGTCGCAATGACGGAAACCACTGCCGGTCGCGAGGGCTTCGTTCGTGGAGCCCTCAGCCGGACATTAGCGACGCTGGAAACTATATCCAGCGTCGTGATTTTCGTCATGATGATCCTGACTTTCATCGATGTGATCGGGCGATATGTCTTTCACAAACCGATCTTCGGCGGCACCGAGATTATTGCTGCTTTGCTCGCTCTCACCATCTTCTCTGGCTTGGGCGTCATCAATGCCCGCGACGACCACATCACTGTCGAGCTGTTCGAAGGCCCTGTGAGCCGTCTGGTGTCACCGGTGCTATACGAAATCATCATTCAGGCATTCTCGGTCCTGGCCATGGGACTGGTCGCGTTCGTCCTGTTCGAACATGCCTGGGAGGCCTACCATCTTGGCAAACTCACCGAAGTGCTTGAAATGCCGGTCTATTACACCACGGGAACGGTCGCGGTATTCGCGGTGATCAGCCTGATTTCCCAGATAACCGGTGTCGTCTTGAAGATCTCTGATCTGATTTCTGGAAACGCGTCAGACGCCTCATGACCACTGCACTTATTGGGTTCGCCGTCCTACTGGCGCTGTGCTTCTTTGGGTTCCGCGTGGGGTTCGCGACCCTGATCGTGGGCTTTGTCGGCTTTGCGCTGGAACGCGGTTGGCTCGCCTCGCTGGGCATGGTCGCGCAACAGGTGACCGAGGATGCGCAGAACTATAACCTGTCCGTTATCCCGCTTTTCATTCTGATGGGCACGTTCATCTACCGGTCTGACATTAGCCGAGACCTGTACGATGCGGCCTATGCGGGTCTCGGGCGGTTCAAAGGCGGGCTGGCGCTTGCCACCGTCTTGGCCTGCGGCGGGTTTTCGGCCGTTTGCGGATCGACCCTTGCGACGGCCGCGACCATGTCGAAGGTCGCGATGCCGCAGATGAAGGCCTACGACTATTCCGACAAGCTGGCGGCAGGCACGATCGCAGCAGGCGGAACGCTTGGGATCATGATCCCACCATCCGTGCCATTGGTGATCTATGGGATCATCGCCGAGCAGGATATCGGTTTGCTGTTCATTGCGGGCATCCTGCCGGGCATGATGCTTGTGCTTCTGTTCCTGCTGGCCGTGTCGATTATGGTGCGGATCGATCCGGCTTCGGCCCCTGCCGCCGCGGCGCTGGAGCCTGAACGGAAGAGCAAAGCCTTGCGCGGCGCAATGCCGGTGCTGGTGCTTTTCGTGATCGTGCTGGGTGGCATCTATGGCGGCATCTTTACCCCCACCGAAGCGTCGGGCATCGGCGCCTGCGGAGCCGCCGTCATCGCTCTTCTCCGGGGTCACCTGCGCACCTTTGCAGAGTGGCGGCTGTGCCTGGTGGAAGCCGCTATGACGACGGCCAAGATCTTCATCGTCCTGTTCGGTGCGGTCGTATTCACCCAGTTCATCAACCTGTCCGGGATGCCCTATGACCTGCTCGATCAGGTGGATGCCTGGCAGTTGGACGGCCCCGGCCTTGTTCTCTTCATCTGCCTGATCGCCCTTCTGATGGGCATGGTGTTTGAAAGCATCGGGATCATCGTGCTGCTGGTCCCGGTCTTTCTGCCCGCGCTTTATGCCACAGGCGTCGACATGATCTGGTTCGGCATCATCGTCGTTTTGGTCACCGAAATTGGGCTGATCACGCCACCCATTGGCATGAATGTTTTTGTCGTCAAATCGGTTTTGCCGCAGGTTCGACTTGTGGACATTTTCCGGGGTGTCGGGTTCTTCATAGCCGCACTGGGTTTGGGCCTGATTGCTGTCTACAACGTGCCCCAGATCGCAACTTTCCTTCCCTCCATCGCCAGGTGACTAAAGCCATGCGCCCCATCAAGAACGTCCTCTTCATCATGGCTGACCAACTGCGGTGGGATCACTTGTCCTGCTACGGGCATCCGCATCTGCATACTCCAGCCATTGATCGACTGGCGGAGCGTGGCGTCCGGTTCGACCGTGCCTATGTGCAATCCCCGGTCTGTGGCCCTTCGCGTGCATCCTACTATACAGGGCGTACTGTCTTCAGCCATGGCGCGACCTGGAACAACGTGCCTTTGCCCATCGGCGAACTGACCCTGGGTGATTACCTGCGGCCCAATGGCGTGACCACCGCGGTGGTCGGCAAGACACACATGGTGGCGGACAAAGAAGGGATGGCCCGCTTGGGCTTGAACGAAAGCACCGACATAGGGTGCCTTGTCAGCCAGCCGGGTTTTGACCCCTACGAACGGGATGACGGGCTGCATCCCAATCCGCTGCTCCAACGCAAGGGCGGCAAGCTGCGCTACAATGACTGGCTGCGGGAACAGGGATATGAAGGTGAAAACCCCTGGAACGACTATGCCAATGCAGGGGAGGGACCAAACGGCGAGGTCCTGTCCGGCTGGTATCTGAAGAATTCGAACCTGCCCGCGCGGGTCAAGGAAGAGCATTCGGAAACCGCCTATATGACGATGCGGGCCAAGGAATTCATCTCAGAGATGGGCGATGCCCCCTGGCTTTGCCATCTGAGCTTCATCAAACCCCATTGGCCCTATATTGCGCCGGCACCGTATCACGACATGTATGGGCCAGAGACCTTTCTGCCGATCCACCGGGACGCGCGCGAGAAGGAGGACCCAAACCCCGTCGTCTCTGCGTTCATGGGGATGGGGGTGAGCGAAACCTTTTCCCGTCAAGGTGTGCGAGAAACCGTGATGCCGGCCTATATGGGCCTGATCAAACAGATCGACGATCATTTGGGGCGGCTTTTCGCGTGGCTGGAAGAGACGGGTCGAGCCGACGATACGATGATCGTTTTTACTTCGGATCACGGCGACTATCTGGGCGATCACTGGATGGGCGAGAAAGAGCTGTTCCACGAGGTTTCTGTCCGCGTCCCGATGATCATTGTCGACCCCCGGCCCGAGGCCGACGCCACCCGTGGATCCGTTTCAAACGCCATGGTCGAGGCCATTGATCTGGTGCCGACCTTCATCGAGGCGACCGGGGCTCCGGCAGTTCCGCACCGGCTTGAAGGGCGGTCCCTGATGCCCCTTCTCCACGGAGACACACCAGACGACTGGCGCGATGCGGTCTTTTCCGAGATTGACTATGCCTTCTACGGCGCGCGGGACACGCTGAAGTTGGGCGCTTCAGATGCCCGAGGCTACATGCTGCGAACCGAGCAATGGAAATACGTGCATTTCAAGGGTTTCCCGCCGCAACTGTTTGACCTGAAGAACGACCCCGACGAATTTGTGGATCTGGGCCGCGATCCGGCCCACGAAGCGCTTCGGCACGCCCTCCATCGCCGCTTGACCGACCGCTTGATGGATCGGAAAAACCGCGTCGCTATGACCGATGAAACGGTCATGTCGATGCGTGCCGGTGAGAGCAAGAACGGCATCATCATCGGCGTCTGGGACGCCACGAATTAAGCGCAGGGGTGTCTGATGTTCGTAGAGGTAAATGGGGCCAAACTATTCTTCGACGTCGATGGTGAAGGCCTTACACCTGATGGTGCCTCCATGAGAAGAAAACCAACCATCGTAATGGTTCACGGCGGGCCGGGCGCAGATCATAGCGTGGCGAAACCGTATTTTAGCCAACTCACAGATATCGCCCAGATCGTCTATTACGACCACCGGGGCAATGGTCGAAGCGACGCTGGCAAGAAGGAAGAGTGGAACCTCGAACAATGGGGAGATGATCTTAAAGGTTTGTGCGATATGTTGGGCATCGAGAAACCCATCGTGATCGGAACCTCGTTTGGCGGCTTTGTCGCGCTATCCTATGCGACCCGCTATCCCGAGCACGCTGGTGGCTTGGTTCTGATAAGTACCGCCGCAAAGATTGACTTTCCTGCCATTTATCGCGCTTTCGAGCGGCGTGGCGGCAAAGAAATCAGGGACATCGCCGAAGCCTACTGGACATATCCGACAAATGAAGGCCGCGAAATCTACAAGATGCGCTGTGTGCCCTTTTATACTTACAGCGAGGGTCCACCTGCTTGGCTGTCACGTGTTATCTGGCGAAACGAAACCGCACTTTGGTTTAATGGTCCAACCAACGAGCACGGGCGGTTTGATTTTCGCCAAGACCTAGAGAAGATCAACTGTCCGACATTGGTAATGGTTGGCGAGGAGGACCCAATTACGCCGCCAGAGTTCAGCGATACCATTTTTGAGGGACTGCGGCACGGTCTCGCCAAATACATTAAGCTCAGTGGTTGCGGCCATGGGGTTGTCGGCGACAAACCGGATGAAGCACTTCAAGCTCTTCGAAACTTTGTCGGCACCATCGCCTGCTGAACAGGTTACCATTGAGCGGACAGCCAGGTCGGGGTAAAACGTCTGGCCCGAAATGGTTCGGGCCAGAGGCTGACGGGAGTTAGGTCTGTGGGACCATGTCTTCGCTCACCTGGCTTGTTGGGACAGGGGCAGGACCTTTGGCATCAGGCCAGGCTTCGGGGTCGGTTTCCAGGTCTGGGAACTTCGCCGGATCGAAGACGGGCTTGTCGATGCCTTGCTCCACTTGGTTGCGGAAGTCCTGAATGACCCGCATCGCGACGGGGAAGAGCATCATCAACGCCAGCAAATTCACGATCGCCAGAATGCCCATCATCGGGTCGGAGAAGGAGAAGACCACCGTCGCTCCGGGGGCGACGGCACCCAGGAAGACGATTCCGATGATTGCAACCCGCAGAACCAACACGGCAACGGCTTTGTCGGTCATAAAGGTCAACGCATTCTCACCCAGGAAGTAGTTGTACATGATGGACGAGAACGAGAAGAGCAGGATTGCGAAGGTCAGGAAGTACTGCGCCCATCCGCCGACATGGCTGACCATCGATTGCTGGGTCAGTGCCACGCCATCGACACCCTCCGCGCCAGGTTGATAAACGTCGCCCAGAAGGATCACAAAGGCCGTACAGGAGCAGATCAGGATCGTGTCGATGAAGAC
>JBCBGY010000127.1:0-12736 GCA_038526275.1 Pseudomonadota bacterium | reverse complement strand
ATGCGGCATGGGCTGGGTATCGGCGTTCTTCCTTCCGAAATTGCCGCGGACTATCCTGAACTTGTGGTTGCATGGCCTGATTTCGAACCGCTGAATGTCGAGACCTGGCTGGTGGCCCACCGCGAATTACGGACTAATGCCAGTATACGACTGGTCTTTGATCTGTTGGCCAAAGGATTGAGCTAAGGGCATGTCTGCGGCAAATTACCGGCTCTTGAACCTTGGGGTGGCTTGAGGAACAGTCTGCTGGATGAATCGAGAGGCCGTGAAGTGATACAGCGTCGAACCTTTGCTGCGGGGTTAACGGGACTTCTGGCAGCACCATGGGTCGTTCGAGCGCAAGAGGTTGGTCTTACGGAGACGATCTCAGAGATGTCGCAGTTGCACTCCCTCCAGGTACGGTTGGGTGATGAGGTGGTCTTTGCCGAAGCCCCCCGCGGTCCAGGCCTGTCGCGTTTGGCCAACATCAAGTCCTGTTCCAAGAGCCTGGTCTCGCTTCTGTTGGGCGCGGCGATTGACCGAGGCGACATTCCGTCAGTGACCTCCACCTTGTCGGAACTTGCGCCTGACATTTTGCCTGCCGATGCGCCGCCGGAAGTGGGGGCAATCACCCTTGAGGACTTGGTCACATTGCGGGCCGGATTGGAACGGACGTCAGGACCAAACTACGGCGCGTGGGTAAGTTCGCGGAATTGGTTGGCATATGCCCTGACCCGACCGTTTGTGGCGGAACCTGGCTCTCGCATGCTTTATTCTACTGGATCGACACACGTTCTGGGCGCCGCTTTGGCTGAGGCCACCGGCGAAAGCCTTCTGGATCAAGCGCGCAGTTATCTTGGCAAACCCATGGGCATTGAAATCCCGCCATGGACGCGTGACCCCCAGGGGTACTATATGGGGGGCAACGAGATGGCGCTTCGCCCGTCCGCAATGCTGGATGTGGCCACGATGGTCCGTGATCGTGGTCAATTTGGCGGCGAGCAGGTGATCTCGGAGGATTGGATCTCTGCATCGCTGGAACCACGGGCTCGGTCTCCTTGGTCCGGATTGTCCTACGGCTATGGTTGGTTTTTGTCTCCAAGCGGTTACGCGCTCGCCCGTGGCTATGGCGGCCAGATCATTGCGGCCCACCCCGAGCGCGGCTTGGCGGTTGCAATCACATCTGATCCGACATTGCCAGCACGCTCGGGCGGTTACTTTGGCCAGTTGATGCGTCTGTTGGATGGTCCGGTGCTGGCTGTCAGCTAAAGCATCTGCTTCGGTTTGAAGGCAAAGATTTCAATGTGTTCGGTTTGAGTTAGATGCTGCTACGGAAGGTGACCTAGCCCGTCCAAAATCCCTCATGGACTGCTCGGCTTTCCTCATCGAGCAATGGTCCAACCACTTCGACGCGCCGCTGGCCACTTTCGAAGACGGTGTGACAGGGCAAGTCCATGGTAAGGTTTTCTGGATCCGGTCCGATCAGGTCCTTGAGCGCCTTCTCTGACATCCCGAACACAACACGCCCTACCCCCGTCCAATAAACCGCGCCCGCGCACATCGCACAGGGTTCGGCGCTGGTATACATCGTGCAGTCAGCGAGAAAATTGGTGTCATACAGCTTGGATGCCTCGGTCATCAAATTGCGTTCGGCATGGCCCGTTCGATCGCCAGTGGTGCCGCATGTGTTCATAGCTTCGAGCAACACCCTGCCATCGGACCCCGCCAACACCGCGCCGAAAGGATGGTCTCCCCTGGCCCGCGCTTCTTGAGCCAGCTCTATGGCCCGTCTTAGATGCTTAAGGTCGGTACTGTTTTCCATCGCGGTCCGTTTCCGTGTCCCTTTTTGGTGTTAGAAGCGCTTCCGCGTTGGCAGAAGAGCCCGTGGTTTTTTGGGTGATGCACGATTCTTTGTGTAGAACAAAATGTGAACATCATTTGAGTTACCCGCGGGTAACCGTTACCTTTTCGGAGTGATATCACTAAGAACCGATTGGAAAGCTTTGACGGCCTCTTCCAACTTTGCCTTGGGAATGGTCGCAAAGTCTCGCTCGCTGACCAAGCGGCATTCGCCCATGCGCGCCGTAACTTTCGTATCGTCAACAAAGAACTCGAACTTCTGTTTTGGCTCCGCCTTCTTTGGCTCACCAACATGTTCTGCACGACGCGCAGCCAGAAACTCCGTGAAGACCCGAGCTTGATCGTCAGGGGAAGCACAACCCTTCAAGCGCCCTCTCAAGTCTGCAACGAGACCTGGGTCCTTCAATGCCCTGGACACATCCACACCAAGATTGCGCGCCACGGATTTGGGCCATGCCAGATCCTCTCCCAAAACCTGAAGCAGCGTAACGAAGCTTCTGATGTAAGACCGCTTTGTCTTGTGCAGCGCACCATAAAGCCGATTGACCAGCTCCGCCGGATCGCGCTCATCAATGCTCTCATCTTCCGCAGCTGCAATCGCCACCTGCGCCATCTCTGCAAAGGTCAGATCTTCGCGCACGACATTTTCTTCGACCATGTCGATATAGCGCGTTATCCGGTCACCCTGCCCCAACTCGATCCGAGCTGTTACAAAGGCAAAGGCTTCATCGCCGGTTTCACTATGCAACTGCGTCAGCGCCATGTAGCGGCGCCATCCCTTTTTAAGCTGGTACCGACCATCTGATCCCAGATAAACTTCCACCGGCTCTTTTTGGCCCCGCTCCCGTATGGAGGCCTTCAGCTCTTCCATCTCATCCGACTGGGCGACCGCTTCCAGCTCGAGACGATCACGCGGGAGATCATCTGTTGCGATGTTACCCACGGGTAACTGAACCAGAACCCGCCCCTCCGACTGCGCCGCCCGAAAGGCTTTCGCATCCTCAGCATTCCGCCGGCGCTGCTCCACCTTAGCTTCGGTCGTTTCCTGGAGATTGTCCGCAACCTCGCGGACAGCAACACCCATTGGTCCAGGGGACCGATCACGCCGCCGCGCCTCCTTTGATGGCTCCACCGGAGCAAAGCCGAATTTGTTCTTTCCACTCATTCCGCAGCCTCCCTCCGCTGAGCATTACGGTTCCATGCCGCCAAGACCGTCGCGAGAAATTCAGAATAGGCTCGGTCAAAGCTCTGTCGCGCCCGCTTCCACGTGTCACGCGTCATCTGCCTATAGTCCTGCTCATAAACCGACATCTGAAACCGCCCGGACTGCTCTACCGCGCGGGTCATTTCTATTGGGTGCGCACAGACATCCGCCCCGAAGACGTTCCGGAACGCGTCCATCATCGCACTGTGCAACGGATTGGTCCCCTCAAATCGCGTCATCAGCAGTCGAATATCCGCAAACTGCTTTGGAAGCGCGATGCCAGCATCTGCTGCCAGTGATGCGAACCCATCCGAAATATCAGCAATCGCATCCCCAAGCTGGCCGAGATAACTGGTGGTGCTGTCATATTCCCAGTAGCCTGGGCCCGATGGGATATAGAGAATATCCGCTGCAAAGGCCGCATTCAACGATTGGTACCCAATCGCCGGCGGACAGTCGAAGATAATGATGTCATATTGATCGTCTGGAAGCTCATCCAGATACCGCGCCACACATCCGAAAAAGCTCCACGCCTTGTGGATCGACCGGTACTGTGCGCTGGCAAATTCTACGAAGGCCGCGTTGGCACAGGATGGGATAATGTCGATGGTTGGCCAGCATGTGGGTTGGATGAAATCCTGAAACCGCTGCGCGCCAATGGATCTGACATCTTCGGGCAACTCGTCAGACGCAGGGTAGGGGCAATCGTCAGGGTCATCGAACCCTTCCATAATACGGTCTGCCTCCCGGCACAGATCCCGGCACATTATGCCCCAGACCGTATTCCACTCCTTCACCTCCGTAATACCCATTGAGTGCGTGAGGGTGGCTTGCGGATCGAAGTCGATGCACAACACGCGATAACCATCCAGCGCCGCCGCATTGGCCAAATGCTGCGCAACAACCGTCTTGCCGACCCCACCTTTAAAGTTCGACACCGCGACGCGCATGGCCCGACCCTTTGGACGTTCTGGCAAAAGCGTCCGGCCCCGAAACCGTACCCGACGGCGCAGTTCATTGATCTCATCCAGGGTAAACCATCTCTGCCGCCCTTCATCTTCTGTGGCGCCCTGGGGCAGTGAAGGATCTTCCGCCAGCTTCTTGCGCAGCGTATCGGCCGGGACATCGAACATGAATTGACTGATCTCCCAGATAGAGAAGGGGCGAAGCTTCTTTACCTCGCTGGGCGAGAACGTGGCTCGTCGAACCGCCGCCTGCTGTGCGAGGCTACGTTCGTTCATGTTTAATAGGTCAGTATGATCTCTCATGGTCACTGCTCGTGTTTTTTCGGATCAACTTAGAAATAACGGGATTTCGCCAAATGAGCAAAAACATTTTCAGCGTAAGCAGAAAATCCGATTTTTCTGCCAGAGTGCCTTAAAAAGGTGACAGCGTTGGCTCCAACTAAATTGTTTCGGTGACATGCAGTCCGAATTAAGGTGACAGCCTGACTGCCCCCCTTATCCATTCAAACCTTATTCTTGCTTCGCGCCAGTTTTCCTGTAATTTTCGGCCTATTGACAAAATACGGGAATTTAGTCTTTCTCAGATCAATAACAGAATCGGTCGAGCAAAAATGATCGAATGATTGAGGCACAACAACAGGCGAGCAGATGAATGAAGCCGCAACGTATAACCGGGCCCGACGCGGCCGTCCTAAAGTACGACATCCTGACGGCTTTGTCCGTAATAGGTTTGAAAGGCCCCCACTCCCTGCAAACATCGGTTCTCCGATTGATTGCTTTGGTGACCGCTCGGTATAATTGGCGAACAGATGAGTTTACCGTAAGCCAACGGGATATGGCGCGCCTTTGGTCGGTGAATGAACGAACGGTCAAACGTGAAGTCAAGCGTTTGTCGGACGCCCAAATTATTCAGTGCAAACGAAGAGGTGTGCGGGGAAGGGTAGGGGCTTACAGTCTGAACTACATTGAAGTCGCTCGACAGTCTGAACCTCTTTGGCCTATGGTAGGTCCGGATTTCGTACATCGTATGCAAACACATCACGATGGTATTGTCCCTAAGGTCATTCACCTTGCCAACTTTCAAAAAGCAGCAAGTCTGAGCGGAGCCGAGCCGGGCACATGGGAAAAGGCGATGGCGACCATCGCTCAGTCCCATCCGGAGCAATTTGAGGCATGGTTCGCGCGACTGAATTTTCTGTCATATGAAAACGAAACCTTGCGGCTGGGGGCGCCTTCCCCGTTTTTTCAGCGCTATGTCGAGACCCACTTAATGACGACCCTGTTGAAAGCCGTGGAACTTGAATTCGGTCCCGTAAACCAGGTTCAATTCCACTGAGAAAGGCGCATAGTGTGTGATGTGCAAGAACCGTGGTTTTTGCACATTATGCTGCCAGGCTGTTCAAAATAAGTTTTTAACCGGATGCAGACCAACGTTGGTCTGTTTCCTGATTGTCCAGATTTTCAGCACGGTATCAGAATTCCAACAGCCTAGCATATACGGGTTTTGGCAGTTGCCGTATCGGAATGCCACTGGACACAATTGTCTAGCGCGTTGAATGGGCGACTGTTAGCCTCTCCCGAGACTGGCAGTTGGAGGTGAGTCGACCGTGAAGAACGGATACCGGGTCGTTGTCATCGGAGGAGGCGTGGTCGGCGCCTCCGTCCTTTATCATCTGGCGAAATTTGGCTGGACGGACGTTGTTATGCTGGAGCGGCGACGGCTCGCATCTGGCTCTTCCTGGCATGCAGCCGGTGGTGTGCACGCACTGAACGCGGACCCTAACATGGCGTCGCTCCAGGCCTATACAATTGATCTGCTCACGAAGATCGAAGCTGAATCCGGACAAAGCATCGGTCTGCACATGACCGGCGGCCTGACCCTGGCGGGCACTCCGGAGCGTTGGGAATGGCTGCAAGCGAACTTCCGCATCTTCCAATCCATCGGCATCAATGATTGCGAGCTTATTAGTCCGGAAGAGGCGCGAAAACGCTGCCCGATCATGTCCAAGGATGGTGTTCTGGGGGCCATGTGGGCAGATCGAGAAGGCTACATCGACACCACCGGTACGGTGCAGGCCTACGCGACGGCCGCGAAGAAGCGCGGCGCAGAATATTATGAGGAAACCAAGGTCCAACGCCTGACTCAAACCTCCGAAGGTTGGCTGGTCGAGACGGATAAAGGCGACATCACGTGCGAGCATGTGGTCAACGCAGCCGGTCTTTGGGCGAAACAGGTTGGACGGATGGCCGGGATTGAACTGCCAGTTTCGCCTTTGAAGCATCACTACCTGGTCACGGATACGGTGCCTGAGGTCGCGGCTGCAAACTTTGAGATGCCCATGACGGTCGATCTCGAAGGTTTCACGTACATGCGGCAAGACCAGAAAGGTGTTCTCGTCGGCATATACGAGATTGACCATGAACATTGGGCCATGGATGGTGCTCCGTGGACCTACGGCGAAGAACTGTTTCAAGAACAGTTGGATCGGATAGAGAACGAGCTAACCCTTGGCTTCGAACGCTACCCGGCGATCCAGGATGTCGGGATCAAAACCTGGGTCAATGGTGCGTTCACGTTTTCCCCGGACGGCAACCCGCTGGTCGGACCTGTTCCTGGCAAACGGGGCTATTGGTCGGCTTGCGCTGTGATGGCGGGTTTCTTGCAGGGCGGCGGAGTTGGCAAAACGCTTGCCGAATGGATGATCCATGGCGAACCCGAAGCGGATGCGTGGTCGATGGATGTCGCGCGGTACGGCAAGTTTGCCGAGAACAAGCGGTATATTCGCGAGACGACCGGGCAATTCTACTCCCGCCGCTTCGTCATGACCTATCCCAACGAACAGCTTCCCGCCGGACGGCCGCTGAAGATGGCACCTGCGCATGATGCTATGACGGAGGCTGGCTGCAAATGGGGCGTGAGTTGGGATCTCGAAGTGCCACTCTATTTCGGACCGCGTGGTTTTGAGGAAGCACCAACGCTCAGGCGTTCGAACGCCTTTTCCCTTGTCGGGGAGGAGTGCAAGGCGATCCGAGAGGCAGCGGGACTTCTCGATATCACCGGCTTTAGTCGGTACGAGGTGACGGGCCCAAAGGCCAGGGAATGGCTTGACGGCCTCCTTGCCACCAAGCTGCCAGGTCCCGGTCGAGCACGGCTCGCTGTGATGCTGGCCCCGAATGGTCGGCTGAAGGGTGATTTGACGCTGCTGAACTGGGGCGACGGAACGTGGTGGCTGATGGGGTCCTACTACCTGCGCGCCTGGCACATGCGGTGGTTTAACGATCACCTCGCTGACGGCGTCCAAGTCCGAGATTTGGGCGAAGAAATCTGCGGGTTTGGTCTTGCCGGACCGAAGTCTCGCGAGGTCATCGAAAAATTAGCCGAACAGGATATCTCTACGCTTGGCTTCATGGGGTGCGCACGCTTCGATATCGGGCTCGTACACGCCCATGTGGCACGCATGTCGGTCACGGGCGAGTTGGGCTACGAGATCAACTGTCGCTACGGTGATCATGTCGCGCTGCGTCGCATGCTGCTGGAGGCCGGGGCAACCGAAGGCCTGCGCGAATGTGGGTTCAATGCGCTGCTTTCGACCCGGATTGAAAAGAGCTTCGGCATCTGGAGCGCGGAATTCACCCAGGACCGGACCCCCGGTATGACTGGAATGGACCGTTGGATCGCCTGGGACAAGGGGGATTTCAAAGGACGCGAGGCCGCGATTGCTGAGCGTGATGGCAATGGCCCAAACCAGCGACTCGTGACTTTGGAAGTCGACAGCAAAGATGCCGATGCCAGCGGTTATGAACCGGTTTGGCGAGAAGGCAAACTTGTGGGCTTCGTCACGTCGGGCGCTTACGGCCACACGCTGAAGAAATCGCTCGCCATGGCTATGGTCGACACTGATCTGACCGAGCCCGGCACGGATCTCAGCGTTCATGTTGTGGGGCAGGAATGCAAAGCGCGGGTTCTGGCCCCATCGCCCTATGATCCTGAGGGTAAGGCCATGCGAGGATGAAAGCGGGCAGCGCCGGACGCCGAAGACGCTTGGCACGGGGCGACGCGGCTCCCAAGCGCGAGGTGAATTACCGGCAGTTGCGAAATCCGTTCCCGCCGATGGATGTGTTCAGCACAGATGAGATCGCGGCGATCCACGACACCGCCCTGCAAACCCTGGAAGAGCTGGGCATCAAGCTGCTCCTGCCAGAGGCACGCGACCTGTTCCGGCAAGGCGGTGCCCGCATCGAAGATGACATGGTCTTCATCGGTCGCGAGATCGTCACCGCCGCCCTTGCCACCGCGCCTTGCTCTATCACCTGTCGCACGGGAAACCGCGATCGCGACATTCTTCTTGAACTCGGTACGCTCAACTTTCAACCCGGTGCTGGCGCGCCCCATGCCACAGACCTCACCCGAGGCCGTCGGCCAGGTACGGCACGCGATTTCCGGGAACTGGTGCAGATCACCCAGCATTTCGATGTGCTGCAAATGATGCCACCGCTGGTCGAGCCGCAGGACGTTCCGACCAATGTGCGCCACTACTTTACGATGGAAACGCAGCTCACCCACAGCGACAAGCTGCCCTTCGTGTTCTGCCGCGGCACCCCGCAGGTAACCGAAAGCTTCGAGATACTGCGCGACTTTCGGGGCCTGACCGATGAGGCGTTCCACGCCGAACCCCATTGCTACACGATCATCAATACCAATAGCCCTCGCACCCTCGACATTCCCATGGCGCAGGGACTGATCGACTTCGCCCGCGCCGGTCAGGTTTCCATTGTCACGCCGTTCACCTTGATGGGCGCTATGGCTCCGATCACGGTCGCAGGCGCGATCACCTTAAGCCACGCAGAAGCGCTAGCCGCAATCACGCTGACCCAGCTGGCAAAACCGGGCGCTCCTGTCTGCTACGGCACATTCACGTCGAACGTTGATATGAGGTCCGGCGCTCCAGCCTTTGGCACCCCCGCGCATTTTCAGGCCTCGTTGGCGGCGGGCCAGCTCGCTCGCCTGATCGGTTTGCCGTGGCGCAGTGCGGCCGGATCGGCGGCCAACCTTAACGATGTTCAGGCCGCAAACGAGAACCAGTTGGGCCTTTGGGGATGTTTGCTGGCGGGTGCTACGGTGATCATCCACTCGGCCGGTTGGCTCGAAGGGGGCTTGACCGTGAGCTACGAGAAACTCATCACCGATATCGACGTCCTGAATATGATCGCCGAACTTTGCGCAGGGGCAAAGGCAGGTATGTCCGAAATTGGATTCGATGCGCTTAGGGAAGTCCAACCCAGCGGCCATTTCTTCGCCGCAGCGCAGACGATGTCCCGTTATCAGACCGAGTTCTACGAACCCGTCGTCCATGACTATGCCAATTTCGGGACCTGGACAGAACGCGGAGCGCAGGATGCGAGCGCCCGCGCCACAAAGATCTGGCAGAAAATTCTGGCCGACGACACTGGCCCCGCGCCCGACCCGGCCCGCATCAGTACAATGAAGCGATACATAGAGGCCCGCTCCGCCGCTGGTGGCGCACCGCCGGAAAGCTAGGTCATGGCTGACGAGAAGACACTCCTTCACCGCGACGATCCAGACAAGGAACCCCTTGTTGGAAACATCAAGGTCACTCGCCAGGACTGGATTAACGTTGCCCTTGACGTTCTGGTCAGCGACGGCGTGGATCAGGTAAAGGTGCTGAACCTTGGCACCCGACTGGGCGTGTCACGCTCCAGCTTCTATTGGTACTTCAAGTCGCGCCAGGAACTGCTGGATGCGCTCTTGCAGCATTGGCAGGACACCAACACCGCCGCCATTGTCGCAAAGGCCGGTCAGCCCGCAGAAACCATCACCGAAGCGGTGTGCCATTACTTTCACTGTTTCATCGACAAGAGCCTCTTTAACAATCCGCTCGATTTCGCCATTCGCGCCTGGTCCCGCCGTTCCGGAAAGGTGCGCCGTGCGCTCGACCTCTCCGACCAGACCCGGCTGGATGCTCTGGCCGCAATGTTTGCTCGGTTCGGCTTCCCGCCGGAAGAAGCCATGGTTCGAGCGCGCGTTCTTTACTTCATGCAGGTGGGTTACGACCTGGCCGAGTTGAACGAGCCCACGTCTGACCGTCTGAACCTGGTTCCAACATACCTCTACTGCTTCACGGGCCAGATGCCACGTGAGTCCGAAAT
The DNA here is from genome assembly GCA_038526275.1 of Pseudomonadota bacterium. GTDB lineage: Bacteria > Pseudomonadota > Alphaproteobacteria > Rhodobacterales > Rhodobacteraceae > 188UL27-1. Next base: position 2,560 of record JBCBGY010000127.1, on the reverse strand, counting down.
CGAGGCGCTGGAGGACTTTGCCAGGCTGGCCGAGAAAGGAAACGTCCCATGACAGAAACCGCAGACGCAATCATTATTGGCGCAGGTGTGATCGGATCCGCGCTCGCCTTCGAGATGGCCAAGGCTGGTTGGAAAACGCTCACCATCGACCGAAACGCACAGGCAGGTCATGGCTCTACTGCCGGGTCCTGCGCGATCATCCGGATGCATTATTCCACCCTCGATGGCACTGCCTTTGCTTGGGAGGGCTATCACTATTGGCGCGACTGGGCGGAGTATCTGGGGTTGCCGGGCGACACGCCGCTCGCCAAGTTTCGCGAAGTTGGCTGTCTGGTTATGAAGACCGAAGCGAACGGCTATCTTGAAAAGCACATGGGAAATAGCGCGACGCTCAACTGTCCGTTCGAAGAGTGGTCCCGGGACGACATCACCGGCCGCTTGCCCGTTTATTCCCTCGAACGTTTCGGCCCTGCAAAACGGATGAACGACCCCAGTTTCGGTGAACCGTCCGGTGGTCAATTGCGCGGTGGGGTCTTTTGGCCAAACGGCGGCTACGTGACCGACCCGGCACTGTCGGCACAAAACCTGGCCGATGCCGCGCGCCGGTACGGTGCAGAACATCGCCTCGGGACAGAGGTCGCCGAAATTTTGACCAACAACGGTCGGGTGAGCGGTGTACGCTCAAAGCAGGGGGAGGAATTCCACGCGCCGGTGGTTGTGAATGTCGCCGGCCCGGCCTCGTCGAAGATCAATGCGATGGCGAATGTTCTGGGCGACATGACGATCACAACGCGCCCGCTACGGCAAGAGGTCGTGCATGTCCCGGCCCCGGACGGCTTCGACTTTGAAACGCAAGGCATGATCGTCTCTGACAGCGACATCGCCTGTTACTGCCGCCCTGAACATGGCAATCACATTCTGATCGGCAGCGAGGATCCGGAATGCGATCCGCATGTCTGGGTGGAAGACGACGCCAGTTACAACCGCGACTTCACCGACCAATGGTCGCTACAGGCGCAACGTTATGGCCAACGGGTCCCGTCGCTCGGCATACCCAGCCAAACCCGTGGTGTGGTGGATCTTTATGACGCGTCAACAGACTGGATTCCGATCTATGACAAGTCGAGCCTTCCAGGTTTCTACATGGCCTGCGGCACCAGCGGGAACCAGTACAAGAACGCGCCCATTGCGGGTAAGATGATGGCGGCACTGATTGACTATTGTGAGGCAGGGAACGACCACGATTCCAGCCCGCTGCAGTTCCACTTACCTTACATTGAGCGAACAACCGATGTCGGTTTCTACTCCCGGAAACGCCCTATCAACGAGGAATCCAGTTTTTCTGTGTTGGGGTAACGCCAACAGACCGTTTGCGTTTCATTCGTTCGAGAGTGACGGCTGCGCTTTGCAGGGCCGTTCAACTGTTTTCGCCGGTATCTTCCAACATCGTTCGGTTGATGTTGGAAGAAGTATCCATGAAGGACCGGCTGCATGGGAAAGTTACGCGCTCCGTATTGGATCCGCTGATCAAATCCAATATCGACCCACATTGTAGCCGTATGCGTCTTCTTCGAAGTCTTCGCCCACCTCGTGGGTCTTATGCTTGCCGTCCTTGGAAAAATCACACCAATGCACCATCTCGTGCAGCAGTGTGCTCTCGATCAAACGGTGCATTCTGGCGTCCTTTTGTGCCGTTTCGTTGGTCTCAAATTTTTCGCAAACTTCTGTCGACAGCCAGACGGTATTATGACCCCAACTCGCGTTGAATGCTCCATTGGCACCCCGCTTCAAATCGCGTGCATTGATGAGAGGCAAGGAGCCGCGCTTCAGCATGGCCCGCGCATCCTTTTTCGATCCCTCGGTATATCGGGCAAACACGCGGAAAAGCTCAAACTTAAATCGTACCCGCGGAAGATGACGTTCGATCCAGCGGCTCAACTCTGGGTACTTGGCCTCCATCGCACTATCAATTTTCATAGTAAATACTTTCGGTTAGGTTCAATCTATTCTTGGACCTGCGCAAAATATCAGGTCCGCCCTCAAGGTTGTCGGCATGTTCCCCGAGGGTCAAGGTTTGGGTGCAACATACTACTTGGAAGCCGGTCTTAGCTGTTCAAGGTCTAGCGCGTGCTGTCTTCCGCTAACGCGACCTTGACCGACAGTCCGGTATTCATCAGATGCTCTGCCCAGATGCTCTTCGCGGCGTCTGGATCACGCGCTTCTAGGGCTGACATAAGCGCCTCGTGCTCCGAAACCGACTGACCCCATCGGTTGCGATCGAAAATCGCCATATAGCGTCCTCTTTGCGCGAGCATCATCAGCTTGCTTCGGCTCAATGTCAGCATCGGATTATCAGCAATTCGGACAATGGCGTCGTGGATCTTGCTGTTCAGGGTGAAATAGAGATCCAGATCCTCATTTTGATAGTGCCGCACCATTTCTTCGTGCTTTTTGACCAGATCGCTGAGATCAGTCACAGTGATCCGCTCCGCAGCCCGTGCTGCCGCCTGACTTTCCAGCGTCGAGATAACCTCGAACAGGTTGAGCGCATCTTCCGCAG
>JBCBGY010000126.1:0-12876 GCA_038526275.1 Pseudomonadota bacterium | reverse complement strand
CGGCGTGACAGGTTATCGACAATAGTGACCTGATAACCGATTTTCGAAAGATGCAATGCAGTTGGCCAGCCGCAGAAACCATCTCCACCAATGACGACGACGTTTTTTCTTTTGATACCCATTTTGATCACCTCTGTTTTGCTGATATCGCTAGCTTCTCTGCGATGCTCAGCATGGTTAAGCATTACCAAATACTTAACTCGTAGAATCTTGCAGATGTGAAATCGGATGGATAATGTCGCCGATAATAGAGTACACTCTGTATCCGTTAGGATAGAGGCTCATCCGAAGAGGTAGTCAGTGATGCGGAAAATACCGCTAAGCTCGTATCGGCAACAGCCTGGATGTCATCGAGCGAACCTAGAAATGCCGCAGAATTGTTTTCTTTGCCAAATTTGCTGGTTTGATCGATCTTTTCAGCCAACATTGTTAAACCCAAGAGAACAGCCGCGCCGCGCATCTTGTGAAGTGATTCCGAAATAATCGGAGCTTCCTCTTCACAAGATCTGTTCCTCAGATCTGATATACTTTCGGAGAGTTCCTTTCGAAAACGATCCGCTGTCGACTTTGCTTTTTCGCTGCCAAGCACCGCATTCAAATCGCGAACTACTTCCTCATCAATCAGCCCTGCTTGGCCAATCTCGGCTGAAACGGCCGGAGCTATGCCTGACATCATCTGCTTTAGCGCTGACAGTCGAAGAGGTTTGGTCATGAAGGCGTCCATGCCAGACGCCTCTGCCTTCATTCGGTATTCCTCTTGCCCGTGGGCCGTAAGGCCTAGGATAAAGGATCGCTGATTTGGCCCGGGATCTTGCCGTATTCGTTTGGTTGCTTCGATGCCATCCATGAAAGGCATGCTGATATCCATGAAGATTACATCATAGACCTTCTTCGAAGCAGCTTTCACTCCTTCAAGGCCGTTCTCAGCTTCTTCGACAGAATGGTCGAACCCGACCAGCATCTCCCTGAGGACGGATCGGTTTATTGCATTGTCTTCGACGATCAATACTGTCTTTGGTCGATCATGCGGTAAAGTTCGGGGCTCAGCCGGTTTCTCCACTTCAATATCGTCGCGTTCGAGAGTTAGCTTCAGTGTAAACTCACTACCCTTACCGAGTTCGCTTTGGACTGTGAGGTCTCCACCCATTAGTCTTGCAACTTTACGAGATATGGACAGACCCAAACCGTCTCCTCGATCTTGCCGACCTTCCGATTGGGCGAGAACCACGAAGTCCTCGAAGATATCATCAACTCTTTCTGCCGGGATGCCGGCGCCGGTATCTTTCACGGAGATCTCAAGAGCAGTGGCCTCGACTCCATGAATACCCGTCACTTCCAGTGCAATGTGACCGCTGTCAGTAAACTTAATGGCGTTGCCCAATAGGTTTGTGAGGATCTGCGAAATTCGTCCAGAGTCTCCAACGAAACCGCCGTCCATTGCTGGCTCAATCTTATAGTCCAGCCTTAACCCTTTCTCAGAAGCAAGCGGCTGCAGTACATCAACGATCCGGGATACTATTTCATGCATGGCAAAGGGGCGGATGGTGAGCGACATCGCACCAGTTTCTATGCGTGTAATGTCCAGAGCTTCGTTGACATGTTCGAGGAGGATCTCCCCGGAAGCGGCGGCAACCTTCACAAACTTCGTTTGTTTCTCGTCGAGTTCCGTGGTCCTCAACAGGTCGAGCACACCGAGTATTCCGTTGAGCGGCGTGCGCATTTCATGACTAGTAACCGCGAGGAACTGTGATTTCGCCCTGTCAGTTCGTTCGGCCTGATCGCGTGCGTCGATCAGCTTGCGCTCGTTGATCTTTCGTTCGCTGATATCCCGCAGATACGCAATAAACAGCTCGCGGCCATCTTGCGATGTAGACGTTATGTTCATCTCGACAGGAAATTCTTCTCCCGTTTTCCGCAAAGCTGATAATTCTAGTCGGCCCGCATCAATCACGTGGGGCTCACGTGTAGAAAGGTACCTGGCCATACCTTGTCCATGGGCGGCGCGGTGAGCTTGTGGAACGAGAGTGTCGTCCAGTTTCCGGCCGAGGATCTCATCTCTGGTCCAGCCAAAGATGTGTTCCGCTGCATCGTTGTAACCAACGATTTCGCCTTTTTCGTCTGCGGTAACGATACCGTCCAGCGATGCCGCAACTGTTGACGCCAAACGATCGGTGGTCGCTCTGATGGCCGCATCCTGCCGCTGTGCCTTGGCGACAAGTCGATCAAGATAAATGAGCACGACAGTCAAACCGGCTATCAACAGCATCCCCACCAAACCCGACCGGCGGATCTGTGAGGCAATCTCTTTTCTCTTCGTTTCTTCCTACTGAGAAACAAGGGTTACGCCCAAAACAGCCAGACTTCGAACTGTCGGGCGAATGTCGTCAGTTATTTCTGCGAGTGTTCTGACATCTGTCGGCGATAGGTCGCCCGGTTGGTCGATTATGGAAACTGCTCTATGCTCATAATCCGCCAACAGGGAAAGCAAATGACTGGCCTGTTCGTTGCCTTTCCAGAGGTTAGCAGGCTGACCCACCCCTACCAAATCAACACGGCTTAGCACGATGTCAGTTTGCAATCTGACGCCCGCACTATCGGGGGCGGTTTCCAACTGTTCCCGAGAAAGTGTGGCCCTGAGGTTTGCGAACTCTGTCTCAAGTTGGAAAACGGACCACTGACTGTTGTCGACTTTGGCCGTCGATAATTCGTCGAGTTGCCGAGGTAGTTGTTCTCCCAGGTAAAGAAGCAACGCCCCCAAAGCTGCTATAAGACCGTAAATGATCAGGTGTCGGCTCATACCTTTTGTCGCGACCCTTCCCCCGAACTCACCGACTCATCAGTCGATTACCGCAAGCTCCGACAATTGCCAAATCGACCGAGAGTAAATGACCTCAGTTTGATATTCCGGCCCAGTGTCGTAGGGGTATACCAACCAATAGGGGCCTTTGTCCCGAACCGACATGGTTTCGCCGTTCATGCGTGTCGCAACGATGGGGAATTCGTCCCCTACCTCAGCCATTGGCATTTCGATGGAATAGTCATTCAAGGCGATCATCCTTACGCTATCTCCTTTCGATCCGCTCGCCTTTAATAGTTCGGCTAAAGCGACCCCGGAGAATTCCACCATGCCTTCGGTCCATATGGTCTCAGTTTGGAATGACGTTTGCGGAAGGGCGTCCAGCTGGTCCAAGTCAAAGCTGAGGTATGAGGCATCGCTCGTATCTGTCGACACCTTAAGTTCCTGGGCTACCGTCGGCGCCGCCAGCGAAACGGTGCCCAGCGTCCATATGCAAATTGCAGCGAGATTCATAGTGCTCTCCTAAGTGTTTCGCTATAGCTACTCGCATACTGTATACATTCGTCGGGGCATTGGCTTAGGTGAGGCTATACCGACGTATAGGACCAATAGGCCGAAAAATACCACCGCCAACACCAACCCTTGATCATGGGTATGGTCGCCTATACCAAAGTATAGGCTGTCATGGCATACTTCCACGAAGACGTATATCGGAACCTGGAAACGCGCCGAGAGGAAGACGTGTCATGTCAAAAATCTTGATAGCAGACGACCATGACCTCGTTCTCGAGTCCATCGCAGCTTATCTTCGAAAATCTGAAACTTTCGTTGTCGAAACCGTATCGTCTCTCGATCAGGCGCTCGAAGAACTGTCAGGTCTGACATCCTATGATTTGGCCATTCTAGACTATAACATGCCAGGCATGGACAAATTGAATGGCTTGGAGAGAGCAATCAAGGCCCATCCAGTGACGAAATTTGTACTTATGTCTGGAGTTGCCAATCCCGATGTTGCCAGGAAAGCGATGAGCTTTGGTGCTGTTGGGTTTTTCCCAAAATCCCTTGCCGCCGAAACGATGGTCAATGCAGTTCGTTTCATTTTGGCTGGCGAAAAATACTTTCCGTTCGACTTGGTGTCTACGGGCGCGAACGGGTCAGAGGCTAGCAATCACATGGGCTTGTCAACTCGAGAAATGCAGACGCTGCGTCGTCTATGCGAGGGAAAATCGAATAAAGAGATTGCCAGAGACCTCGATCTGCAGGAGGTCACAATCAAGCTCCATGTAAAAAACATCTTGTCAAAGCTTGGTGTAAAGAACCGAACGCAGGCAGCGCTGCGGGCTCGAGATGAGGGCATCATTTAAATCTACGACTTACTTAGGTTTTTCACCGTCTCGCGCCGTCAATGATATCCCGATTGGACTATACTTACGTATAGCCGACTGACCTTCAGAGCGGCAATTCTATTCTTTGATGTCGTCGGAATTTATTCACCAATCTGACATCTTGCCTCCAGTGCTGGTCCGGTAGTGAGAAGGCGCCCTCCAAACTTCCTCACTTCGGATCGGCACAGGCGAATGTGGATGAAGGATGACCCAAGTGCTAATCGTATCGGAAAATGAAGAAACGCCATTGTTGAGTTGTTGTCTCGGGAATCAAGATCATACCCGAAGCTACGGAACTGAAATTCGACCACTGGACTCGGAGCGTCAGGCACGAACACGCGAATACACTTCGTTTGGTGGTGAAACGCATATCTTCACCGGCCAGATAGATCTGCCCGGCATTCTATTGATAGCGATGGGCGTCTCTTTCTTGGCCACGCTTTCAGCCTATGCGATGGGAGCGGGTGTTCTGAATTGCCTTGCCGTTTACTCTGCCAGCGGTAGCACCTTTCTTGCGAGTTGGGCGGCCACTTGTTCAATCTGGCCCGACCGCCTTTTTCATCAGACAGATCAGTCTTTCACGGACTGTCCATCATAACTTCATCCGGTGGCGATAGGAGGTAAAAATGCGAAATTCCTTGCTTTTGGCAAGCGTACTGGTTTTCAGCGCCGGCACCTGTTTTGCCACAGATACTGCGAAACTGAATGACTGGCGCCAGCAATTTGACTCTATTGAAGCTCTTCAGGAAGCAGACCCGACCGAAGCCTTCGCTCAAATGGAAGTCCTTGCAAATGCCGGTTTTCCGAAAGCGCAAGATCGCATGGGATACTACTATCGTTTCGGCGTCGGGACGCCACGCGATTTAAGCCAAGCAAAACACTGGTATGAAAAGGCGGTTGCGGGCGCCCGTGACTACGCTCTTGGGCCGCTCGCCCGGGTTGAGGCCGAGTTGGGCAACGGGGATGCCGCCTACAAATACCTCGTGCGCGGTGTCGCGAAGAACATGCCGGGGACTGTTCGGCAAATGGGCTTCGCTCACATAGATCGTACTTTGGGGCAGTTCTCTGATCCAAGTACGGGCCTGACTATGCTGGAAGACCTGGCTGCGGCGGGTGATATCAAGGTGGCTCGCCCTCTCTTGTCTCGGTACAACTGGAGGCGTCTTCCGTTCCCCGCACCAATCGCGATCGTCGAAGAAGTGGAGGCCGCAGGCCTGGCAGGGAGTTCTAGGGACGCTGAAACCGCCTTAACCTACCTGACATTGCTAAGTGATAAATCGCCCGAAGTCACGGCGCGGCGCGCGGCATTGCTGCAAGTGCCCGGTATCCGCGGTCGATTTAAATCAAGTGAAGAAATAATCCTGTCGCACGATACGAATAGTGCCGACTTTAGAGATAACGCTGCAAAGATATTATCCGAAACAGATCCTCCTGATTATGCGCGTGCTGCCTTTACCGTGCATCAATTAGACAATAATGCTTTCCTCATGATTTTGCAGACTGAGTTGACGAAACGCGGCTATAACTCCGGCCCTTCAGACGGATTATTAGGTGCGAAGACTATAAAGGCAATTACTCACTTTTGTATAGATCACGAAATATTGGATGTCTGCAAACATGGCCCTCGGAAGAGTGCTGCTGTTAAAGCAATTGCGGCAAAGATTTCCGAAACGTCAGATCTTTATTAAGTTTTTCTCGACCTTGATCTCTGCCAAAGGCGTGCATCAACATCGCTTGAATGACAGGCGAATGTTGAGCGCGCCGTTTTTGTTTGGATCAAGAAACACAGGCTATACGCAAGTATAGGCCCATTATTCGAGTGACGCTCTGAACCTGCTAAAGAAATAACTTAGCAAGTTATTAATTATCCTAGGAGTTACGAAATGCAACTTCATGAGTGAGGAAATATGCCTAGGAAGATTTACGGAACGGTCAACGCCGATGAAATTAACGGAGGCGCTGGCCAGGATCGCATTCTCGCAAAATCGGGTGATGATATCATTTACGCTGGAGCCAGCGCGGACAATGTGTTCGGTCAAGGCGGAGCGGATAACATCTACGGTGCTGCTGGCGGCGACACACTGAGGGGCGGTGCGGGAGAAGACACATTAGAAGGCCATTTGGGACAAGACAGGCTCTTCGGTGGCCAAGGGGATGATATTCTGCGCGGAGGCGATGTGGCCGTCAGTGCAGATAACACCGGCGGCGGAGGCGGAGGAATAGACGACCGGCTCTGGGGTGGTCTTGGAAATGACGACCTTTATGGCGACAGCGGAAACGACATTCTGATCGGTGGTCAGGGTGCGGACTATCTCGAAGGTGGCGATGGTGTGGACCGACTTTACGGCGGCACCGAAAACGACGTTATGTTCGGCGGCGTTGCAAATGACTATTTGCATGGCGGTTCAGGTAGCGACGCGCTTTCTGGAAACTATGGCATAGATAAACTCGTCGGCGCTGCGGGTGATGATGAGCTCTATGGCGGCCATGGTGCCGACAAACTCTTCGGCGGTGACGATAATGACCTGCTGAATGGCGGCGAAGGCCATGATTTCCTGGTTGGCTCCGGTGGCCAGGACACTCTTGTGGGCGGTGCTGGCAACGATGCATTGTATGGCGGCCTCGGGTCCGACCTCATCGAAGGAGGAATTGGGGCAGACATTATCCATTCCGGCTTGGGTGACGATGAACTCCATGGTGGAGCAGGGAACGATCTGCTTGGCGCATCTCAAGGCAATGATACTCTGTATGGCGGCAGCGGTGCCGACACATTGTATGGGCGAGACGGAAATGACGTACTGAATGGCGGCACAGGGAACGATACCTTACGCGGTGGGCAGGACGACGATGTTTTGGCCGGTGACGGAGGTAACGATTATCTAGGCGGCGGCTACGGCAATGATGTCTTGAATGGTGGCAATGGAAACGACCTCCTGTGGGGACGCGCGGGAACAGACACACTCGAAGGCGGTTCAGGCAAGGACGCACTCCACGGTGGTAGTGGCGTAGACAGTCTGGAGGGCGGTTCTGGCGGCGACTCGCTCCATGGCGGGTCGGACAATGACGTCCTGTCGGGTCAGTCCGGCAATGATGTGCTACACGGTGATTGGGGAGCAGATCACCTGTACGGCGGAACCGGTCAAGACAGTCTTTGGGGAGGCCATGGTGAAGATCGGCTCAACGGTGGGCGCGGAAAAAATGAACTCACAGGCGGCGCCTCTGCCGACGAGTTCATCTTCAATTTCGAAGACACCTACTTCGCCGACACGATCACAGATTTCCAGTGCTTCGGTGCGAACAAAGACACCCTGAATCTATCGGACTTTGGCTTGATGGACAGTTTTGAAGACGTCGCGGCTTGGATCGATCAACAGGTGACTATTGTCGATGAGGGCGACATCTTGATCAAACTCTCCGGTTCGCAGTCAATCCTGGTGAAGGATCATGCCGATGTTGGGAACGGCTTCCTGGATCTTCTCGTAGACACTATCCTCTTCTAGAGCGGGCGCTTCTGTTCAACGCAGAGGGGCAGGGGGGTGATCCGGCAAAGACAGTGCCGGTGATCCTCGCCCCTGACACGGAAGAAGGATGTCCTTGGGGGCGCCCCGTTATTTGGAACAAAGCGCCGTCATTTCGCCCCATTTTTCGCTATCCCGGTGGCTGTGGTATTCCGAGCGGAGGAAGCAAGGGTGAAAGATGTTGTGGGTGGTAGCGAGAGCATAGTCTCGCTGATGAGCATCTTGGGGCAACTGTTTGTGACGCCAGCGCGCGCCCCACTCTCCGGAGATGCCGAAGAGCTCGCGGCAACATCCCCAACCCTTTGGTGGAGCAAGCGTGACGATGAATTCTACTTTGACATTCGTCTGGCGCTTCGCGACGCGGAATGGATCCATACGGTCTGCCGTATCATCCTGAAACCCGATGGTACGACCGATTTGCAAACGGCCTTTGGTACAGATGTCCTCGACTATGCCATGCCGGAAGACTTCCCATTGCAGGAAGCCTTGAATGAGACTTTGGCCGAGGCGCTTGACCGCGACCTCGGTGGGCCGCTCGCTGATCAGGCCTTTGGTGCCCTTCTGCGCAGCAGATGGCAGGCCAGTCGTGCTCGGATCGAAGCGATATGGGCAGAAAGTGCAAAGGCGAATACCGGAGTGGAGCGGCTGTCGCTCGTTTCGAGGTTCGGGACACCGTCACGGGGAATAGCCGCACCCTCCACTCGGTTGGGGCAAACCCGCTTTGTAGGTGTGTTTTTCAATGGCACGAAGTACGAAAAAATTTCTTCCAAGATCTACACATCGATCAAAGCCTCATACTACACACAGGCCATGCTGGCTAAGGAGAAAACGCTCAGCGGGCATGAGAAATTGCAGTATCTGAGCGACGGTTCGGGATGTGCTCACTACAGCGAAGCTTTGCCCGCATTTCACCGTGCGCGTGGCGCAAACCAAGCCTGGCGCACCCACAGACACCATTGCCGACCAGCCGAAACCGCCTATCCGATGGCCTGCGACGATGCCGTTGCGGATCTTGACCAGCAATGCCGCATCACCGTCACGTTCGCCAATGGCGACGAGAGTGAATTGCGCGTTGGTGGTGACGGCTGGAAGTGGATGCAGTCTCGGCATGAATTGCCTCGACTGAAAACCAACATCTGGATTTCTTGGGACAAAGACAAAAGCCAGTTCGATATTGAACGCGGCACAACAAATGAACGGCGGTTTATCTCGGTCGATCTGCTGGACCAAGCGCTGCAGTCCGCCTTGGCCTCGGTGCTGGCGATCGATCCTGTTTGGCCCGACTGGCTGGTTGAGCACTTTACTGGCAACTATGACGCCGACCACCCGCTGCTGGCGGGACTGACTGTTCCGCCACGACATCAAGCGTTGGTTGGGACGTTGCTTGGCGCGCCCTACGACAGGGCCAAAATCGGTGCCGAAAAGCTGGCGGCAATCCGGGCGCGCAAGGCGGCCAAGCGTGACGCGGTTGACACCACCGCTCTCGATCTCCCAGACGGGACACTCTTTGCCCAGCTCCGTAAAGGTGTTTCGCCGGACAGCGCGGAACTGAAAAAGGCGGATGTGAATCGCCTTTGCGTTGTGGTCACTGCGAGTGAACCCGGGGCCAAGCGGCGGCGGCGCGCTTTACTGGGGCTGGGTGCTCACCGTGACACTCCGTTTACGCCTAAACATCTGACGAAAGTGGCACCGTTGACCCACCCGGAGGCCGTGCGTCGGATCTCGGACTACGATCTGGGTGGGCATTCGCGTGAGCTGTATGAGGCTGCCTTTTTCGTGTCACGTCACTTGCCGCCCTCGGCGGAGAATCCTTTGCTGAAGGTCGATCCCGAGATCGGCGGCTTGGAAATCGGAAACGATCCGGTGACGACAGTCCGGTTCTCTCTGGTGGCGGAGACGGACGGCTACCGGCTGGTTGCCTATCGCGTCCTACGGGTGCCCAAAGTAGAATTCCTGCACCATAGTTCGGCTGGGGTCATCTTTCTGCAGACACCCAAGGGAGAGGAGATGTTCATGTTGCCGTCTACCCTTCCTAGGGCAAAGGCCTTTCCAGAGGATGACCTGGCGCCATTGACCGAGGCAATCACGACGACCCATCACAAGAAGCCCGAACTGGGCAAAGACCGGTTGGACCGCTTCACGGAAGCCTGGAAGAGCCAGACAACAGGCAGCAAAAAGACATGACGATCAATGCGATATCGGTGAGTGCCGGCAAAGCCCTTGCCGTTTTGCGCGACGGTTGGGCGATGCAGCGGGATGCCGGGCAGCGCTTTTCCTGGATGCTCCACGGTCGACCCGGTGTGGGTAAAACCCAGATTGCGGAAGCGTTGGCCCGGCATATTGGCGGGCGTCTCTACGATGTTCGACTCACTCAGATCGACACTGCCGATTTGCGTGGCTTGCCGTACTACGATCACGAAACCCGCCGCACGCAATGGTATCGGCCTGAGGATCTGCCAGATGACGACGCGCCTGCGGTCCTGTTTCTGGATGAGATCACCGCAGCTTCGCCACTGTTGCAACCCACTGTCTACGGTTTGCTGCAGGAACGTCGCGTGGGTCTGCATGGGATCCCTGATCAGGTCATGATCTTGGCGGCAGGAAACACGGTCGAAGATGGCGCCGTGGCCTATGAAATGGGTACAGCCTTGTCTGACCGGCTGATCCACATGGTTGTTCAGGCTGAGGCTGAGGACTGGCTTCAACATGTGGCCGTGGCGCGCGGGCTGCATCCTACCGTCATTGGTTTCATTAAGTCTCGCCCCGACATGCTGGAAACGCTGGAAGCCTCCCTAAGGGCCGAGCACATGATTGCAGCGACGCCTCGGTCCTGGGAACGGGTCAGCCATATCATGACATATGTATCCGATCGCGAAACTCGCATGGTTATGATCGCAGGAACGATCGGCACAGCGGTTGCCGCCGATTTCTTACGAGCTGCCGAAGACATTGAGGCTACGGTGAATGTGGAGAAGCTGGTTAAAACCGCGCGTAGCAAACGTGCGCGGCTTTATCCTGAAAGCCTGCATGGGCTGAATGCGCTGACCTATGGTCTGGTGGGATATCTGACGCCAAAAACATTGGATCCGGTGGTCGATTGCGTCCTTGATATCGCCGAACTGCAATCGTTGAAGCCGAAAGCCAAAAAGCTAGAAGCTTTGCCATTGCGCGAATTGGCGACCGCGGGGTTCGAAATGGTGATCGATAAGGCCCTGAGGGAGGGTATGGCGGAGCGGCTCATCGCGCATCCCGCCTATGTGGCGCACCAAAGTCGCCGCGCGGCGCAAGGCTTAACGTGAGCCATGTCGGGCCATTCCGCCAGAGCGACGGTGGCGCTACAAAAACTCGTTGAGACCGATCCGGCCTTTGGCGCGCTTGCGCTCTGGTGCGAGCATTGTGACGCCGTGCCCGAAACCGTGGCGGTTCTTGTTGCGGGGAATGGCGATGGTTTGATGACTCAGCCCGTCACGCGAGAGATCGCGCCAGCATATACAGACGGGCAAAAGATCTACTATGGGTCCGAATTTGAAGCCTGGACGCTGGATGAGCAGGTGGCCGTCTGCGCCCATGAAATCCTCCATGTTGCGCTACAGCATGCCCCTAGAAGTCGCCAGTTGGCGGAGCGGCTTGGGCCCGAATTTTCGTCGCAGATCTTCAATATTGCCGCTGACGCATTGGTCAACGCGGCATTGGTTCGCGCGGGCTATGTCTTGCCCAATCCACATGTCTCTCTCAAGGACGTGTTGTGCGACATAGTTGGTTCGGGGCTGTCACCGACAGAGGCGTTGAAACAGTTCGATGTAGAGAGCCTTTACCGTGCGATCGCGGATGCTGTGGAGGCGGGCGAAGCGGCGGCAAGCGCGCTGCGTCGCGCTGTGGTAGACCTGCAGTTGGATGTGTTTCCTTCCGAAACATCGGGGCCTGAAGCCAGCTTGGAGGCCGCCGAGTGGGAGCAGCGGTTGGATCGGGCGATGGCGGTTGGGGCGCTCACCCGGCGCGGTCTAGGCCAACTGGCGGGTGACTTTGCAGATATTCCGCGAACCCGTACGCCTTGGGAGCGCATCTTGCGCAACCTCGTCACGAAATCTGTGACGACCCAACCGCAGCCAGCCTTCGGACGACCGACCAGCCGATGGTTGGCGCGAGAATCCGACGCGCGTACCGATGGCAGACCGATGCCCGGCTTCGAGCCGGCGATTGCGCCCGCGCCCACAGGGCGGGCCCGGGTGGCTGTTTGCATCGATGTGTCTGGTTCTATCTCGGGCTCGACGATGCGACGCTTCGGCGGTGAAATCGGTGGCATTGCCCGACGAACTGGTGCCGAGATCCATCTTGTCGTCTTCGATGACGGTATCCAACTTTCCCGCCGCCTTGATGGGACCAAGTTGCAAGATGAACTGGCCCTCCTGACTTTCCGAAAAGGCGGTGGCACCTCTTTTGTGGAACCTATTGCAGAAGCACTGACTGTCGATCCGTCGATCATAGTCGTTCTGACCGACCTTCTGGGACCTCATGGCTCCAAACCAGGAAAGGTGCCCGTTCTCTGGGCCTGCCCCAACCCGATGCCTCCCAAACCGCCATTCGGTCGCGTCATTGTGCTTGCTGCTTAAACCGCTGTCGCTCGCAGACAAAAAGGTCCTGCTGAAAGGCGCGAAAAAGCTGACAGTGGTGCAGCGACGCTGGTCGGGGCAACGCACAGGCATCGGGAGAAAACCTGCTTTCGCCAGTGTTTCCGCTACTCAGTCGCACTTGCGCCCTCTTGCAACGCGCACGCATCTTCCGGGGACAAGTCGGAATAAGTCCTGACGCCACGTAGATCGCTGAAGAGAGCGGCAAGAAACGAAGCCACATATGCGAGGACTACGAACAGCAGCCCGGCTTGGGGTCCGAAGCTTCCTGCCACGAACCCGCCCACCAGCGCACCAAGCGGACGGATGCCGTATATTGCAGTTTGAATGACGGCATTGACACGACCCAAGCTCTCGGATGGCGTAACGAGTTGGCGGACGGAGTTTTGTGTCACCAGCCACATGGATGGACCGAAGCCGAGCAGGAAGGCGCAGGTGTAGAAAAGTAGTGGCGAGCTGCCGGTAGGGATCAGTGCCATCCCGAGGGCGGCAAGAACGCTGCTCCCTGGGCCAAAAAGCAGGATCAGGTTGGGAGCGATCCGGTCCGA
>JBCBGY010000125.1:0-12996 GCA_038526275.1 Pseudomonadota bacterium | reverse complement strand
GCCTCGACCGATTTTGGAGGAAAAAATTCGAACGAGACGCTGGGAGCGGGCATGGTTCCATCCTTTTTGGGGTCGCCTGTGGGTATGCCACAGCGTAGAATGTGAGGCAATTTCATAACTCTCATCATGTTTATGAGGTTCCGATGCATATCGAGTTCCGCCACCTCAAGAGCATCCGGGCCATCCATGATGCAGGTGGCTTGGCGCGGGCGGCTGACATGCTGAACATCACCCAGTCGGCACTGTCTCATCAAATCAAGGGTTTAGAGGCGCAGACGGGTATTGAGCTGTTCGTCAGGCGGTCGAAGCCCTTGAAACTGTCAGAGGCCGGGTTGCGCCTTCTCAAGGCGGCGAACCGCATTCTGCCGGAGGTGGAAGCGCTGGAAGAAGAGTTCAGCGGGCTGCGCCAAGGCAAATCCGGGCGCCTTCATATCGCGATAGAGTGTCATGCCTGCTTTGAATGGCTGTTTCCTGTGTTGGAGCTTTTCCGCAAGGCTTGGCCGGATGTGGATGTTGATATTCGCCCAGGGCTCGCCTTTGAGGCGTTGCCGGCCCTGGTGAAAGAAGAGGTGGACCTGGTCGTCTCATCGGATCCCGAAGACCTGCCCGGGGTCACTTTCACTCCTCTCTTTGACTATGAACCGGTCTTCGTGGCGGCCAGCCGCCATCCATTGGCAAGTAAACCTTTTATCGAGGCGGAAGATTTTCGGCGCGAGGCCTTGATCACCTATCCTGTGGAACGCAGCCGTCTGGATGTGTTCAGCCAGCTTTTGATGCCAGCGGGCGTTGAGCCGCG
The DNA here is from genome assembly GCA_038526275.1 of Pseudomonadota bacterium. GTDB lineage: Bacteria > Pseudomonadota > Alphaproteobacteria > Rhodobacterales > Rhodobacteraceae > 188UL27-1. The sequence goes on along the minus strand of JBCBGY010000125.1, from coordinate 12,200 downwards.
CAGCATTCGGCAGGTCGAACTGACGGCGGTGATCTTGCTTTTGGTGGCTTCGAACCGGGGCGTCTCGGTCCTGCCGGATTGGGTGGTGCGTGAAGTGCGCTACAGCTCCGACTACGTCACGCGGCCATTGACCGCGAATGGCATAACGCGAAGGCTCTTTGCCGCGACCCGTACCGAGGATGTGGAGAAACCATATATGGCGCATGTTCTGGGGCTGGCCCGAACGGAACCGATTAAGTTGCAGCGCTCGCCCGCAGAGGACCAAAGTCTGGTAAAATGAGCGCTTGCGCGCACACGATGTTTTGCGTTGGCACGCAGCCGCCAGCATCAAGGGTCCGGTTCCCAACACCGACATCATCTGCGGGTTGCGGTGGCGGGGATCGCGAGGTAGGGCGGCGGACGGACGCACGGGAGCGGATAGATGGTGGGCAGTGCCAATCTGAATTTGATGATCAAGGCAGCGCGGAAGGCCGGGCGCAGCTTGGCCAAAGACTTTCGGGAAGTCGAGAATTTGCAGGTTGGCCGCAAAGGCCCGGGAGATTTTGTGAGTCGTGCGGATCTGGCGGCTGAGAAGATCATTCGCGAAGAGTTGCGGGGGACCCGTCCCACCTACGGCTGGTTGGCGGAAGAGGGCGGTGCAGAAGAAGGTGAGGACCCTACGCGGCGCTGGATCGTCGATCCGCTCGACGGGACGACCAATTTTCTGCATGGTCTGCCGCATTGGGCTGTGTCCATTGCCCTTGAACATAAGGGAGAGATCGTGGCCGGGGTCATTTTTGATGCCGCTAAAGATGAGCTCTTTTTTGCCGAAAAAGGACAGGGCGCGTGGATGAATGAAAGCCGGTTACGGGTATCTGGCCGGACCGACATGGAAGAGACAATCTATGCGACCGGTATCCCTTGGGGCGGGCGGCGTGGATTGCCGGATCATTTGCAGGAGATGACCCGGCTGCTGCCGATCTGCGCGGGCGTTCGGCGTTGGGGCGCAGCCGCGCTCGATCTGGCCTATGTTGCAGCGGGTCGGTTTGACGGGTTTTGGGAACGGGGTCTTCAGGCCTGGGACCTTGCTGCTGGTTTGGTCATCGTCCGTGAAGCTGGTGGGTTGGTTGAGGCCGTGCAGCCGTCTGGCAACATTCTGGAGGATGGAACTGTGATTGCTGCGTCAGCGGAAATGTTCGATCCATTTGCCCGGATCTTGCGCAACGGTTAGGCGACGGCTGCCATGATTTGGCCGCAGTGGATTGGTTTATCCACACCCATGAACCTGAAGAAGCTCGCCGCAAAGATTCGGCATTTCATCGAAGACGAGGACGGGTCGGCGACAGTCGATTTTGTTGTGCTGACGTCCGCCGGTGTCTTGTTGGCAGTGGCTGTATTGCAGACCATCTCTGGCGGCGTGATCGCGTTGGCCGATGAGGTCAGCGCGACGCTGTCCAGTTTCGAAGTTGTGGATTATCTCGCCAATAGTGACTAGCGGTCCGGTTTACCGCCGCCTGCGGGGCACGCGGGGGATGCCGCTGGAGTGCCGCGGGACCTTTGGGATGCTGGATCTGACGTAAGTGGCTTCGGGATGGGGCGGAACACCATGGGTTTTGCTCCAAAATGAAGTGCCGCCCAGACGGAGCCAGATGGGCATGGCAAGTATCGCACCAATCACGAACCCCCCTGCATGGGCCCAATAAGCAACGCCGCCGCCTTCCGCGCTGCTGCCAATGCCATTGAAGAGCTGCAGTCCGAACCAGGCACCCAACATGACCCAGGCCGGCAGCGGAATGACCTTAAAGAAGATGATGAAAATAAAGAGAACGTCGACCCGAGCCTTGGGGAAGAGCAAAAGATACCCGCCCATCACGCCTGCAATGGCGCCGGACGCGCCCACCGTTGGAACCTCGGACAGCGGATCGGACAGGGTATGGATGAGGCCTGCGCCAATGCCACTGGCCAGATAAAAGAGCGCAAAGCCCAAATGTCCCATCTCATCTTCGAGATTGTCGCCAAAGATCCACAAAAACAGCATATTGCCAAGCAGATGCATCCAGCCGCCATGCAGAAACATGGAGGTGACATATCCGTGGGGTTCCAAACGGGCCGGGATCAGCGCCCAGCTATCGTAGAACCTGATGAGCGCAGGCGCATTATTGAAGAGCGGCACGTAGGATAAGAAGATCACCACATTGGCGGCGATCAGCGCATAGGTGACATACTGAACGCGCTTGGACGGATTGTGATCACGCAGTGGGAACATGGCGGCACGCTGCACCAGTGGCGCGTGCAAGGTCAAGCTGCGCCCTTGACGGCAATCAAGGCCAGTGCACTATCGGTAGATGTTCTTACGTTTGGTCATGCCTTTCGCTGTTTGTTTTGCCGCCCTGGTCGCGCCGGCTGTAGCTTGTCCGCCGCCCGTCATAGACGACGCCAAGCGATCCGCTTTGATGGAAACGCTGCGAACGTCGGAAGATGAGGCCGCAGCCCGGGGGATCAATGCGCAGCTTTGGGAAATCTGGCTGACCGCGCCCACAGCTGAAGCGCAAGAACTGCTGGACCTGGGGATGGAGCGGCGCAATGCTCACGATCTGGACGGCGCCATCAGAGCGTTTGAGGCGCTGATCGACATGTGTCCGAACTATGCCGAAGGATACAACCAACGGGCTTTTGCCTTATTCCTAAGGCAAGACTACACGCTGGCGCTGATTGATCTGGAAAGAGCGCTGGCAATCACACCGGATCATATTGGGGCGCTGTCCGGTCAGGCGTTGACCCTGATGGGTTTGGGCCGCGATGCAGAGGCCCAGGAGGTGTTACGGGCCGCATTGGCGCTGAACCCGTGGCTCTCCGAACGGCATTTGCTGACCGAACCCGAGGGCGAAGACATTTAGGGCGTTTTGGTTTTCCTGCATCAACGTTGCCTGAATTCAAAAATTTCAACGCGCCAGAAGATAAACCTTAGGTCGAACCGAGCTGTTGGGGTGGCGCTCAGTCTGACCAGGGAAACAATTCTTGGGCCAGAACCAAATGGCGGTCGATGAAGTTTTCCATATGAACCACCACTGAGTCTTCATCGCAAAGCACAACGGCCAGCTGGCCCGGGCCTTCGCGACGGGCCACCGGGTTCGGGACGGGGCCCGACCGGCTTTCTAGCGTCGGCTCGATGGAATAATGCGCTCCGGCGAAGGTGCAGAACGGTACGCCCTTGTAGTTGCCCGAAGTGGTCATGTGGACATGGCCGCTGATAACCTGGCGCACGTCAGGATGGCTTTGCACAGCCTCGGCGAAGGCGTCGTTATCCTGCAGGATGATGAAATCCGTCTGAACGTGGAACTTGGTGATATTATGGTGCAGCACGATCACGACAGGCCGATCTTTTGCGGCGTCCAATTGGCTCTGCAGCCAACCGATCTGGCCGGGATCAAGCCGGCCGGCTCCTCGTTCTTCGGGATCGGAGCTGTCGAGGATAATGACGCGGTATCCTTTCGCATCGATCACATGGTCGACATTACCGGTCTCTGTGGCCAGATCAGCGCCGAACAAGTCCAAGAATGTCGGGCGATGATCGTGATTGCCCAGTGTCAGGTAAACCGGCGGTGACAAAGGCGCGATGGCGTCTTTGAAACGCGAATAGGCAGCCGCCTCTCCGTGATCCGCCAAATCGCCCGCAAACACGACGAAATCAGCATCGGCATGCATTTGATTGACATAGACAACCGCTTGTTCCAGCCGGTCCAATGTGTTCAGCCCGTGGGACAACGTGGCTTCTGGGACCAGATGAATATCCGCTAAAACTACAAACTTCAGCATAAAATCAACCTTTTAGGCCTTCTCAAAACGTTTGGTTTCTACCATGCGTGACAGCCGCTGACCCAAAAACGCATCTTGTGTCACTCAAAGTGCGCCTCGCCTGGCGGAAGGATAAAGGCCATCCGACTGTCATGCTAGCATCAAACCGAAAAAACAGATGGGCTTGTGTGGATATCGGCCACTTGCCAACCCAGTCGGGTCACGCAACAAGAAGAAGAATCTACCGGATAGTCTCATGACAGCCAACAATCAGACCTTGAACGCGCGCATCGCGGACCATTTGGTGCGCATCTACCCAGACCTTGATTGCGAGCACCTGGCCGAACAGGTCATTGAAGCATTCTGGCCGGACGGGACACAGCGCCGCAATCGGCCACGAAAGCCCGGCAATAAGCTTTGGTCGGAACATGATTCCATGGTCATCACCTATGGAAACAGCTTGCAGGACGGGCAGCACAAGCCCTTGGATTTGCTGCATGACTTTCTGCACCGTTACCTGAAGGGTGTGGTCAATGGCGTGCATATTCTGCCGTTCTTTCCTTACACGTCGGATGACGGGTTCGCGGTGACGGACTATCGCGCGGTCAATCCGGTGCTCGGGGATTGGGCGGATATCGGGCGCATCGGATCTGAATTTCTGTTGATGTCTGATCTGGTGCTGAACCACGTTTCGTCTCAGTCTGCATGGTTCAACGAATATCTGCAGGGGCATGAGCCGTACGATAAGTTCTTTTTCGAAGCGTCGCCCGAGGATGATATCAGCAACGTCGTGCGACCGCGTACCCAACCGCTGCTGCGCGAAGTTGAAACGGCAAATGGCATCCGCCATGTCTGGTGCACGTTCAGCCATGACCAGGTCGATGTGGATTTTCGCAATCCGGAAGTGTTGCTGGAATTCCTGCGGATTATGCGGCTGCATATTACAAGTGGCGTGCGGATCATTCGTTTGGATGCGGTGGCGTTCGTTTGGAAGGAGGTGGGCACAACCTGTATTCACCTGCCCCAAACCCATGCCATCGTGCAGTTGATGCGGCTGCTGTGCGATTTCGAACAGTGGCCCGTGATCCTGCTGACCGAGACCAATGTGCCAAACGCCGAGAATCTGAGCTATTTCGGCAACCGCAATGAGGCACACGCGGTCTACAACTTCACGCTGCCTCCGCTGGTGTTGCATGCCATGCTGTCCGGCAGCGCGGAAAAGCTGAACCGCTGGCAGATTGCGATGCCCCCTGCACAGTTGGGCTGCGCTTATCTGAACTTCACCGCCAGCCATGACGGGATCGGTATGCGCCCGGCGGAAGGGCTACTGGGGGATGACGAGCGCGATCAGGTCATTGCGGCGGTTCGTGCGTTCGGCGGCGAGGTCAGCATGCGGGCGCTGCCGGACGGTGGAGAGGCGCCATACGAGCTGAACATCACCTTCTTTGAGGCCATGAAGGGCACGTTCAAAGGCGAAGATGATTGGCAGGATGCGCGGTTCCTGTGTTCTCAGACCATTGTCATGGCTTTGGAGGGCATTCCGGCCTTCTATATCCATTCGCTTCTCGCCACACCGAATGACCGTGAGGGGGTTGAGAAAACCGGCCATAACCGCGCCATCAATCGGCACCGTTGGGATTATCCGACCCTTCTGAACCATCTCGCCAATCCGGGCAGTATCCACGCCCGAACCTTGCAATCGATGATTGCGCGGATCAGCCTGCGGGGCCAACAACGCGCCTTTCATCCCAACGCCACCCAATTCACGCTGCAGCTGGATCACCGGATCTTCGGGCTCTGGCGGCAAAGTCTGGAACGCGATCAGTCGATTTTCGCCCTTCACAATGTCAGTGATGACCAGGTTTTCGTGCCGCCTGCACAGATTAACTTGATCGATGGCGAGGAATGGACTGACCTGATCTCGGGTGAGCGCATCACAGCGACGGGCGGCGATATCCCGTTCGCGCCATACCAGTGCAGGTGGATATCGAATCGGAGTTAAGGCGATCTGACCAATCGAAGGCGAGGGAACGGAATGGGACATTTGAGCGACGACGACATCTCTGCCTTTCGCCGTGACGGTGCCGTGGCGCTGAGATCAATGTTTGACGCAGATTGGATATCGTCTCTTCGAGCAGGGATCGACGCCGATTTGGCTGATCCGACCGGGAATTTGGTGCGGCATACCAAGGATCCTGACGCGCCCGGATATTACGAAGACTTTTGGGCCTGGAATAAGATCCCGCAGTTCGAACGCTTCGTGCGGCAGTCGCCCTGCGCCCCTCTTGCTGCCGAACTGTTGGGAGCCTCATCCATCAATCTGGTCATGGATAACTGGTTTTTGCGAGAAGCCGGATCAGCGTCGCGCCCGCCCTTCCACCAAGACCTGGCCTATTTCGACTTCGAGGGCACGATGTGCGTGCTGTGGTTGCCGCTGGAGCCGGTTTCCCGTGAAAACGGCATCGCTTTCGTTAGGGGCTCTCATCTGTGGGACAAGCTGTTCATGCGGGTGCGTTTCGCGGACGGGCATCCGAGCGCAGGACCGCAGGAGGTGGCGGGGAAAACGTACCATCCACCGCCGGATGTAAACGCCGACCCCGAAGCCTATGACCTGCTGCAATGGGATTTGGATCTGGGTGACTGCATTTTCTTCGACATGCGCACGCTCCATGGCGGGCTGTCATCGGTTGTTCCAACCGAGACCGTGCGCCGCTTCACCCTTCGCATGACCGCGCCGGACGGGGTCATCCGATATCGCGGTGACTGGGCCAAAGAAGAACGCGCGATGTTCGAAGCAGAAGGCTACAGCGAAGGCGACCGCATCGACGGCCCGTTCTTCCCCCAACTCTGGCCGCGTCACTAATCTCTCTTCTGCACCACACGTTTTTATGAGCGTTACAGACGGATGACCGCTTTGATGCCGACTCTGCGATCTGTGATTTTTGGGTCAGGCGTAAGTCATTCAAAAGATTAATTTTCTCGGCTGGAGGCCTTACGATCTTGGTTGTTGGCAGGTCCAACTTCCCAATAGATCCCAATTCTGAGATCCATTGTGCGTTGTTCTGTATGCTATCGTATTCAACGCTTTCCCTACCGACGGATAACAGCATCCCGTCGTAAGGGAGGAAACTATGAAACACCCACTCCGCGTTGCGTTAGTGAGTTGCTCCACGTTCATCATTCTGTCGCAGACTGGTCTCGCACAAAGTCAGACCGCCGAGATTGATGAGTTGCGCCAGCGTGTCGACGCTTTAGAAGCCGAGCTTGAAGAGGGGCGTCCGAACCTGAGTTTCGGCATCGCGAAAAATACCTCTATCGAAATCTATGGTTTTGCCAGGTTTGAAGCCTTCTACGACTTTGACTTCGAACAGGGCGATCTTAGTCGAGCGAGCCGCGTGGGCGATCCGGAATTCGCAACCGATGGCGAATTTGATACATCCGTGCGCGTTTCCCGCTTTGGCATCCGGACGTCTACGGATACCGGTATCGGCCCGATCGAGACCCAACTGGAATTTGACCTCTTTGGTTCGGGCGGCGATGATTCCAGTTCGCCGAACTTGCGGTTGCGGCACGCCAATATCAACATCGATGATCAGGTTCTGCTGGGCCAGTTCTGGACCAACTTCATGCCCTTGGTTCACTATCCGACCACAGCTGACTTCAATGGCCCCGTGGGCATTACCTTCGCCCGCGTGCCGCAGGCGCGCTACACCTATCGGACAGAGAATGGGTTCACCTTCTCGGGCTCTGTCGAAGAAAGCAATGGCGGCGCCAGTGACCCTGTCTTCACGGCGGCGGCGCTTTATACGGGTGACAACTTCTCTCTCCGTGCGGCTGGGCTGACCGGCACCTTTAACGACAATGACGAGACCTTTGACACCAACGGGTTCACTTTGTCGGGCAGCGTGTCGCTTTGGGAAGGGGGGAGCCTGACCGGCACCTATGTGACCGGTGACGCGCTCGGCAATCTGCTGATCGGTGGCGGTGATCGGGTCGTGGGCGGCGAAACCAATAGCTCCGATGGGTTCACGCTGGCGCTTAGTCAAAAGGTGACGGACAAGGTCACGCTTAACCTAGCGTACGGCGATGAATCCTACGATTTGGCAACCCAGATTGGGTCGTCGAACAATGCTTTCACCGATCTGCAATCGGTTCATGCCACCGTCTTCTACAATCCGGTAGAGCGGCTGACGCTCGCAGCGGAATATATAAACATCCAAAGCGACGGCCCGGACTTCTCTGCCGAAGCTGATCGGATTGGACTGTCTGCGACCTTCAGTTTCTAGAAAGGAGCATCGGGGCCGGATGAGCCCGGCCTCGTTTAGCTCGGTGCGAACTCCTGCATGTCAGCGGCGGCGGCGGCAACCATGTCATCCATCAAATGCGGGTCGGCGGCGTGAACGCGGCTCCAGGTCGGAATAAACGGCGTCTCGGCGGGGTTTTCCAGAAAGACGCGGCCGGCCTCCATGATATTAGACGCAAAGAGCTCTAGCGTTTGTTCTTCAAGATGGCGGTCGATCTGCAAGCCGTTGATCCGCGCGTCATTGTGGTAGCATTCCAGCAAGTCCAGCGCCGACCGATAGTAGGTCGCTTTGAGCGAGCGGAAGATCTCTTCGGAAAAGACGGTACCATCGGCGGCAAGCTTGCGGAAAATGGCCTTGCAGATATCCACGGACATGCGGCTCAGCCCGGTGGATTTATCCTCGACCGAAAGGTCTTGGTGCTTGTGGTCGTAGGCATCTGAAATCTCGACCTGACAGACCGACTTTGGGGCCAGGTTCCGCCAGGCTTCCGACAGAACCCCGATCTCCAGGCCCCAGTCAGACGGGATCCGCAAATCCGGCAGGATCGTCGTGCGCATGGCAAACTCACCGGACAGCGGATAGCGAAAACTGCGCAGGTAATCGAGATAGTCGCGGTCGCCGATCACGCGCTTCAAGGCAATCAGGATCGGGCTTACGAGCAGGCGGCTGACGCGGCCATTCATTTTGTTCTCACCGATCCGCGGATAGTAGCCTTTGGAGATCTGGTAGGGGAAATTGGGGTTCATTACCGGGTAGGTCAGGGCGGCCAGCATCGCGCGGTTGTAGGTCAGAATATCGCAATCGTGTGTGGCGACCACCGCACTGTCCCGACACGCCATTGTATAGCCAAGGCAAAACCAAACATTCCGGCCTTTGCCCAATTCTCCCGCCGAAAGGCCATGCTGGTGCAAGCGTTCCGACAGTGCCTTCATGCGGGGGCTGTCATTCCACAGAACGACATGGTCCTGGGGCAACCTCGAAAAGAACGACAGGGCGTGGGCATATTGGTCCGCATCGGCCCGATCCAGACCGATCACAATCCGCCGGATATAGGGCACGTGCGACAGTTCATCGAGGATGTTGGGCAGGGCAGGCCCTTCGAGTTCTGAGTAAAGCGACGGCAGGATCAGCGTCAGCTTGCGGGTCTCAGAGAATGTCGTCAGTTCGTAACTGAGATCTGCCGCGTCCCGCGTGCGCAGATTGTGCAGGGTGGCAACGTTGCCGTTCTGGTGGAAGTCAGCCATTTTTGGTCCCTAAGCCAGCGTCAATTCTCGGACTATCAAGTCAACCATTTCATTCCAACCGGCAGGCCCGGGCAGGGTGCTGCGTCGGATGCGGCCCTCTGTCTCGCCTTTTAGCTCTGGCAGAGGCTTGTGCGCAGGGTTGGCAATGATGGCGCCATGGTTCGCTGTTTCCAGCATTTCAATGTCGTTTGGCGCATCGCCCAGCGCCAGTGTCGGTGGATCGCCGAAAGCCGCAGAAATCTCTGCCATTCGGTCTGCTTTTGTTGCGCCAAAAGACAGGGTGAGAAACCGCCCGCCTTGCCGCGCGTCCACACCTTCCGCGGCCAGGGCTTGCAGGAAGGATTGAAGATCCTCCTCCGCACCGCACCATCGACCTGGTATCGAAAACTGTCGGTCAGCGGCGAGCGACGCCGCCTCCAATGTCAGGCCGGTTTGGTTTGCAATCTCTTGGGCCGTCCATTGGTGAAAGCCTTGAAACCCGCCTGGGAAATGACTCTCCAACTGGTCCAGCACACCAGTCAAGCGGGCATAGTCATCTGCGATTGGGCCATTCCTGCCATCCCGAAGAAGGCCTGCGCCGTTTTCAACGATGGCCGGCGTCTCGCCCAAACCCATGGCGGCCCGGAGCGGGGCGATTTCGGCAGCCGTTTTGGAACTGGCCAGCACCACCTTTGCCCCGATCTCGGCAAGTTGTGCCAGGGCCGGGTGGGCCGCGTCCCAACTGTAGGTTTCATGGTCGAGCAAGGTGCCGTCCAGGTCCGTGAAGACCAGAAGGGGCGGTTGTCCCATGCTGACCTACCTTACACCGTTTCAAGATCTGGACGTTTGATGGCACATCTCCTACCACTCCGCCATGGCAGGGTCGAAGAAAGATGGCGAGGAAGACTTGCGGGCAACGCGCGTGAAGCGCGCTTTGCAGGCGAATCTGCAAAAACGTAAGTCGCAAGCCAAGGCGCGCGCGCATAAAACAGCAGATACGGCGCCGAAAACGCAGAGCGGTGAGAAACCGTAGCGTCAAAGTTCAGATTTTAGGGGGACATGTGGTGGCAACGGAAGACGCTCGGTTCGAGGATGGGGAAGACCGTCCACTCAATCTGAAGGCCAATGCGCCCGAAGATCTGGAGGTTATCTCTTCGCTTCTTCAGGATGCCGTTTTCCCGGGCTCTGAAATGTCGTGGGACCAGAAGCGTCGGCAGTTTGCTATGCTGGTCAACCGGTTTCGCTGGGAAGACAAGCCGCTCGCCGAGCGCCGCAACCGGCCGTATGAACGGGTTCAGTCCTTGCTCGTCGTTGGTGATGTGGGGAAGGTGCAAAGCCAGGGCGTCGACCGGTCCGAGAAGGATATGGTACTGTCTTTGCTGGGTTTGACCTTTGAGCCGGGCCCTGACGGGACGGGGCGGGTGCTGCTGACCTTGGCCGGTGACGGCACAATTGCGCTGGATGTGGAATGCTTGGATGTAGTGCTGCGGGATGTCACGCGGCCCTATATTGCGCCATCGGGCAAAGCGCCTGATCACCCGGACTAACCTATGGAGGTCCGACGGTTAGACGCCACAGACCTGACAGCCTTCCGCGAACTCCGCCTGGAAGGTCTGAAACTTTATCCCGGCGCCTTTGGCTCTTCATACGAGGATAGCGTTAAACTGCCCGATCTGCACTTTCTGGGGCGGATCGAGTCGTCTCACATGCTTGGCGGTTTCGTGGACGGTGAATTGGAAGGTTGCCTGTGTTTGGCGCCGGAAACCGGCCAAAAGGTCTGCCATCGCGGGTCGATCTATGCTGTGTATGTAAGAAAGGCTTGGCAGGGGAGCGGTCTGGCCAAGATGATGATGGAAGCCGCGGTTGATCTGGCACCCGGACTAGGGTTGCGGCAGATTGAGCTTTTCGTTTCGTCATCAAACCCGCGCGCCCTCTCATTTTACCGCAAGATGGGGTTTGAGCAGGTGGGAACCGTGCCCGACGCGCTGCGGGTGGACGGCGTCTTCTACGACGAGCATTACATGGTGCGCCACCTCGGCGCTTGAGGCCTCCCAAGCCCGCCGCTATGTCGGGTGGAAAGAGGAGAGGTCATGCCGCAGTTTTTGGACACAACCATATCGGACTTTGACGCACGGTTTGCCGCCTTTCTGGGGGCAAAGCGCGAAGATGATGTGGATGTCGACGAAGCGGTCACCCGGATCATCAATGACGTGCGGTCCCGAGGCGATGCCGCTGTTATCGAACTGACCCAAACCTATGACCGGATCGGTCTTTCGCCCGAAAAACTGGCCTTCTCGACGGATGAGATCGATGCGGCGTGTGACCGGGTTTCCGCAAAGGACCGAGCGGCGCTGGAATTGGCGGCTGACCGCATTCGGGCCTACCATTCAGAACAGCTACCCGCAGACCGGCAATGGCAGGATGAAACCGGCGCCACTCTGGGCTGGCGCTGGGGGCCGGTTTCGGCAGCGGGACTGTATGTGCCCGGCGGAATTGCGACCTACCCATCCTCCGTTTTAATGAACGCCGTTCCGGCTCAGGTGGCCGGTGTGAAACGGCTGGTCATGACCACGCCGACCCCGGATGGGGAATTGAACCCCTTGGTTCTGCTGGCGGCCCGTTTGTCAGGAATATCAGAGATCTACCGCATCGGCGGCGCGCAGGCGATTGCGGCGCTGGCCTATGGAACTCAGACGATCCGCCCTGTGGATAAGATCACAGGCCCCGGCAATGCCTATGTAGCTGCCGCGAAACGACGGGTCTTTGGCAAGGTCGGCATCGATATGATCGCAGGACCTTCCGAGATTTTGGTCATTGCCGACGAAGACAACGATCCGGATTGGATCGCGGTCGATCTGCTCAGTCAGGCCGAACATGACGAAAGTGCGCAATCGATCCT
>JBCBGY010000124.1:0-13024 GCA_038526275.1 Pseudomonadota bacterium | reverse complement strand
GCCTCAACGGCCCTGAGATCTGCGGGTGAAAGCGCTGCCCCATGGGAGAAGTCGAAGCGCAACCGATCCGGCGCATTCAAAGACCCGCGCTGTGACACGTGCTCCCCCAGCCGACCGCGAAGCGCCTCATGCAGCAGGTGTGTGGCGGAATGGTTGGCTCGGATCGTGGTACGTCGATTGTGATCGACCAGCAGTTCGGCGCCGTCGCCTGGTTCCAACATGCCGCTCGTGACCTGGGCCGTGTGAAGAAACAGCCCTGCAGCTTTGACCGTCTCCGAGATGCTTGCCGTAGCCCCTTCAGTCTTGAGCAAACCGGTGTCGCCAACCTGCCCACCGCTTTCTGCATAGAACGGGGTCTGGTTCACAATGACCGTTACCGTGTCGCCCGTCTCTGCTTTGGCCACTTCGGCGCCATCCCGGACCAGGGCCAGGATCTGACCTTCGGCCTGTTCGGTGTCATAGCCCAGAAACTCCGTCGGTCCATGGCGCTCGGCAAGGTCAAACCAGATGGCCGAATCCGTGGCTTCGCCTGAACCAGACCAGGCCGCCCGGGCCTTCGCCTTTTGCTCAGCCATGGCTGTTTCAAAACCAGCCACATCCACTTCGCGGTCTCGTTCGCGCAGGGCATCCTGGGTCAGGTCCAGCGGGAAGCCATATGTGTCGTAAAGCTTGAACGCCGCTTCACCCGGCAAGGTGGCACCGTCCGGCAGCTTGCCAAGTTCGTCATCCAACAGACGCAAGCCGCGGTCGAGCGTTTGGCGGAACCGGGTCTCTTCCGTTTTCAAGGTCTCTTCGATCAGTCTTTGCGCTTGCCCAAGCTGCGGGTAGGCGGCGCCCATCTGGCCAACGAGGTTCGGCACAAGCCGGTGCATCAACGGGTCCTTCGCGCCCAGCAGATGGGCGTGGCGCATGGCCCGACGCATGATCCGGCGCAGCACATATCCACGTCCTTCGTTTGACGGCATCACTCCATCCGCAATCAGGAACGAGGTCGACCGCAGGTGATCGGCGATCACGCGGTGATGGAACTTGCCGTCGCCGTCCGGATCAACCGACGTGGCATTGGCCGATGCCTCAACCAAGGCGCGCATCAGGTCTGTGTCGAACACATCCTGCTTGCCTTGCAAAACGGTGCCCATCCGCTCCATGCCCATTCCGGTATCGATGGATTTGTTGGGCAACTCCTCGCGACGCCCATCCTCGAACTGTTCGAACTGCATGAAGACCAGGTTCCAGATCTCTACAAACCGGTCGCCATCCTCGTCCGGGCTTCCCGGCGGGCCACCTTCGACGCCAGGGCCGTGGTCATAGAAGATCTCGGAATTGAATCCGCAAGGGCCCGTGGGGCCCATCATCCAGAAATTGTCATCGGTTGATATGCGAATGATCTTGTCGTCCGGCAGATTGGCGACCTTCTTCCAATAGCTCGCGGCCTCATCATCGGTGTGATAGACAGTGACGCATAGCTTGTCTTTCGGCAGGCCGAAATCTTTGGTGACCAGGTCCCACGCCATCGCAATGGCATCTTCCTTGAAGTAGTCGCCAAAGCTGAAATTCCCCAACATTTCGAAGAAGGTCAGATGGCGAGCGGTATACCCCACATTGTCAAGGTCATTATGCTTGCCGCCGGCCCGGACACACTTTTGCGACGTGGTGGCCCGGGTGTAGTCCCGCGTTTCAGCACCCGTGAAAAGGTTCTTGAACTGGACCATGCCGGAATTCGCGAACATCAGGGTCGGGTCGTTCCGGGGCACCAGAGGCGAGCTATCCACGACCGCGTGGCCCTGAGCCTCGAAGTAATTCAGAAAGGTCGAGCGAATGTCGTTCAGGCTGGCCATGGATCCTCTCCCGGATGCGGTGCATCGGGAGGTTTAGCCGCGCGGCCTATGGGTGTCCACAGGCAGAACCCGGGCACGACGTTGTCTCAAGCAAGTTGTGTGCAAATTGATCTTTGATCGGCGGTGAATTTTCGGATCACGTCAGAAAATCTCAATGCTGGACAGGCAAACTCCCCGAAGTGTCATCACATATCCCGGAGCGACCATGCGAAGCTGCATATTTGGACTTGTCGTGCTGTTCGCCGCGACCACCGGTGTGGTGACGGCTGCGGCGGAACGTGGAACCGATCAAGAGGCCATGGCCATGGTAGTGGAGGCGGTCGAGCTCTTTGACCGCGTCGGCCCCGAGGCGACATTTGCTGCAATCAATGCCCCAGAAACGGCGTTCAAGGACCGCGATCTGTTTGCGCTGGTTTGGCGTATGGATGGAATGCTGATGGCCAACGGCAACGGGGCGCGCCTTGTTGGAACTCAACGCTGGGATTTCAGAGATGCTGGCGGAACCTATCTGACCCGACTGATCATCGAAACAGCCACCAATGGGGGAGGCTGGGTGAATTACGATTGGCAGGATCCCAAGACAGGCAACATGCACGCGAAATCAACCTACGCGATTGCGCTCAGCGATGAGTATGTCATCGGGGTCGGCGTCTATGGCTACAAGGTAGATGAGGACTAACGCGCGCTTCCGTTTTGAACGGGACTGGTAACCGAAATCAGCGCGCCAGGTCGGAAACGAAACGTTATGAATCCGGGCTCCCCGCTTCGAGGAGCCCGTAGACCTGGTTAGGCCTCCATCAGATCATCGTCGTCACTGTCGCTGCCGGGCGGCATATCAAAATCCAACCCGTGGGCCGCGCGAATCTTGTCTTCGATCTCCAGCGCGATGGACCGGTTCTCTTTCAGGAAGTTCTTCGCATTCTCGCGACCCTGACCGATGCGTTCGTCGCCGTAGCTGAACCAGGCGCCGGATTTGTCAACCACGCCGGCCTTCACCCCCAGATCCAGCAATTCACCAGTCTTGCTGATGCCTTCGCCGTACATGATGTCGAACTCGACCTGCTTGAACGGCGGGGCCACCTTGTTCTTGACCACTTTCACCCGCGTTGCATTGCCCACCACTTCATCCCGATCCTTGATCGCGCCGATGCGGCGGATATCCAGACGCACAGAAGAGTAGAACTTCAATGCATTGCCGCCGGTCGTCGTTTCGGGCGAGCCGAACATGACACCGATCTTCATCCGGATTTGGTTGATAAAGATCACCATGCAGTTGCTGCGGGCAATGGAGCCGGTGAGCTTGCGCATGGCCTGACTCATGAGGCGGGCATGGACGCCGACAGAACTGTCGCCCATATCGCCTTCCAATTCGGATTTAGGGGTCAATGCGGCCACAGAATCCACGATCACCATATTCACAGCACCGGAGCGAACCAGGGTATCGGTGATTTCCAACGCCTGTTCGCCTGTATCGGGCTGGCTGATCAGCAACTCGTCCAGATCAACGCCGAGCTTTTTGGCATATTGGGGGTCAAGCGCGTGTTCGGCGTCGACAAAGGCGCACACGCCACCTTTCTTTTGCTCTTCGGCCACGCAGTGCAACGTGAGCGTGGTCTTGCCCGAGCTTTCCGGCCCGTAGATTTCGATGATGCGCCCTTTCGGCAGCCCGCCGATGCCCAGGGCAATATCGAGGCCCAGAGATCCGGTTGATGTGGACGCAATCTCGGCGATGGGATTATCCCCGCCGAGTTTCATAATGGAGCCTTTGCCGAACTGGCGCTCGATCTGCGCCAGGGCGCTATCCAGGGCCTTTTGTCGTTCGGCGGCGTTTTTGTCCGGCATCGTCAACAGATCCGCATTTGCCATGTCCTGTATCCTTATTCCATAGGCCGCTTAGGGCGGCAACGGGCGCTCTTGTTCCCTTATTGTTCGCCATTCCTGCCGAACAAATAGGAACAAATCAAGAAAGTTTTGTCAGAAACTGTAGGCAGCGAGGACTTAAGGGCCAGTAAAGCACAGTCTGGTCCGGTTCGAAAAACTGAGTCAGGCTATGCGGCATGACTCGGGGCGCGCGCCCAGACCAGTTCATCCGATTGGAATACAGGGTTCCAGTCCGTCGTGCGACAACAGGATTGACTGCGGTGGCACAAAGATCAGTACGGTCTGGTCGTAGCTTTGGCTGGCGGCAGTCCAGCGGAGCAATGCATGGCTGAGGGCGGGCAGCAGGAAAAAGCCGACCAGAAGGATGCGAAAGATCCATGCGTGGCTACGCTCGGATTTGAGCACGGCCAAAAAGGGCAGCATGGCGATCACACTGGCCCCCAGAAACCAATGGGCTGAGGTGTCAAACGGGATTTCCGGCAGGCAGGCCCTAAGCGCGGTCCGTGTGCGCAAGATGTCGGCCAGCCCCCAGGCAGCCAGCGCAAGGGCCCCGGCGGCGAAGGCCGCCAGAACCAGGAGTGCGACGCCTTTGCTCACGCTCTAACGGTATCGTAACGCGTCGTGGATTGCTTTGTTGATGATGTACCGTTCCCAACGGTGAATTTCGCGCGCGGCCCACTCAAAGGGGCTTAGCGCGAGTTCGACGGTATCATCGAGTTTCTTGACCAGAAGGGCGGTGATCCCGAACTCTCGGTCCAGCCGGTCGAGGGCCCAGGTGGTCACTAGGCCCACAGCAATGGCGGCGATCAGCGGGCCTGCGGCGACAGTCGTGACGGCGCCGACGGCGGCGCCGGCCAAATAGCCTGCGCCTGCCGCGATGGCGAACTTGGTGATGTCGGAGGCGACCTTGCCGAAAACCTGGGTGAAGCGAGGATCCTCTTCTGTCAGCAGGACTTCAACTGTGCTCAGCACGGTATAGGCAATGGCGGTCAGCGCCGTCATCCGGGCGGCTCCTGCTGCAAGCTGCCGGGAGGAAACCGCAATATGGGCTACCTTGGGATTGGACATCAGGTAGCGCGTACCTTTGAGGGTCGGACGCAGACCGGGATGGCCTTTCAGGATGAGGTAAAACTTGCCCCTGGTCTGTTTGACATAGGCCCGGCCCGTTAGTCCCAACTCGCGAACGATTTTGACAACGTTCGCGCTGTCGACTGCAGCTGCGGCAGCACTGACGAAGTCGACCCCGGTCGCTTCGGCGAGGGCTTGGTTAAGCTCAAAGATGTGGACCACGGCGCCTTCGACCGTGATTTCGCGCGTATTGGTCTTTACGACCAACGGCCTTTTGGGTTCAGCCATCTTCTATCCTTTCGTGTCAGTAATAAAGTGAATGAAAAAAGAGTGGTGGTTGCTGCTCGAACTCGGCCTCTAGCTTAGGTCGTAGGTGAAGGTCTCTTCGGCCAGATCGACTTTGACGGATGTAAAGTCTTCGCCAGCCATGGCCTTGTTCAGGATGGCGCGGCTAAGCTCCGGCAGGATCGAGTTTGTAATAATGTTGTCGATCATCCGACCGCCAGAATCCGGATCCTGGCACTGACCCACGATATGATCGATCACGCCATCGGAATATTCCATCGTGGCGCCGTGATTGGCTTTGACCCGTTTGACGATGGAGCCAATTTTGAGTTTGGTGATCATGGCAATCACCTCGCCCGAGAGCGGGTAATAGGGGATGGTGACGATCCGGCCCAAGAGTGCGGGCGGGAAGACCTCCAGCAGCGACGGACGAAGCGTTTCGGCCAAGGCTTCGGGGTCGGGGCGGGCCGCACCCCGGGCGGTCATGTCCATAATGACATCGGTGCCCGCATTCGAGGTGAGCAGGATCAGCGTGTTCTTGAAGTCGATCTCGCGGCCTGAGCCGTCTTCCATGCGACCCTTATCGAAGACCTGGAAGAAGAGTTCATGGACGTCCGGGTGAGCCTTTTCCACCTCATCCAGCAGAACGACAGAGTAGGGCTTGCGCCGAACGGCCTCGGTCAGTCTGCCGCCTTCGCCGTAGCCCACATATCCCGGAGGCGCGCCTTTGAGCAGGCTGACAGTGTGAGCCTCCTGGAATTCCGACATGTTGATGGTGATGACGTTTTGTTCACCGCCGTAGATCGCCTCGGCAAGTGCCAGGGCGGTTTCGGTTTTGCCGACGCCGGAAGGGCCTGCGAGCATGAAGACACCGATGGGCTTGTCGGGATTATCGAGCTTGGCGCGGTTCGTTTCGATCCGTTTGGCGATCATTTCGAGGCCATGATCCTGGCCTACAACGCGTTCCTTGAGGCGGTTGGGGAGGGTGAGGATGGCTTGAACCTCATCTGTGACCATGCGGCCCACGGGGATGCCCGTCCAGTCGCCGACGACGGATGCCACGGCCTGGGCATCGACATGGGCGTAGATCATGCGGTCGTCGGGATCGCGCTCTTCAAGCTCTGCGACCTTGGTTGCCAGAGCTTCGCGCAGGGCTGTTGCGTCCGCATCTGTAAGAGGCGCTGCGTTCGGGTCGGGGGTGGCGGCCTCCTCGGAGCCCCCGGTGGGGGCTGCCTCGTCGGCCGCGTCGGCTGGCGCCTCCGCGCCAGGCGCAGATGTGGTTTCTGGCGCCTCCGCGCCCGGCGCAGATGTGGTTTCTGTTGCTTCGGGCAGATCATCGACGGGGAGCGTTGCGCTGACTTCTCCCGGCGAAAGTTGGGCGCGGATTTCGAGAATGTCGGCGACGACCTTCTTTTCGTCCTGATACTTGCCGTCATGTTCGGCGAGGTGGCTTTCTGCCTCTGCCAGTTCATTCTTGATTTCGGCGATCCGGTCGGCGTTGACCTCGCCCAGATCGGCCTGGCGTTCCTTCGCCGTAAGTTCTGCGGTGAGGCTCGCAATATTTGCCTTGATATCTTCGATGGCCGCTGGCGTGGTGGACTGGCTGATCGCCACCCGGGCGGCGGCTGTGTCGAGCAGGCTGACGGCCTTATCCGGCAATTGTCGCGCCGGAATGTAGCGGTGCGAGAGTTGCACGGCCGCCACGATCGCTTCGTCCGAGATGCGCACGCGGTGGTGCTTTTCCATCGGGCCCATGATCCCGCGCAGCATGTAGCAACAGCGGTCGATATCGGGCTCTT
The DNA here is from genome assembly GCA_038526275.1 of Pseudomonadota bacterium. GTDB lineage: Bacteria > Pseudomonadota > Alphaproteobacteria > Rhodobacterales > Rhodobacteraceae > 188UL27-1. The sequence continues at coordinate 6,153 of JBCBGY010000124.1, read as the reverse complement.
CCACGCTGATCGGTTGGAAACGACGGGTCAGCGCCGGGTCCTTCTCGAAGTACTTCTGGTACTCCATCCAGGTTGTCGCGGCGACGGTACGAAGCGTACCGCGGGCAAGCGCCGGTTTCATCAGGTTCGCTGCATCGCCGGTGCCCGCAGCCCCACCTGCGCCGATCAGCGTATGAGCCTCATCGACGAAGAGAATGATGGGAGTGGGCGACCCCTGAACTTCGTCGATTACCTGGCGGAGCCGCTGTTCGAATTCGCCCTTCATCGAAGCGCCCGCCTGCATCAGGCCAATATCGAGGCTCAGAAGCCGCACGCCGCGCAGTTGCGGCGGCACATCGCCTGCCGCCAGCCGCTGGGCGAACCCTTCGACCACGGCGGTTTTGCCGACACCCGCTTCGCCCGTCAGGATCGGATTGTTCTGGCGACGGCGCATCAGGATATCGATGATCTGGCGGATTTCATCGTCGCGCCCCACGATCGGGTCCATCTCGCCGGAACTGGCCTGGGCCGTCATATCGATACAGAACCGGTCGAGCGCTGTGGTGCCGGTTTTGGCCGTGCCATCCGCAGAGGCCGTCGGGGCGCCGCCGCCGATGCCTGTGCCATCCATCGAGGCCATATCCTCCTCTTCGGAGGTCTTCCACACACCGCGCGCATCATTGGCAACGGTGGTCGGGTCAAGCGCGCCCAAGGTCTTGGAGACCGACATCAAAGCGGGGCTGAGACGGTCGTCCTTCAAAGCCGCCACCAGCATGTGGCCGGTGCGGATTGAGGGTTCGCCGAAGAGCAGGGTGGCATAGTGCCAGCCCCTGTCCAGCAGGTCGATCACATGGGACGAAAAGCCGGGCATCTCGGTCACGTTCTTCTTGAAACTGTCGATGGCGGCCTGCACCTCCATCAGCACCTTGGCGCGATCGATGCCGTAATGCTGCATGGCAACGGTGATGTCGGAATTGTCGTTCATCAGCATGTGGAGCAGCCAATGGCTCAGCTCAACATTGCGGTTCCCTTCGTTCTTTGCGTGACGCAGGGCCTTCATGAACGAGTCGTAGCCGGTGCGGTTCAGTTTGCCGGCGACGGTTTCAAGGCTGATTTCTGACATCGTCGTCCCTATCGTTTTTGTTCAAAGGTTTTTCGTTAAGTCTCAATGTGCGGCTGTCTGGTGCAAGCTAAATGTGGCGTCGGTGATGTATTCTCCTGGTTCGCCCTTTTCGGGCGCGGCCCAGGCCGTCCAGCCCAATTGCCCGTTCTGGCCAAGCTGGGCCGCTGGCAGATCTGATTTCGGCAGGGCGAGCTGCAGGTCGAAATCCACCGTGTCGCCCAGATAGAACTGCACCAGATCCGCGAGCCGACCGAACTGTGGCCCACCGGGCAGGAAGGCGCGATATTCTTCCAGGCTTTCGGTGCGGATCCGGATAAGCGCTTTATTGTCAATCGTGTAGACCCGAGCGCCAAGATAGGTGTTCTGGCCGAGATTCGCCCCGGTTTGACCGGCGCGGGACAGGTCGCTCTCTTCGAATTCGAGCCACAGGCCTTTGCGTTCCTCGATTGTCACCTGGACGCCCAGGATGCCGCGCAGCATCTGTTCCAGCCGGGAGGCAGACTTAACCCGGCTTCCCAGCAGCCCGGCATAAGGCAGCTTGGCGATGTCGGGCACGCCGTCACGGTCGCGATAGGGTGCGGTGCCAAGGCCAATGAAACTGCCGATATAGGCGGCGAACCGATCCTCTGCCGGGCGGTCGAACTGCGCAATCGGTCGGGCATCGGCCCAGCTGCGGTAAAAGAGCTGGAGCATCCGCGTGGCAAATATGTCGGTGAAGCGGATGAAACCGTCATCATTGCGGTTGGACCAGCGATAGGCTTCGACCGTAGTGGCCAGGGGCAGGGCACCTTGTGGGCCAAAGAAGCCAAGGAATTTAGAGCGCACCGAAGGTGGCTTGCCATATTCCAGGCGGTACTCGCTGACATTGGAGGCTGGGAAATCCAGAAACGGGTCTTGACCGAGACGGACCACTTCCTGGCTGGTTACAGCGGCTTTACCGATGCGTGGTTTTTCGGGTGTGGCGCGTTCGAGTTCCCGCAAAAGCGCCAGAAGATCAAACCGATAGGGTTCGGCTTCCAGTTGCTGGCGCCTGGGGCCCGTCATAGGAGCGGCCCCGTGCCCGATCGCGGCGGAAAGCGCATGACCTCGCCCCTTTGTTCGGAAACGAGCACGGTTTCGGTGAAGCTGTTTATGTGGGTGTAGTCGGCGAAGAACCGGTCCAGAATGGCGCCGAGCAGCATGATGCCGGATCCTTCGAACGCGCGCTCGTCCAGGGTCAGTTTCACTTCCGTGCCACGCGCTGCATGAAAGCCGTCGTCGCGGTAAAGCGAGCGGGTCAGGGGACGGCTGCTGATGCCCGTGATCCCGCGCAACTGGCGTTCCGACACTGAATCGCTCTGATCTGAGAACAGCGCCAGCAGTTCGCGCAATCCTCCTGCAGGATCGTTCGGGTGGCGGTCTTTCAGGCCTAAATGGTTGAAAGATAGAAGATTTACCAGCCGCCACAGGATCTCGCCATGGTTGCCAAGGCGTGGGTCCGACCGTTCGATCTCGGCAATGCTTTCGCGCGGCGCCGTGGGGCCGCTGATACAGCGCAAGGGAACGGTCACATCATCGGTCAGGCGGAAATCAACCTCGGACTGCCCGATGGGCAGTTGCGTGACAAGATGGCGGTTCGAACAAAGGGCCACGACCTGTAGCCGCTGCACGCGTTCTTCATCATCCAGGCCCGCCGGTTCGTAAAGCGACAGAAACGTCTCGGTGCCGATATAGCTGCCGCCAAATCCAAAGCGGCGTTCTTTTTCGGTCATCCGCCGGGGCTTGTGCCGGGTCGTAAAATACAGCGCGTCCTGCGGACGGATCTCTCCATCTGGCAAACTGTAAAGCGGATGGACCTGCACCTTCTTGCGGACGCCGGGATAGTGCGCGCTGACATCGACAACCCGGTGCAGTTCGTAGTTCACCGCAGGTGAGCTGTCGGGCACCACTATATATTCGTTGAACTTCGGATCGGGGCGGACGCGACTGCAACGTTCTTCGAACAGATTGATGGCGGGCGCGGCGAAGAGGCGGAAATTTTCTAGCGAAATCAGGGGGGCGAGCTTGGGTTGCGCGGTGTCGAACTCGATAATCACATCGAACATTGGCGCAGGGATCTGGCGGAGCAGGGCGCGTAGACCGGTCAGACGAAAGCCCAGAAACTTCTGCGGCAGGGTGAAGAAATCCCGCAGAAGGCAAAAGCCTCGGAAAACGCGGTCATCTTCCGGATAGAGCGTTTCGCCGGGGCCAAATCCGATCTGCTGAATGAAATCGGGCGGGCACCGCAGGAAGACCGGGTCGCCATGTCGATCCAGATATCGCAGTGTGACCCGAGCCGTGTTTGCAAAGAGCTGCTCGTACAGCATCACCATGTCGGCTGTGCTGCCGTTCAGGTGGATAGGCAGGTCATCGCAGCGAATATCGTCGACCTGCAAGGGCTTTGCCCCTTTCTTCGGCTTTGCCTCGGGATCGATCGCTTCGTTGGTGGTGCGCCGAAAGAGCCGCAGATGCAGTCCCGCAGAGGTTTGCGGCAACACATCGACACCCAGAGCCTGGATTGGGCCTGGGCTCGCCAGATATGCGGCGCGGTCCATGTCGAAGGGCCAAAGGGTAAGGGGCGCAGATAGGCGGAACCGGCAACTGACGCGCTGTTCCCGTTCCACGTAGGTGGCGTCCAAATAAGCGCCTGCAGCGAAAGCCTCGCCTTTGGCCAGATCTTTTTCGGTGTAATCGGGCGTGGCCTGCACGATCATCGCGGCGGGCGTCGGTGCCAGATAGTTTGGCAGAAGCTGTTCCAACAGGGCGCGGGTGAAGGTGCTGAATTCGCTTTGCAGCTTCAATTGCACCCGCGCGGCCATATAGGCGCTGCCTTCCAGAAGGCCGGCAAGGCCCGGGTCCAGCTTGTCTTCCGTCAGCCCGCCGAGCCGTTCGGCGATACCTGGATAATCCTGGGCAAACTCGCGGGAGCGCTCGTAAAGGATTGCGAGTTCCTGATTGTAGGCTTCCAGAAATTCCTTTTTCATTCTGACGTGGCCAGGTTGGTAAAGGTCATCTTGCCAGACCCGACATCGATTTCAGCAGTGAATTCCAATGGAATATCAAGGGGTTTGCAGGCCATCTCGGCGTAGATGTCAAAAACCAGCTTCTGGTTCACGTCGTCAAACTCTTCGCGCATATCCACCTGCATGGCTTCCGGTATGAAGCGAGGCTCGCAGTTCAGCAACGCTGTGGCAAGCCGTTGGGGCAGGTTGGAATATTTGACATCCTCGCTGGTCATGTTGGACAGGTCCACAACGCCGTAATTCAGAATGGATCGAGAGACATAATTGTAGTCGTCCAACTTCAGGATCGCATCCAGATTGATGGTGTTCGCCAGATGGACCAGATCGATCTCTAGGTTGCGCTTGAGTTGGGTTTCGTTCGCGCCGCGGCGGCGCATGGCAGCCCGTTCCGTCAGAACCCGTTCGCCATCTCGGTACTCAACACCGTCGGCCTTGGCATCGCGGGCGCGGTGCGCTTCCCGAAACGCATACATGATCGGGATCTGCAGCTGTTTTTTGATATCTCTATCTTGCGCCATGCCCCGATCCTGCGCCGAAAATTGCAATGGGTGCGGAGGAGCGTCTGAACCGGACCGCCTAACACGTGCGAAATAGCACAGGGTCCGGTCAGACCAAAATAAGATTTTTGTCTATGTGGCGGGCCCCCACAGCCCGCCGATCTGTTGTCCGCCCGGCTCGAAATTGAGCGGGCGTCCACCTTAGGGCTTAGCTGCCCTGTTCGGTGGCGCAGTTGTAGGTCATGTTGCCGCCGTCGGTCAGGATACCGTCAGCACCTTGCAGCATGTACTGGGTCTGGATCTGCTTGAAGTTAATCGAGAAGTTCTCGTGGATATAGTCGAGACCATCTGCAGAACCGCCGATCGAGTAAGAAGACACGATGCAGTCGTTCAGGGTGATCGTGTAGTATTCTTTGAACCCGTCACCTGTGTTCTTGAAGACCTTCAGGACAGCGGTCGTGTAGTGCTTGCCCATGCAGACCTTTTTGGTCAGGTCAGCCGACGATTTGTCCAGCTTCTTGGACAGCATCAGGTCGCCCATCGAGCAGGTGCCACCAGCACCACCGCCGCCGCGGTGGAAGGTGCCCGACTGGTGCATGTCCAGGCTATACTGGTCGATGTCGATCTTGTCGGTGTACCCTTCCAACTGGCTTTCGCCGTTGACGGTGTTCAGGTCGAGGATCATTCTGAGAGCCATTTTTTATCTCCTAGGTTATGCTATGCAAAGTTTGTCACAATAAGAGTGGTTTTCGAGTTAGCCGCCCGAAGGCAGCCGGGATACCAAGCTCATGCCGATATCCATGCCTTCCATCTGGAAGTGCGGTCTGAGAAAGAACTTGCCCATGTAGTAGCCCGGATTTTCCTCATCTTCGATCACTTGGATCTCGGCCCCAGCGAGTGGTCTGCGGGCTTTGGTTTCTTCCGAAGAGTTCTGAGGATCACCATCAACATACTGGTGAATCCAGGTTTTCAAATACCTCTGGAGTTGGTCTTTCTCCTTCGTCGACCCGATCTGGTCACGCACCATACATTTCAGGTAGTGACTGAACCGGGACACGGCGAAGATGTATGGCAAACGGCTGCTCAGATTATCCGAGGCAGTCGCCTGCTCATCCTGGTAGGACTTAGGCGAATACAGTGTCTGTGCACCGATAAAGGCCGCCTTGTCCGTGTTCTTACGATGTATCAGGCCCATAATTCCGGCCTTCGACAGTTCTCCCTCGCGGCGGTCGCTGATCGCAACTTCCGTTGGGCATTTCATATCAATGCTACCGTCATCTGTAGCAAAGGTATGCGTCGGCAGGTTTACAACCTCGCCGCCGGACTGGACGCCCCGAATACGGACGGTCCAGCCATGTTCCTTATGTGCGCGGGCGACATTGGCAGCCATGGCATAGGCGGCGTTCATCCACGCATATTTCTTTCCGGTATGTCCGTCGGTTTCTTCTTCGAAATTGAAGGCTTCGACGGGCAGGCTGTTTTGGCCAAATGGTTCGCGGGCCAGAACCCGTGG
>JBCBGY010000123.1:0-13126 GCA_038526275.1 Pseudomonadota bacterium | reverse complement strand
CCAGAGCCAGAGCCAGAGCCAGAGCCAGAGCCAGAGCCAGAGCCAGAGCCAGAAGTGGTTTCCGAGCAAGAGTTGGTTTCGATCGAGCTGCCAAGGATGCGGGTTCTGGCAGCAGAAGACAATCGCACCAACCAGTTTGTCTTTCGCAAAATGATCAAGTCTCTGAACCTGGATCTGCTGATGGTGGAGAACGGGCGGTTGGCGGTAGAGGCCTTTGAGAGCTTCCGCCCGCACCTGATTTTTATGGACATCAGCATGCCCGAAATGGATGGCAAAGCCGCGACCCAGGCGATCCGGGCGCTCGAAGAAGCGGGTCTGCCAGAGATCGAAAGCGTTCCTACTCACGTGCCGGTTGTTGCACTTACTGCACATGCAATGGCCGGAGATGCGGAAGAAATCCTGAAAGCAGGGTTAGATCATTACCTGACAAAGCCCCTTAAGAAGGCTGCCATCACAAAGCAGATCTTTGATCATTGTCCCGCAGATTGCGCGCCTTTGGAGGCCGTTGTGCAAGAAACAGCGGCTTAGAGCGACTGACGCAATACCTGAAGCATCAAGTATCAGATAACGCGTTGAAATCTTTGATTTTGGACAGTGTCTGATGTTTCAGATTCTTGGCAATCGCACAGATTGCGCTAGTGGGCTCGGCGCGCCTTTCACATCATTTGCGGATTTCGACCTCTTCCCAGGTGAGGGGTTTCATACCTTCCAGCGTGCTCGCTTCGATCCAGGAGGGCAACGCGAAGGCAGGCCAGCAATCGTCGCCATCTACGAAGGCAACGGGTTGATACGTCTCGCGGAACCGCTCATCTGTAAACAGGCCGTCAAACGCGTTGTCGTCGGTCGACCAGAACTGCAACCCGGGTCCGTCGCCACAGCGCCGATTGAATGCCGCCAGCATATCGGGTTCGTGCTTCCAGAACGTGTCCCTATCAAAGCTCGCGTGATTCCGCAGCCCAACCTTGATCGGGTTCGCGTGCGCCATCTCAACCCAATTCAGGCCGAGTAGATCCAGGATCTCGCCATCATAGGCCAGTGCGATGCCGCCTGCCGGACCGATGCCAATTGTCGGTTTGGGATCTGCAGTATTGAGATAGGTGCCAAATGCCAGACCGCGCTCGACCAGGGTAAATTCTTTGCGGACGTCAAAGCGGGTTTGGTAGTAGTGCATCCAACCGAGGCCACACACAACGATGGCTGCGGCCAGTGCAGACAGTGTCAGGCTTGTCCCGTAGCTGCGCTGCCACTCCGCCATTGAAGTGACGCCAAGCGCAACGGCCAGTGCTGTGGCAACCGGAAAGAGTGGTGCAATCGGCTGGTAAAAACGCCAAAGCGCGAAATGATCGCCACCAAGACCAGCATAAACGGCAAGCATGCCGAATACTGTGGCACCCGCCACCAGCAACGCACGGGCGCCTGGCATATCTTGGCGAAGCCGCAGCAGCGCAAACAGGATCATTGCCGACCAAACGACAAGGAAGACATCGGCCATCGGTGAGTTTTGAAGGAAATCCAGCAGATATTTCAGCCCGTCTTTCAGCCCCTGGATCGTGTCGGAGGACACTTTGGCGTAGAAAGTATTGGGAAACGGCTGGCCGAAGTAGGTGATCCGCCCCCAGGTGATCGCAACAAAGGTTGCGATCGTCGCGAACAGTGCAACCACACAAGTTCGCCAGGATGTGATGCGCAAGACGCCCGCCAGCAATATCAAGCCAGCAGACACAGCGATGCCCTCTGGGCGGACGGTCGGCAGAACGAGCGCAGCCAGAAAGATGCCAATCCGGGTCAGGGCGCTGGCCTCAACCTCGACCAGTTTGATGAGCATGAGCGAGAACCAAAGGAGCAGCATGGACCAGATGGCAAGCTCCATCATTGTCCAGACCGACCAAAGGAAGAAGCCGGGGCTGGCGACCATGAACAGCAGCAGGGTGCCTACGGCGACATTGACGTCGCACTGGAACCAGTAGCTGAACCACCGAACGGTCCGGATAGTGATGTAGACCGTGGCGATTGTGATGGCCCCGCTAAGCGCGAGAATGGGCAATTCGGGATTTGGGAACCAGCTATAGACCAGTGTAAGAATTCCGACCCATAGCAAGGCGGTGGAGCCTTCCACCCGTTCTCCGCCAACATTGTAGACGTAGCCATGCCCGGCGGCGACATTTTCGGCATAGGACCGGGTGATGGCTGCATCGTCGATCCCGATCAGCGGAATCCCTTGCACCAATCCGTAAGCCAGCGCAGCGCCAAATAGGGTTGTGAAAATGGCAAGAACAAAATCGGTGAACGTAAACTGAGGTATCATTCGTCTCTCCGCTGGTGCATTTAGCTGGATCCGGCCGAATGCTCCGGCTTGCTGTTGAAGACAAAGCGCTTGTCTAAATGATATTTGGTCGCGTACCCGATGGCCAGACCCACCATCCCACCGACGGTAAACATATCTTCAGTCCGCCAGATCAGCCAGAAAGCGTACTGTACCGTCCATAGGACAGCTGTAGTGAATACCCCCATGAGGGCATAAAGGGAAAATTGCTTGGTGTGATCGGCGACGGTATTTCGGTCGTCAGCGAAGATCCACTTCTTGTCGAGAAGATATTTTATGACCAGACCCGCACCGGTTCCGATGATCAGGGCGACAGTTACGCCGCCCCAACCATCATAGATCCATAGGCTGATGCGCTGGGTGCCCAGGATCACCACGGTCGAAATCAGCGCGAACAGGCTGTACCGAAGAACAAGTTCTGTGTTGGTCACAGGAGGGCACTCGACATAAAGAGCAGCCCGCAGGTGACGAAGATCAGTTGGCTGACCCGGTCTTTCAGAGCAAATACGATTGGGTCATCGTCCATTTCGCCGCGGTAGGAGATCATGGTGGCCCGGCTGATCCAGTAGAGCAGGAGCGGGCAGACCAGCCACAAGAGCCCGGGTTCTCCGTAGAGGCTGCGCACATCGGTTCCCGAAATATAGAGCGCCAGAACCAGGACAGAACAGTAACCCGCCGCGAGCACCACGCCCAGGATGACCGGTTGATCCGAGACCCTGTAGCCGCGCCCATCGGTTTCGTTCAGGCCGCGTTTGGCAAGGTCTGCCAATTCCGACTGCCTTTTGACGGCTGCGAGCGACAGGAACAGGAACATCGAGAAGGCAAGCAGCCATTCTGACAGGGGCACGCCGCTCGCTGCGCCGCCGGCCACGATGCGCAAGGTATAAAGCGCGCCAAGCATCCAGATGTCGACCATCAGCTTGCGCTTGAGGACAAGGGAGTAGGCGGAGGTTAGCACGATGTATCCAGCCAGCACCGCCACGAACAGCCATGAGGTCAGTGCTGCGATCAGGAAAGCTCCGACGAACAAGCCTGCCGCAAGCATCCCGCCCTTTGCTACCGGGATCAGTCCTGCCGCGAAGGGGCGTTTGCGTTTGCGGGGGTGCCGTCGGTCGACCTCCAGGTCGAGCATGTCGTTGATCAGGTAGATGCACGAGGCGGCCATTGAAAAGGCGACGAAGGCCAAAAGCGATGGCAGCAGGGCGCCAGGGCTGTGGGCGGCGAGTGCGGGGACAAGGACCAGAAGGTTCTTCAACCACTGATGCGGCCGCATTGCTTTGAGATACACCCTGACCTGATCTGCAAGCGGAGCCTGAGGCGAAAGATGCACGGCATCAGGGTCGATGGCCTTGACACGTTGTTCCATGGCGGCGTCGGCCCCGACGCTGATGGCGCGACGGGCTTTGGGCCAAACCTGCAGGTCGGCTGAAGAGTCGCCGATATAGTCGAACCCTTTTTCACCAAAGCGGTCGACCAGCCATGCCGCCTTGTTGGATCCGGCCAAGTTGCGGTCTGCGTCAGAGCCGACGGCCTCGTCAAAAAGGCCAGTGGCCTCGGCGATTGCTGTAACTTGGCGATGGTTCGAGGCAGAGACCAGATAGACGGGTCGACCTTCTGCCTTCGCCTTGGCAGCGTAATCCACAACATCCTGGTTCATTGGCAGAATGGACGGGTCAACCAGTGCTTCTTGTGCCACGCGGTCTTTGAACACCGCCTTGCCGTCTTTCAGCCAACCGACGATCTTGCTCAGGCTGTTTGGATTTTTCGATACAAGAGACAGCAAAGCTTCGTGCAACGTGTCAGAGCGGGTCAGGGTGCCGTCCAGATCAACAACCAGAGGGGTCGGATCAGCGTCAAGCCCAGGAGCGTTCGCTAAATTCGTAGTCATGGACAATCGTCAACTCCAAATCGCAGGTGCGGCAATAGTGCGGTACCGCAGAACCCACAAGAAACTATCAAACCAATATTCAAACAGACGGAAAATTCGCCCATCGATTCGCACGCGTGCAGATCATTTACTGTTTGACTGTGTTTTCCAAGGATTTACAGGTGAAAGCAGCATAGCGTCGCAGGTGCGCGGCGTTTGACCTGTTCCACTTGCATCCGGCATTCTGCGCCGCAGCGAGGATTTGATATGAGCGATATTTTGGTACCCCGTCAGGCCATTGACGGCCCGACTTTCATTGGCATCGGTGTGCAAAAGTGCGCAACCTCTTGGTTACATGAGGTTTTGCAGGCTCATCCCGATGTTTTTACCTCAACTCCGAAGGAAATAGACTTCTTTAGCGCCGCCTTTGACCGTGGCTACGAGTGGTATGAACGCCATTTCGAAGAGGGCCGTGCGGTCACGGCCCGGGGCGAAACGTCGCCGTCCTACTTTCACCATCCGCAGGTGCCAGCGCGGATCAAGGCCTATGCTCCAGACGCGAAACTAATTGTTGTCTTTCGCGATCCAGTTGATCGGGCCTTTTCGAACCATCTGCACGAATTGCGGAAATGGCATTTCACATCGAGCGAGCGTTTTGAGGACGGTTTGCGAAACAATCCGCTTTATCTGGAGCAAAGCCGCTATGCCAAACATATGGCGCTTTGGCTGGAGGTATTCCCGAAAGAGCAGATCCTGCCGCTGATTTTCGAAGAGATCACGCAGACCCCCGATCAGGCGATCCGTCAGGTTTATGCTTTTCTGGGGGTCGACCCGGAGGGCAAGATCGATGAAAGCCGGACAAGTTCGAACGAAAGCGTGGCCTTCCGGAATGACCGTCTGCAAGTGATGCTGCAGTCGGGCGGAAACGCGCTGCGACGTGCAGGGCTTGGGAAGGCCTTGGAAAGCTTCAAATCGATCGGGCCGGTGCACTACCTTATGAACCTGAACAAACGGGACTTGCGGGTCGAAGCGCCGCCCTTGTCTGATGAGACCCGCGCCTTGGTCGCGGCAGAGCTCGAAGATGACGTTAAGGCGCTGGCAAAGATGCTGGGCCGGGAAAGCTTCCCGTGGCGCAGTTTCCCAAGCCTGCGAAAGGCCGCGTAACCCGACATCTAACCGCCAGGTAAAGGACCGGCTACAGAATGTCCCGGTTCTTCAACCCTGTCAGGACGGCACCCACATCGTTGAGCTTGGTCTTGCGGAAGATCTCCAGACCTCGCTCTGCATCGCGGGTGAGCGTCTTGGCCGAAGCAACGGTATACAGGCCCAAATCCAGCACGACTGGCAAGGCCATGGCGTCTGATTCATGCCGAAGCGCAGGTGAATCAAAGATCACAACGTCGAATTCCCGCATCATCTCTTCCACGACCAGCTTGGCGCGGTACGTATCGAAAACCATCGCAGGGTCGGCCCCGACGGTCTCAGTGGGCAACATGCTGACACCCAGAGCACCGAGGGTCACGATCGAGTCTTCCAAGGTAGATTCGCCGTAGAGTACCGACACCAGGCTTGTTGTGCGACGGTGGCCCAAGGCACGCGAAAGGCTCGCCGTTCGCGTATCGGCATCTACCAGCAGGCAGGAGCGGCCCTTCTGAGCCGCAGCCCAAGCCAGAAGCATAGAGACGTTGGTTTTGACCCCGCCCGGCTGGTCGGACGCCACGACGATGGAGCCCACCGCAATATCGGAGTTCAAATCGACGTTGTTTCGAAGCGTTCGGGCTGATCGGGTCAAAGGCGCAGAGGAATCGCGTAGGATATTTCGAAGCGAGCCCATGCGGCCCATTTTGGTAGGCACCTTGGGCAGCTTGCCAAAGATAGGCAGCCCCAGCCGCGCCGTGACTTCCCGTGCCGTCGTCAGCCGCTTGGGCAGCAGTTCCAGCAAGAAGGCCAACGCGATGCCGATGGCCAGACCACCAGCCCCGCCAAGGGCAACGGCAACCTGCTTGCGCGGATAAGAAGGGCTGCCAGGAGGCGACGCGTAAGAGATTACGTCTGCATCCGACCGCTGCAGGTTCTGGATTTCGCTGCTTTCCTTGAAGCGGCCCAGAAAGTCTTCGTACACCCGACGGTTTGCGTCGGCGACGCGCTGCAACTGGCTGAGTCGGATCTGTTCGTTCGACCGGATCAGGATATTGCCTTCCAGGCCGCGAAGTTCGGTTTCCAGTGCCTGCACGACGTTGTCGCGGACTTCGGCGGTGTTGTTGAGCTGTTGGATCGTGCGATCTACCTCAGCCGAGGCAGCCTCTGCAATCGCTTCCATAGAACGTCTGATGGAAGAGACCTGTACCGCATCCTCGCCGAAACGGATTGTCGCGGACGCTTCTTCACGACGGAGATCCGCCAGTTCGGCCAGATAGGACTGGATCGTGGGATTATCCAATGTGGCCGCAGCGGCGAGCGCGCCGTCCCGCTCGCCGATTTCGACCAGTTTGACGGCGTTCGCGTTAGCTTCGGCTAGTTCGGAACGGGCATTCACCAGTTTGGTGGTAAGCTCGCGCATTTGCTGTTCCAGGCGTTGCGAGCTGTCAGCGTTCGCTTCGATCTTGGCGCGGAAGGCCAGGGCCTCGCGTTCTGAGGTTTCGAGCGTGGCGGCAAGTTCTTCTACACGACCTTCCAGCCAGCGGGTGAATCGCTGGGCTGCGGCAAAGCGCTTGTCCACCAGGAAGCGACCGTATTCATCAATCAAGGCGTTGGCGATGGCGGCGGCCTTTTGCGGGCTTTGCGAGGTCGCGCCAACTGAAATCACAAACGAATTGCCCTGCTGGCGGACGCGCACAGCGTTCCGCAATTCCCCGGTTACAGGCCCCAGATCGCCCAGCAATGTGTCCCGCGCTCGGGCAGCCTCCAATACAGGATCATTTGTGGCTTCGGCCCCCTCCGCTTCCCCTTCGGCCCCTTCAACCTGTACGGGTTGCGGTGCTTCCGGCGCCGGGATGACAGAGCGGATCAGATCACGGACAAAGGTGGACAACCTGTCCACCAGACCGGGCTCTTCTATCGGACGCAGGGCTGGGTTGAATTCCGGATCTTTCTCCAACTCCAATCGGCGCACCACACGGACCAGCAGCGCGCGCGACCGCATCACCGCCATCTCTCCTTCGATGACCGAACTTGAAATGGCCTGGGCTTCAACCAGAGAAAAAGACGAATCCGGCGAAGCCAAACCACCATCACCCAACGCGAGCTGCGCATAGGCCTCATATTGTGGCGTAACCTGTAAAACCACGTAGGCAGAATAGGCCGCAGAGAGGATCGCGGCGCCTAGTATCAGGATCAGCCGACGGCGAAAAACGCCGGCAATATCTGCCAGATCAAGTGTGGCCCCCTGCCGGTCTGGAGCTTTCTCCGGTTCCGGCAGTGTTGAGCGGAGGACGAGGGGTTCATTCATTGGTTTTCAAACACAAAACTTGCTGACAGTGTGACATAGTCCGAACATAAAGCCCACCTACTACACATGCGTCGCTGCGATAGCAAATTTAAGGGTAAAATACGCGTTTGGGTCCCATCCGGTCAAAAAAACGACTGTACGGGGCAGTTTTCTCGACAATGGTGAACAGACTGAAACATTGTTGCCGAGCTACGTGTTCGCTCGCGAAGACAGCAGCAGCCAGACAACAGAGTGTTTCCTTGCTTCGTCCATGATGAATTTACGGATCTCGTAGCTGTATCCGTCGAGTTGATCAAAGCCATAGGCATGGGCCTTGAAGTAAGTTTCCTCGCTGCGAATGCGGTCGGCATGGTGGCTTTCTGCGAACGCAGCTTCGATCCGGCTAGAGATTTCGGGGTCTTTGAAGTCGTGACATTCGATCAGGATGTCATGGTTCACCAAGGCAGGTTGCGTGTCCGACGTGAAAAGCTCGGCTTCATACCCTTCGCAATCCGCAACCACCAAAGTACGCCCACGATCGGCAAAGCCTTTCAATTCAGCCGGATCGCAAAACTTGCCGAGCTTTACGCGGTTCTCGATGCCGTTGTGCTTGGCCATGTCCTGACAAAGTCGGCGCGCGCCAGCATCCACATCGTAGGCGTGGACGGTCGCTTCCGGATAGAGCATGCCAAATCCGACTGCGTAAAACCCCTCAGCGCAGCCAACATCCACGATATCCGTGTATTTGCGGCTTAGGATCTTTTCGATCAGTGGCGCTGCTTCCATTTCATAGCTGCCCAGCAGCTTCGGGAGTAACGCGCTGCCCGTCGACTGCACGCTGGGATATTTCAGGCCTTTGAACGGGCCATTCAGAACGGTTAACTCCGGGAAACTCTCGCGCACGATCTTGGTTTTGAGATCTTCGGTTGTTTCTGTCCGCCGTTGGCGATCCAAATACTCGATCAACGAGGTCAGGGCACGAGACACGCGATGGAGCTTTCGAAGCGCCCATCCTCCGGCTGAACTGTTCGCAAAACTAGACAATCGGTTCTTGATCGAGAGCATTGTTAACCTACTAAAAATACACTTTCTTACGCATAAGAACTGGCATTTTTTGAGCCCGTTCGTCTACAGGGTTCAGGTGACAAATACCAAGGCCGGCGCCTGAGATTGCCAGACGATGGATTGCACGCTTGCCATGCTGTCGCTACAGGACGAGTGAAGAACTTTTTTTGTAAGGGGTTGGAATGCTGGATCAGCATAAAAGGATAATTGTAACGGGTGGGGCCGGATTTGTTGGCTCTCATCTGACCGATCGTTTGTTGGAACGCGGCGACGAAGTCATTTGCGTTGATAATTTCTACACCGGCAGCAAGCGCAACATTCAGCACCATCATGGCAACCCCATGTTCGAGATGATGCGGCATGATGTTACCTTTCCACTATATATCGAAGCCGACCGGATTTTTCATTTGGCCTGCCCCGCCGCCCCCATCCACTACCAGCATGATCCGGTTCAGACCCTGAAGACCTCGGTTCATGGGTCGATCAACATGTTGGGGTTGGCCAAACGCCTTGGGATCCGAATTCTGCAAGCCTCGACATCGGAGGTCTACGGCGACCCGAACGTCCACCCGCAGCAGGAAGACTATTGGGGCAACGTCAATCCGATCGGGATCCGATCCTGCTATGACGAAGGCAAGCGCGCGGCGGAAACACTCTTTTTCGATTATCACCGCCAGCATGGCCTGGAGATCAAGGTGGCGCGGATCTTCAACACATTTGGTCCGCGGATGCATGTCAATGATGGTCGGGTTGTGTCGAACTTCATCATTCAGGCCTTGCGCGGCGAAGATATCACGATCTTTGGCGAAGGCGTGCAGACCCGTTCGTTCTGCTATGTGGACGATTTGGTCAGCGGGTTAATGGCCCTGATGGACAGCCCGGCAGATGTGACCGGCCCGATCAATCTGGGCAATCCGCATGAGCTGACGATCCGCGAATTGGCGGAAACCATCATCGATATGACGGGGTCCGGGTCGAAGTTGGCCTTCAAAGAACTTCCACAAGACGATCCAATGCAAAGGCGCCCTGATATCACGAAGGCCCGGGACCATCTGGGATGGGAACCGAAGGTTGCTTTTGAGGACGGGGTCAAAAAGACCATCGCCTATTTCGACAAGCTGTTGAGTGGCAATTCGCACCCGACCAAGCCTGAAGGTGTGCAATAGTCATGGCATCCGCCCCGGTATTGCTCTTTTACGACGGGCACGAACGTCAGGCTGAAGAGGCCTTTGTGGCCAGACTGAAATCGGATGTTCGCCGCCATGCGCGGGTCATCGTCAACAAGTTGCGCGGCAAGCAGGGTAAATCAGGCTACTACACCTGGCTTTATATGTTGATGGAGGCGCTGGACCATCAGGGCGTGCCATACCGGTTGAACGACTTTCGGGCCGCGCGGCAGAACCCTGATCGCCCCATCGGGATGGTTGGTTATCCGGGCATTTTCGAGAAGGTCGAAGGGCTGCCAAACCCGCGCTTGATTGGCCCTGGGATATTCTCGTCTCCACTCGACAAGCCTGACTTGTTCGACGATCCGCGCAATCGGCTGTTTCTGTCGACCTGCCAATGGCACCTGGACATGTTCACGCCGTTCTATGGCGACAAGCTGCGGTCGTGGTTTGGCGGGTTCGACGTGTCGCGGTTTCCGGACTCACGTTCCATGCCCAAAGAGTATGACGTGATGATCTACGATAAGATCTACTTTGACCGCGACGCCAACTATGATCGTCTGATCGCACCTTTCCTCAAATATCTGGATGAAAACGGGCTGACCTATACCGTCATCCGATACGGCAGCTATGTCTATGAGGACTATATCGAGAAGCTGAAAAAGTGCCGGTCCATGGCGTTCTTCTGCCATTCTGAAACCCAAGGCATGGCCTATCAGGAATGTCTGTCCTTGAACGTTCCGATCTTTGCCTGGGACGAGGGCAAATGGTTGGATCCGAAGGCCAAGAAGATCAGCGACGATCCGATCACGTGTACTTCCGTTCCTTATTTTGATGATGATTGCGGCCTGCGCTTCAAAGCGGATGACATGATGGAGAGCTGGCACCAGTTCTGGGGAAAGCGGGATAGCTACCAACCGCGAAAATTCATTGCTGATCAGATGACCTTGGCCAAGTCTGCCGAGAAGTATCTGGCGGCCTATGAGGATGCTGCGGCGTAAGACCTGCGGCCGTCGTCATTCTCCTGGCATCAATCTTCTGGGTCTGGAGAAGGGAACCTCCTTTCTCCGGGGCGGGGCAGTCGCCATTCGGCGCAAGTCATCTTTCACCGTGAGCAGTGCGCCCATCATGTAAAGCATGGCAATCAGCGAGAAGGGCGACATCAGGGCGGACTCGGTAAAGCTGCGGACGATATGGACCGAGGCAATCCCGAAGAAAAAGACCATACCCATGTCGGTGGCTCGCAAGACGCCGCCAATGATCCGGAGCAGGCTCCAAAGCGTGGCCAAGACGGCGAAACCGAGCCCGATCAGGCCCTGATGGACGGCAATCTCGAAGTAGGAGTTGTGGAAGGAAAACTGCGCGTAGAATTTCTTGTGAAACTCCACGTAGATTTTGCGCGCGTCAGATGTCCAGTCGAACGGTGTCCAATATCCACCGTGACCGACCCCCAGAAGCGGGGTCTTCTCGATCTGGATCATGGCATATTCCCAAAGGACGGTCCGGCCTGTCAGTGTGGCATCCTTGCCGAAATGGTTCAGAACGGCCGTTATGGGGTCAAACTCACGGGTCGCCAGAATGTAGGCAAAGAGAAAAAACAACGCGGCCACGCCCATAAAGCCGGCGGACAGGAACAGGGGTCGCCGCAAGGCACCAGTGGCAGGGAGAACGCCAAAGGTCACGACCACTGCAGTAATCCCTGCGGCAAGCAGTACGGCCGTTGCGGAATCTGAAACCTGAATGAGGTACGCCGCCAGGATCGCCGCACCGACGGCCCCAAGTCGGAGCCATCGCGGAAAGCTTCTTTCCAATGCGATACAGATGGCGGCGGTCCACAGGATCACCATGGACGCGCCCATTGCATTCTTGCTGGAAAAGGCGCCGCGCGCGGCGATGCCACCGGTGAAACCGGCCTGAAAACTCAAAATGCCGTACCAGCCAGCGGCGATCAGCATCGACAGGATGATATCGCGCTTTTCCAGTCGGATCACGGCGCAATAGCAGATCATTATGGTGAGGAAGAGTTGGGCCCCGGATTTCAGGATCTCGACCGTCTCCGCGCCCCAGAGGGCCGACAGCAACCACCAGATTGGAAAGATGAACAGAACCAAGCTGCGTTGAAGCAATGGCAGGATCTGTTCGAAATCCCGGATAAAGGCCCAAAGAAAGTACAGTGCCAGCGGATAAAGGATCAGTTCGTCGTAGCGAAACTGGTTGAACGTCACCAGGAACCACACAGTCACCAGAATATGGTCCCGCAAGCGAGCCGGGATGTGGAGCCGGTAATGGTTCAGCAGTTCAGAGATCACTGCAACTGGGTTCCTTCTTTCGGACTGCTGGGAATATGGCTTTTGCGCAGGTGCTCAGCAAGTCTTAGGGCCAACGCCACCACAGAGAGCGTGGGGTTGGCTTGCCCACCGACCGGGAATACGGCGGCGCTGGCGACATAAAGGTTGCGAATGCCCCATACTTTGCAGTCTGGGTCGACAATGCCTGTGGAAGGATCATCGGTCATACGACAGACACCAATCTGGTGGTACCCGTCGCGGGACTGGCGGGCGATTTGTTCCGCCATATCGTCATCGGATCCGGGTAGGGTCAGGTCCGCCAGGCCATTTCCACTAAGTTGTTCAGCCAGTTTGCGGTGGTCGCGCACCAAGGCCCAGATGGTTTCATCGTCATAATGGAAATCGATCTTGAGCTTGGGGCAACCAAACCTGTCCTGTTCGTTGGCAAGACTGACCCGGTTCGATGCCAAAGGGCGTTGTTCTGCATGAAAGGCTAGCCGGTAGGGGCCAGGGCCACGTGCGATCAGTCGGTTGGGATATCGCGCATGGGGCAAGAACCTTCGTTCAAGGGCTGCCTTGATCCCCGCCGGCACGCCCGCTGGATTGGTCAGCACGTTGCGAATATGCGGAAGTAGGTCTGCCGTGCGACCTCGGCTCGCAAGCAGATGTTTGAAGGACAATTCTCCAGACTGGTGGCGCGGATCGTTCAGGGCCACACTTTCCAGCCAGAAGGCCGTGTTTGCCCAGTGGTGCGGATCCAGCATGATGCGGCGCCGCGCCATTGTTGACCCAAGTGGAGCATACCCGAAGGCGCCGACATGTGCCGCATCACGAAAATGGATCTCGGCCACGGAGCCCGTCAAATGCCCCATATAGTAGCGGCCCAAGGCACCGTTCGGTCCGCCGAACAGCGTGGCATCCTGTGCCTGACAGGTCAGCAGCAACCGCGCCGTTTGTAATCCGCCAGCGGCCAGAACCACTTGCTTGGCG
>JBCBGY010000122.1:0-13175 GCA_038526275.1 Pseudomonadota bacterium | reverse complement strand
GACAGATCCAAAACGCCGCGAAGGGTCAATAATCAATCTGTCCGGAAATCAGGACGAACTACATTATCAACCCAAAGGGCAATAGTACTCGTCTCGCCAACCGCATACTTGACCTCCCTGACAGCTTGCAGTCACCCCTTTGGAGTGTTCTGCAGCGGCGTCAATGAACTGACAATCTCCCCTGTTTCATAAGGTAGTGAGTTAAACCACCCCTTCGACGCTGCAATGGCGATTGCTTGAAAAACGTTCTGCACGCGAAGTTTTCTACGAATTGAGATCTCCAGTGAGTCTTTCGGACCAAAAAACGATGCAACTTTTGAAGCGTCCTCCGGACTGGAACTGGTTGCCAAGATATACAAGCAACGAAGCTCAAGCTCACTGAGACAACAGTCCTGAATTGTAGGTCCGGCTACCGCATAGCAAAATGCTTCCCCCGCCAATTGAGAAATGCTAAACAGATCCGAACTGAACTTTCGTACTATTTCCTGAACTTTTTCTTGGCTTTCTCGACTAGAAAACGCCACACCAATACGCGTTCCGTCAGGGCGGGTAAAAGCACAACAATGTCCGTTCCTTCCTATCCGGTGTCGCTCTGCGTCTTGCCAAAATTTCTCTACCAATGGCGAGGTTTGATCAAGTTCCGAGTACGCGAAGCAACCATCTGCTTCTGCTGCGCGCCTCATTACAGGATCAACAAACTGATAGGTCTTCTCAACATATCGGTCGATCCAATCTGTGTTATATGAAGTACATATTTTGGGGTGGAAACTAGTTCCTGGTCCCGGCTTCAGTACAAAGATTGCGAAATTTTGGAAATGAAGTGAAGTTGTAGCCTTCCACATCCAGCTAGACAAGTCATTCAAGTCAACGCATTCTACCAGGCCATCTGCAATACTCTCCAATTCTTCAGTCCGAAAAAGATAGACATCGCGACCTTCTATCGCGCGAACGATTCTCGAGACGGTGGTGTGTATCTCTTCACTGTTCCCACTAGCCGCCCAAAGTAGATCCTCAAACACGTTCTTTACCCAGTGCTGCATTCCGTACACCCAGTTCATTACTTTGACTTTTATCTAGCATGTTAAGTTAAGATCGGCTGAATATTGCCGAGATTGGTGTTCTTGGTAGACGGCAAGACTAGAGGACCAGTCAAAATATCTATGGTGATCAAGGATTTACGATTTTCTTGATAGCCGAAACCTCAAATTGGCACTCGGCTCAGTGTCAACCATTGAGAAACAATCATTATCAGGAACAATTAAAGAACATTAAGTTAGTGCGTTGATAATTCTTGGTTATTCTGGCTTTAATCTACCTCCGCAAAGTTCCCATCAGGCTGAACAGAAGGTGAACATGCAAGTAATTGTTAGTAATAAAGCGTCTCTCCCAGCACGTTTGCGCGACGGTATCTTCCAAGATCGCAAAAAGCAATTTGTGGATCGGCTCCGGTGGGATTTGTGCGTAACGCCCAACGGACAGGAGTGCGATGAATATGATGACAATTTTAGTGAATATCTAATCGTTCATGATGCAGGACTGCATCTTGGATCTTGTCGTGTAAGACCAATTGTCCGATCCACTATGGTTACGGACCATTTTCGAAACAGCTTTCCAGAAGCAGGGCATTTCTTGACTATGCAAAAGAATAATTTGTACGAATTAACTCGTTTTTGCCGCTGTCCAGATCTTTCGAGGCATGAGAGCGCTGCGATGCTAGAATTACTTTCGAAACTGATCGATAACTACCGAGATGCGAAGCGGCTTTCAGGTTTCATCGCGGTTGTATTTCCTCACGTGGCAAGATTTATGGACACCATTGGCATGCGGTACATAGTATTGTCAAAGTCAACTATCGAAAATGAACCCGCCCTTCTAATTTGTTTAACACAAGCGTCTGAGCCAAGTATCTCAAACGTTGGATGTGTTTCGAGAGACGATATCTTAGAATTTGCATAGATTGTTTACTTCACTCTCATTCCGGGTGTTTTCGGCGGGATCATTTCGGCGCCTACTTTCGGACTGGTTTGGGCCTGGGCCATGTTAAGCGCGTCGCTAAAGACATGACTCGAAAGCGTGAAGGTTAGAATCCCAAGATCAAATCGGGCTTGGGGGGCAATCGGTTTTCTCCTGCCCACCGTCCAGCAATATCTGGAAATCGCGCGCGAGAATTTGGCGACTTCTTTGGAACAATGATCCTGCGAAGAGTTACTGTTTTGCGATAGTCGCAACGCTATCGCCTAGGTTTTTCTTCGGGGCGGTGTGCGCTTTGGTGTCTTAGATCGGTCCTTGCCGGAGCCTGCAGTCTCGGTCCGCTTAGGCGGAACCCTCCGCCCCTCAGAACTCGGCCCATGCTTCGTCCGTTACCTGATCGATGCCAGGTTGCCGGTGATTGTCTCGGTCGCAGTGATGAATTCCGGCTCGGTCATTTTCCCGGCGGTCAATCTCGCGTCGCCGGTGCTTGGCACTTCGGACAATGTCGGTTCTTGCAGCTGTTATAGGCGATGTGTTGATAGTCGCACTTGGTGCAAGCGGCGACATGCCCGCCGAGCGCCTCTGTCTGACAGGTCTCTATCGAGGGGTTGCGAGGCGGAAATACAATAGGTTCAATTGGGACGCTGTTGCCCGATTTTCTTATGATACCATCGACCTCTTAGGGCGACTAACATATTCGATCGGCCAGATAAGAAACGCCCGACCGTATGGCCGGGCGGATCTTGCCGGGAAAAGGTCGTTGGTCTTACTCCGCGACCTCGAGCTTGACCTGGGTGAAGTCCAGACCGTTGTCAGGTTCATCCGGCGACTTCGACGTCCCGAAGGTTTTGCTGTTTACGTGGAAGGCCAGCATTCCGAAATTGTTCACGTCGCTGCCTTCGTCCACCACGCTGAAGGTGCTCAAGACCGTGCCGTCCTGGGACAGCTCACCGCCGATTTCCACGCCGCCGCTGACCTTTTGCACCGAAATCACACCTGTGTAGGTTTGGTTCGGCTCAAACTGGTAGGGCTCGCCACCCCCGGCCAGTTTGGAATAGCCTTTGGTCGTCCCCAAAAGGCGGCCTTGGGTGTCATCCTTGTGCTTGCGGATATCGATATTGGCGAGGGACGGGTCGGCCAGGTTGATGTCAAAGTCGATCATATAGCCCGGCAGACCATCGTAGAGCGGGTTTGGCGACTTGGAGGAAGCCGACAGGTCATCCTCCAACTTGCCACGTCCCAGCTTGTCATAAAGACCGACGCGGAAGGCGGAATCACGGTCGGTCCCAATTGTGTCGGGCGTTGTGAAGGTGAAGGTTGCTTGCAGCTTCTGGCCTTCTGCCAAAGTCTGCGGGTCAAAGGTCGTGCGGATGCCCCGCCCCGAACTTCCGGACACCAGACCAAGATGGCCTGGCGCGACCTCAATGGCGCTGCTTGTGGTCGTGGTCCACCAATTGCTGTCGCCTTCATCCGCACTGTTGCTGCGGTCCCCATCAGCGAATGTGTCGTCGAAGATCACCCCGGCCACGGCGGGTGCTGGCGGTGCAGCTGCGGCTACTTCCACGACGGCACCATCGCCTTCCGGCGCTGGGTTATGGGTGTAGTCCAGCTTGAAGAACGTCACCTTGTCGAAATCCATTTCAGGATCCGGGCTGGAATTGTTCTGCGAATAGGCACCTGCCTTGAAGAACATGAACTCGTCTTCAACGCTGAAACCACTGTCGCGCATGTCGAACGGCTCTGCAGACACTTCGGTACCGTCATCGCGGATGATCTTGACGTAGAGCATCGGGATAACCTGGTCGCCTTCTGCGACGCCCTTGACCTCAATCTCGTAGCTGAAGATCTCATCGAGCGCGATACCATCGTCGGGGTTGGGCGCTGCATTCGCCCGGCTGCCGATGATTTCGATCCACTCTTCCTTACCCGTGGCGGGCTCATGGGCGTAATAGATCGAACCATATTTGTTCTTGGGCAGCTTGCGGTAATAAAGCCGGATCGGTTCGTCATCCTTGGCGTGGATCTGACCGATGATCACACGGCCAACCTGATAGTCCTTGCCCAAACGGGTGACTTGATTGACTGACAAGGTCGCCTTCAGCACCCCGTCCACGCCAGCAGATGCCGCTTGAGCCGAAGCGGGCGCAGAAGAAAACACCCAGTTGTTCTTGTTGGGATAACCGCCTTCAACCCGGGTCTGGATCGTCCCGTCGCCACGGCGCAGCATTCCGCGCAGTTCGGTGCGGGTATAGTTCGTGTTGGCCGATGTCTTGGCACCTGCGGGCGTGGACCGGAAGACCATGCCACCCGTCGCAGGATCGGTGTAGAAAAAGCGTGGATCGGTCCAGCCAGCGGCCAGATCATTTTCGTAGACGCTGTCGGATTTGCCGTCGCCATCATCATCGGCGGGCGTAGTGACATACCAGCCGAGCAGGTCAAAGTTCTCGCCTGGTGCGGCATTTACATCCAGACCGAACAGCCCCTGCCCGGCCCGAGCTGTCAGGATCGGTTCCGCTGGTTTTGCGACTTCCGTGCCGCAGCCCATTGCGACGACCTCAGTGATGCTGTTCCAGTCGTTGCTGTCATTGCCGTTGCCAAGGATCTTGATGTACTGCGCCTCTACCGCGTCAAAGCTGTAGGGCTCCAGATCGAGGGTCTCGCCGCTCGTCTGCCTTGTCGGGATGATGGTCTTGAATTCAGCGCCATCAGCGGAGGCTTCCACCGAGAAATTCGATCTGCGGCTGTCGCCCTTGTACCAAGCGACGTTCAGCCCTTTCAGCGTTTGCACGGCGCCAAGATCGATCAGCAGTTCTTTTGGCGCGCCTTGCGATTCGTTCGACCACCGGGATTCGGGATCAATGACACCATCCACAGTGTTGTGTGGCCCGTATGCTTCGTCATACAGCCCATCGTCAGTCGCTGAGACAAGGGTCAGGCTATTATTGGCATCGCACGCGAACACCGGCGCTGCCACGATACATGCAAAACTGGCAAAAATGGATGTGAGGTTTCGCTGGATCATTTGGTCCTCCCTGAACCGCCTATTCCTTAGGTCTGGGCACAGGGTAGCGTAGTACGATCAGAATGGCTACTAGAATGGTAGTCAGCGCGTGAAAAATTGATCAATGGCTCGATCAGGATCGGCCCATGAGGGCAGGATCGAAGGGGTAAGTTGTCAGGTTTTCGAACCCATCTTCCGTGACCAAAACCTGATCTTCAAGCTTGATGGTAAAGTCTCCACCGACCTCTCCCACAGCCGCCTCTACACACAGGACCATGCCGGGAACGAGCGGATAATCGTAAGCGCCTTCCACGGCTTTGTCGGGGTAAGCCACCAATGGCCATTCGTCGCAAAGCCCGACCCCGTGCATCAGGCAGCTATATTTCTGCGTCTGATATTTCTCATCCAAAACATGGCAGTTAGCGGTCAGTTCCGGGATCATAACGCCGGGGCGGATCATCTCCATATTGGTCATTATATGTTCATGCGCATGTTGCATCGCATAGACCATGTCTGGGCGTGGTGGGTGGTCGCCTATCCACCAACTGCGCGAGAGATCCACACAAATGCCGTAGCTGCCAACCAGATCGGTATCGAATGATATGATCTCATTGCGCTGGCAAACCCTTGGCCCGCATTCCTGAAACCACGGATTGGTGCGCGGGCCGGACGAGAGCAGCCTTGTCTCGATCCATTCACCGCCCCGCCGGATGTTTTCCCGGTGCAGGATGGCCCAAATGTCATTTTCGCAGGTCTCGCCGTCACCCACATGAGCGCGCGCAAAATCTTCCATCGCCTGCATAGCCGTCTGGCACGCATGAGTCGCGCAGCGCATGGCCAGAATTTCGTCGACCCCTTTTACGGCGCGGGCTTTTTCTGTGACCTCTTCGCCTTCCCTGATCTCAAAGCCCTGGGCCTCCAACGCCCATAGGCCGTGGAGCATGATCTTGTCGACGCCAAGCCGGCGATTGCCAGGCGCGTGTTCGGCTAAAAGATCCTGCACTTCGCTGGCGAACGCGCGGGCTGCCACGTCGGTTTTGTCTCCGCGGTCAAAATAGAACAGATCACAGCCCGACCGTTGCTCCCGCACCAACGGATTGAACGTCGAAAGAAACGGGGAGTTCTTGTAGTCCCAGATGACCATGTAACCATCGGCACAGAGCAAAACGGCCCGAAAGGGATTGTGGGTGTTCCACAATTGCATGTTGGTGGAATCGGTGGCGTAGCGGATGTTCAGCGGGTCGAACATCAGCAGCCCGGCATAGTCGCGGTCGACGATATGTTGGGTCAGCCGCTGCCAGCGATATTCGCGCATCTTCGCAAGGTTGGGCAAGGTCAGGCCTGCTGCCGCCCACTCCGCAAACGCTAACTGTGTAGGACCGATCTCAATCCGGTCAGCATCGTTCGGGGTTCCGTCACCGAGCGTCGGCCCCCGTGTCGGATCAATCTTGCGACCGTCGCGATAATGCTGGTTCATCTCCGCACCTCCTCTGATAGCAGCTTGGTGCCGCCCGGCTCGGTGCCGCTTGCAGAAACGCGACCCCAGAGAGTGTCGTTTTTGGATCAAGCCGCCGATGCGACTGAGATGTGGTACTTGCATACGCCTCAATTCCTGCTCTTCTGAGATCGACACAGCGAGGGGGTAAAAAATGGCGTTGGACCTGGAAGAAGTATGTAGTGGGCTGGGATTTCCTGAAGCCCCGGTCGCGATGGACGATGGCACCGTGCTGTTTGTCGATATCAAGGAAGAAACCCTGTGCCGGGTCGACCCCCAGGGTCAGGTGACGGTGGTCGCCAAGATCCCCGGTGGGCCGAACGGAGTGGCGATAGGGCCCGACGGTGCGGCCTATGTCTGCAATAACGGGGCGGTGTACAGTTTCGTCCCATTCGGCCCTGACAAGATTACGGTGCCCGCGCCAATCCGGCCAAACTACCAGGGTGGATCAGTGCATCGGGTGGACCTGAAAACAGGAACTGTGACCCTGCTGTTTGACAGCTATGAGGGCAAGCGCCTGATTTCGCCCGACGATATTGTTTTCGATGAGGCGGGCGGGTTTTGGTTCACCGATACCGGCTTGCAGGAAGATGAGATCAGCCGACTTGGGGCGCTGTATTATGGCACCATCGATGGCAAGACCCTAATCAAGGCCGCGACCGTCTCAACGGCCAATGGGGTCGGTCTCTCGCCCGACGGTCAGAAAGTCTATGTGTCTGACACGGTCTTTGGCAGACTTTGGGTCATGGAAATCGAAGGTCCAGGGAAGCTAAAGCCTGGCCCCCTGCCCGGCATGCCTGGCAACGTCGTCCAAACCCTGCCGGGTTACCAATGGCTCGACAGTTTGAAAGTTGAGGCTGGCGGCAAGGTCTGCGTTGGTACCATCTTCAATGGCGGGATCACCGTTTTCGATCCCGACGGTACGGTGGAGCATGTGCCGGTGCCCGATCTTTTCACCACGAACATGTGTTTTGGTGGCAGCGATATGCAGGATCTGTGGATCACGGCCTCAAGCACCGGCAAGATCTACAAGACCCGTTGGCCGCGACCGGGCCTGAAATTGGCCTTCACTGCCTAAAAATCGTGATTTTTTAGCGCCTATGAGTCGCAACAAGTGATGTAAGAAGTCGCCTTTAGGTGGCGGCAGTATCAGGGGTGATGTAAAGCGGTTCCCAAATGGGGGAAGTCGGGAACATAACGGCAGGGCCGTCAAAAGACATGGGCGAAAAGCGCCAGGTCTCGGTGCTGTTCGCCGATATGGTTGGATATACTGGCATTGTTGCCGAGTTGACCGAGGAGCAATCGCTCGACTTGACGCGGATGGTCTACGGCATTCTGACCGAGGCCATACAGGACCATGGCGGCACTGTTCGGGAGTTCGGTGGCGACAGCGTCATGGCCTTGTTCGGGATCCCCGAAGCGCTGGAAGATGCGGCCCTTCGCGCATGCCGCGCTGCCCTTGCCATAAACGAAGCTTTCGAGGCGGCCGCAGAGGAATTTTCAACCCAGTTCGGCATTCAGCCAAGCATGCGGGTGGGGGTCAGTTCCGGCACCGTTCTGGTGGCTGCCGTCACGGGCGCAGGCAGCCCGGCCACGGCTGTTGGCAGTACGGTCAACCTGGCATCCCGCATTGAGGGTCTGGCGCCTCCCGGGGGATGCCTGGTCTGCGACACGACTCGCCGCCTGGTCGAATGGCTGGCGGATTTGACCTTCAGCGGCGAGCATCAGATCAAAGGACTGAGCAAAACGCAGAAGCTGTGGAAACTGCAATCGATCCGCAGCAGCGCCACACGGTTTGACGCCTCCCTCGCCCGTGGGTTGAGCAGTTATGTCGGTCGGGTTCCGGAACTGCGGACCATGTTTGCTGCGCTCGATCGGGCGGAACATGCCTTCTCCCTGATCGATCTTGTCGCGGAGCCCGGATTGGGCAAAACGCGGCTTGTCTTTGAATTTCTGCAGCGTATCCCGCCGAACGAAGCCGCTGTATTTACCGGAAACTGCTTTTCCGACGGTCAGCAGGTGCCATTCCTGCCCTTCCTGGAGATCGTGCGCAGTTCCTTTCGCATTCGGGATGACGACGATGCCGCGCGCGTAGCGGGCAAGTTGGACAAGGGGCTGCGATTTGCAGAGCTACATTCCGAAGAGAATGTCGCGCTCCTCCTGAACCTTCTGGGCCTGGAACCGCCGGCAGGTGCACTGGACGGGTTGGACGGTGTGTTGATCGGTTTGCGCACCCGCGATTTGCTGCCCGCGCTTCTAAAGGCCAAATGTCAGCATGATCGGGTGATCCTCTTGCTGGAAGACGCCCACTGGATCGATAGCGCTTCGGAAGAATTGCTGCGCACTATCGTTGAAATCGGAAGCCAGACGAACCTTCTGGTCATTCAGACCCGCCGACCGGAATATGCGCCTGGTTGGTTGGGACGGGACGGCGTGGAAACTATCGCTTTGAGCCCGCTGGAAAGCGATGACATCACGCATTTGGCCCGCGCCCGCTTGGGTGTCGATGCGCTACCGGACAGTTTGGTGCGTCAGGTGACAGAACGCGCCGGTGGCAACCCGTTATTTGGCGAGGAGATCCTGAGCTTCCTGATTGATCAGGGGGCGCTTCAAGTTGCCAACGGACGGGTGAGCTTCGATGCTGATCTTGGCGAAAGCGAATTGCCTGTTTCCATGCTTGGCCTGCTCGCTGCCCGGATGGAGCGGCTGCAACCCGAAGACCGGGAGTTGCTGCAAGCCGCGTCTGCCATCGGACGCCGTTTTGATCCAGGGCTTTTGTCCCAACTGGTTGATCGTGCCGAAGATACCGGAGACGCGCTGGAACGGCTGCAAAAGCTCGATATCATTCATCGCGAGGCGAACTCGTCGGATTACCTGTTCAAACATGTCCTGATGCGGGATTCCGTCTATCAAAGCCTTGTTCAGAAACGGAAATCCGCACTGCACCTGACCATTGCCGGGGCCTTGGAGCTGCGCAATTCGAACCGTTTGCAGGAGGTCGCGGAAACGCTGGCCTACCATTACGGACATACTGACCGCACGGACCAAGCCTTCACCTTTACCGCCATGGCTGGCGCAAAAAGCCTTGGCATTTATTCGTTGGACGAAGCCAACCGATATTTCGTGTCGGCCCTTGAACTCTACCAGAACGACCCGACCTGCGCGAGCGATGCCGCGTTTTCGAAGTTTCTGTCCAACTTTGCGCTATGTTCCAACATTTCTTTGCGCGTCACTACCTTCATCGATCTAGCGGAAACGGTGCGCCCGTTCCTGCGCAAGCTAGGCGACAGCCGTGACCACGCGCTTTTCCTGCATCACTACGTGTCCTGCCTCGTCTGCAACGGAAAATACCGAGAGGCGCACAAAGTTCAGCAGGACCTCACCGCCATGGCGGACCGGTTGGGCGATCCGGAAACCAAGGCCTATGCGATGGTCAACGAACTGTCGGTGTCGATCTACTTTGCGCCCATTCCGAATGATGCATTTGAAGCCAGGAAGCTGGAGATCGAAGCGGCTTTGGCCAAGCTCGACGACGCCTACATCCAGAATTTTTACCTGGCCACCGTCGGGTGGAACGAACTGAACCGAGGCCGTGTTGCCGGCGCCCAGGACAGTGCCGACCGGATGATCGCCGTTGGGACCGAGACGAACGATCCCAGATCGCTGGGCTACGGGACAGCGATGAAAGCGCTGATTGCGATGGTCACAGATGACCACGAAGCCGCATTGCACATCGCGGAAGAGGCCCGCAGTTCTTCGCGAGTCGAGTTCGAACTGGCCATCGCCGAAGCTGCAAGGGTGAGCTCGCTGGTTCCTCTGGAACGTCCCGGTGCCCTGGATGCCGTGGAACACCATATCGCGAATTGCGACGAAAAAGGCTGGACACTTTTCTCGGCTGGGCCAGAGACCATGCTCGGGATCGCTTACGCCCTGGACGGTCAGATTGCACGGGGCCTGCAACAGATCGAAGAGGCGATCCAGCGCCGCGATCAGGAAGGCACCCAATCCGCAGCGGACTGGGGCAGGTTGTTTCTGTGCGAATTGTATCTGGCCATTCTGTCAGGGGAAGGTGGCGGGTCGCTTCCCGTCTTGCTGAAAAATTTCCGTTCGATTGTGCGGGTCATTCTGTTTGGTGAAAAACGTCTGATCGCCATGATCGAACAAATCCGGCAGAATCCTCAGTTCGACGAGAAGGGCCATTATATAGCGCGATGCGATATGATCTTGGGCCTGCTTTATAAGGCCAAAAAGAAGAAGCCACTGGCCATCCGACATCTCACGGAAGCCCGCACAATCATCGAAGCCTCCGGCCAATCCGCCATGCTGACCCGGATCAACGATACGCTGGCAGAACTGGCCTGAACCCCGGCCCCCGCTCTCTCTCGACTTCGTGAGTATGATCACATGGACCCGTGTAATGGCACGATCTACACTCAGTGGCCTAGCACACTAGGGAGAGATCCAGATGTCGAGATCTACACAAAGCTCACTTGCAATCGTGGCAACGGCACTTGCCACGTGTTGTTTTGCTGTGACAGCACAAGCGCAATCCGAAGAGATGTCTTTCTTTATCACAAGCGTTGGTAAGGGAGACGGGGCCAATCTCGGCGGGCTCGAAGGTGCTGACGCCCATTGCAATGCCCTGGCATCTGCGGCTGGTTCCGGCAAAATCTTTGCCGCCTACCTCAGCACGCCGATGATGATCGATCGCAGCACGGACCCAATGACCATAACCAACGGCGTTTCGGCCCGCGACAGGATCGGAACTGGCCCCTGGTACAATGCCAAAGGCGACCTTATCGCCAGCGATGTTGACGACCTTCACAATGGCGGGGCGAAGATCAATTTGCAAATGGGGCTGGATGAGAATGGCAATCCAGTCAATGGACGGGGCAGTCAGCCCAACAAGCACGACATCTTAACCGGTTCGGATTCCGCCGGGCGCTTTTCAACGGCGAGTGCCGACACGACCTGCAGCGCTTGGACATCCAATAGCGAGGATGGCTCCGCGATCGTGGGTCATCACGACCGTATCGGTCTGAATGATGCACCGAACATGGTGTCGTGGAACTCTTCGCATGGTTCACGTGGATGCGGAGAAGAGCATCTGCCCAGATCAGGTGGTGCCGGTCTGTTCTACTGCTTCGCGACGAACTGATATTTTTTGTTCAAAGCTGAGTTTCGAACGGCCCTTGCTAGCGCACGGGTCGTTACCGGCTGCGGTTCAACATTGGCCACAGTAGATTTTGACAAACGTTCCAAAGTAGCCCAATTTTTTCTGACCACTCAAAACTTTATTTTTGGAACTTTGACATGTCTTTCGATCCATCCACGCTACCGCCATCGGTGAAATCCGTCTTCAACAACCCCTACGCCGATATCAATGTGATCTACTGGGCCGCGCGCAAGGCCGGCATTACCGACCACGACCGGCTGACCGACATCATTTTCTACAAACACAATATGGACCTGCTTGTGCCGGGCGGAAGCAAACCCTTGCGCCCCGGCATGGCGAATTATGCCGCTTTGGTAAAGGAGTGGGCGGGCTACAAGGCGTTCGTGCGCAGCCTGTCCGGTGGAACCGTCCCGGGCAAATCCGAGAAGTGGCAACCCTATGTCAAAAGCGGCTTGGCCGGGAGCCAGTACCTTGACGACAAAACCAAGGCCTGGTTGTCCAAACCTCCGACCCACCAGGTGGAAGCCGGTCTCTTCGTGAGCAAGAAGAAGGATGATGGCAATGCATTGTTTTTCCTGGCCTGGAAAACCAATGCGCCGCGCAAGACCTGCAAGACCCACAATGTACATGCGGACAGCGCGCTTCATTGGTGGTTCGAGCTTGAGACATCCTTAAAGACGCTGCGCAGCAAGCCAGCGGACCCGGAACTAAGGGCTGCCATGCCCAGTTTGCCCTTTGGTTCTGGTAGCGATGTGGGATATCTCGGGATCGCGGCAATGAACGAGTTTGTAAATATCCGCATGATCAAACACGTTTATAACAACGGACAATGCCTGCAGAATGCAAAAGATAGAGCGTGGCGAGAGGTCAAGGCCGACGCCAAGAAGAACATCGAAAACGTCGTTGCCATTCTGGGCGTCGCAGGCGGTGCCAAAGCCGGAAAGCCAGCATCCAATCCCACCACGCCACAGCGGCGGACCATGCCTAATGCGGGTGGAGCCCCGGCGCCAAAGGCCCATACAACAGCTGGAAACGGAGACAGTGTGGCGCTGCAGCTGAGCAAGCTCGACTCGAAAGGGTTCGTTGATCAGATCTGCAAGATCCAGCGCGGCGATTTTGGCA
Source organism: Pseudomonadota bacterium (assembly GCA_038526275.1). Taxonomy (GTDB): domain Bacteria; phylum Pseudomonadota; class Alphaproteobacteria; order Rhodobacterales; family Rhodobacteraceae; genus 188UL27-1. Next base: position 410 of record JBCBGY010000122.1, on the reverse strand, counting down.
AGCGGGGCAAGATCCAAGCGCGGACTTCCGTCGCGAGTGGACATGACCTGATCCAGGGTGCTGATGGAAGCGTCGTGGGTTCCATTCGCTATTTCAGCAAGGGCACGCCATCCCCCCGCCCCGAGAAGGAAAAGGAAAAAGAACTCTGCTCGGAATAGGCACCGGGCTCAGTTCGTTGAATTCTTAAATCGCTGTTTTTTGACTGCGCCGCCTCGTAGATCATGTCGCGCTCAATCTCATTCAGATGTCACTGCCTCTGGCCCTTTGGCTCGAACGCGAAATCTGATGCTTCATAAAGCCGGTTAACGCAACACGCTTAGACCGGTGGCTCTCCCGCCCCCTTCGCTCGGCCTTGCGGCCTGCTCAGGCGTTGGGCCCGGCCGCGCGTACCGCGCGGCGCCTCCGGCGGA
>JBCBGY010000121.1:9794-13278 GCA_038526275.1 Pseudomonadota bacterium | reverse complement strand
GTTGCGGGATGGATCTTTGTTAGTGTCGGACGATCTGGCTGGCGCGATCTATCGGATCAGTTACGGCGAATGAGGCTGACGTGGCTTATCGGGCTCGGCGGGGTGTTTCTCGCCGGGCTTGCCGGGGCGCAGGATGTGACGGGCGATCTTGAGGCTGGTCGCAAGGTGGCCGGGATGTGCCGGACGTGCCACGGGTTGGATGGGTATGCGCGTATTCCCATAGCGCCCCATATTGGCGGTGAGCCCGCCATTTATTTGGAGGGGCAGCTACTGGCCTTTCGGAACGGGCAGCGGGAACATGAGATGATGACGGTTGTGGCACGGGGTCTGTCTGACCAGCAGATTGCCGATGTATCGGCCTGGTATGCCGCCCACAGCGCGGTTGTTGAGGCCCCGGACGGAGCGGGACCCGAAGCCTGCACCGCCTGTCATGGGGCTGACGGGTTGGCTACAGTTGAAGACGCCCCGCATTTGGCCGGAGAGACCAACATCTACATCGAGACTCAACTCAAGGCCTTTCGGTCTGGCAAACGAACCCACGAAGTGATGAGCGAGATTGCTGCGCCTTTGAGCGATGCTGAGATCCGGGACCTGGCCAATTGGTATGCCGGGATCAAACTGTCGATCGATCCTCCCGGAAACTAAGGTGCTTTCGACCAGACGCACCTAACGTGACTGAATTCAAAGATTTCAACGCGTTATAGGTTTATCAAGTCGCAACCGAAAAGCCGTAGGCGGGCAGCACTCCCGCCCCCTTCATGCGGCCTTGCGGCCTGTTCAGGCGTTGGGCCGGGCCGCGCGTTCCGCGCGGCGCCTCCGGCGGAAGTATTTGGGCCAATAAGAAAGGGACAGCGGTATCGTTTGATCTTCTGGAGGCGGACTTTGTGGTGTCGTGATCAGAGTTCAAGATCGAGTTCGATCTCTTCCTCGACGACTTCGGTTTCAAGTTCGCGCACCAAGGTCAGATCGTGGAGCCAGACGGTCAGGCTGAGTCGCCCGCCGCCCTGGTCCAGAAGGCGGGCGGATACGACCGGGCCGCAATAGGGGTAGGCGGCGGTATCGTACTGTTCCGGGATGTCTTTGCCGATGGGCCAGCCAAACTGGCTCCAAATACCGGGTTGGGTCATGCCTGCGCCGACCGGGAACTTGTCTTCCTCGTCCGTGGCCATTTGCGGTGCGCCCTGACCGCGGAAAAGCCGGTGGCCGCCGCAGACACCCCATCTGTCGATCTCTTGCGGAGGCGCGCCCCAGAAGCTCTCGCGATTGTCCTGGGACCGTTGCGAGGGCGTGCCGTACTTTTTGTCCAGCGCGTTCAGGACCGCCTGGATGCTGCCTTGGCCTGGCTGCAAGACCTGGTGGCGCATAATGCCTGTGACAATGTCGCCTGCTTCTGTTCGGGCCGTTGTGGCTAGCAGGATCTGTTCTCCGTTCGGGGGCTGCACCAGCGCGGTTGCCGTGGAATAGGGCCCCGGTTCGGTCGCGGGTAACGCGGTGAAGGTGGCGGCCTCCGGCATGCGTTCTGCTGCGGCGGCCAGAAACTCTGACAGGGCCATGCCCAGGGTCAGCCCCAGAATATCTGCGTTGTCCCCGAGCCCTTCGAGAACTTTGATCCAGTCCTCGCGTTGATAGGTCGCCGCGATCTCGGGCTGCTGTCGGCCTCCTGGCGTGGCCCAGATCTCAAGGGCTTGAGGTGTGGCCTCCACCACAAGGGCCCCCTTGAATCCCTGTAGATCCCGGGTTTGCCGTGGCAGTTCGACCAGCCGAACCTCGCTCAGATCGACGGTATAGTCGACTGCTGCGGGACGGCCTTGGACACGACCGCCCGACGGCATTTGCCGCACCAATGTCAGGAGATCGACATAGGCGGCTCCGTCCGCCGAGACGCCCTTCAACGCTTCGCTCAAATCGTCACGACCGCGCGGATTGAGCCATTCACACATTACCACGCCGCGGGATGTGCTGGTTTGCCCGGGCCGCCCGAGCAGGGCAAACACCCGATCTGGTCCGGGAAGTGGCGTTTCGGCTGAGATGTTCCGCCCGAAATTTTGCGCCAATTCTTCTGCAGCATCGCCAAAGATCTGGCCATAGCCTGCGCCGACAGCGATATCCGTCGAAGTTTGTTGGAGTTCGATATGGTCGTAGCAGGACGTTCCGGGATGGCGTCCGCCATTGGCGGCCAAGGGAAGAACTGCTTGCGCAGGAAGGGCTTTCACCCGCTCCAGTGTCCAGGCCGTGAAGCTGGGCAGAAGGTCTTGCACGGCGGCGGTGGACAAAGGCTCGTCAGGATTTTGGAAAAACGCGCCCCATGGCGGCGTCGAGCCAGCTTTGGCATGGAAGCGTTCTTTGGCGAGGCGTTCGATCAGCATCCGGGCGAAGGCACCATCTTGGTAAAGCTCTGGTGCTTTTTGTAGGGCGAGAAGATCGGCCGTTTCGGCATCGAGGTAGAGCCGGTCCGGAGCTGTCACCTCTGCCGGATCGCCAGCGGTCAGCTCCGGTTTGGCGGCGACAGTCAGGGTCAAGGCAACGCTTTGGATGCCGAACGTGTTCTGCTGGGGCGGGCCGACGAGAATTTCAGATGGGCGAGAGATCACCAGACCATAGCGTTGGATGCCGACAGGTTCGACGCGCACGAAGCTGTGCAGGCGCGGCCCCTCCAGAAAACCGCGGATCGCCTCTGCCTGTTCGGGCGTCGCGGGGAGGAACGCATATCCTTCTCGGTCAACCACATTGAGTTGAGGGGGATCTATTCCAGACAGGTCTTGGTCATGGGCGATGGGTTGCAGATCTACGCCGCGCGACACCGGAAATCCGCCCCGGGCCGGGTCATATTCGCCCAAGGTGAACATCGCACCGATCAAATAGGTTTCACGGGCGAGCCCGGCCAGACGGTTATATTCCTGCCCGGCAAGGGTCTCGCGCTGCGAGGCCGGGGCGCGCTGCATTTCTCGGGTGTTATTCGCAATGTCCCGCAAGACCCGCTCACCGCCTTCAAGCGCGCTGAAGGCGCCCCATAGGGATTCTGCGGTGGTTGCATAAACATCCTCGGGCAGATCCGGACCAGTTTCCTGCTTTTGTTCGGGGAAGGTATGCGTGGCCAGGATCTTGGAGCCCGCGATATCCTCGGAAAAGACCAGGCTTTTTAGAACATGAGGCAGGTCCAACCTGCTCAGTTCCGCCGACGTGATAGGGCCAGATCGTTGAACCCTGGGTTTGACGGGGCCTGCATCATAATCGAGCCAAACCCAGATTTGCCGACCATTCTGACTGGCAAGTTGAAGCCGTTCCAAAAGTTCGAGGGCGGCTTCCTCTTCGATTGGCAGAAAATCAGGGGCCTCTGCCATCAGGCTGCGGATGCCTGCGCTTGTCCCTGGGAAGGGCAGCCAGGCCAAGGAATTCCGGTCGAACTGAACCGGAAAACCGGCCAGACCCACATCATATTGTTGCAACATGCCGGCCACGTAGCCCCGAACGGGCAGTGGCCTCG
>JBCBGY010000121.1:0-9694 GCA_038526275.1 Pseudomonadota bacterium | reverse complement strand
GCTTGGGCGGAGGACTGAAAGCCAACGGGCAAAACAGTGTCCCGCTCCAGGGGCGTCAGAGCTGTGAAGGCGGCGCCCAGCACGACCTCTTGGTCCAGTGTACGCTCTGGATTTTCGTTCAAAAGTGCCGCAATGCGCATGGTCAGAGCCGCGGCTTGAGGAGCAGCGCCTTCGCGCCAATTCCCGCCTGAAGCGGGAAGCCCGAACTGCGTCCGGTAGATGCCGGGCACGTGCACCAAACGGTCATTGGTCGCGACCAGATCATACCGCTCGGCGATCGTGGAAAGGTCGTCCATGTCGCCTGCTTCGGCGCTGATGGCCGCGCCTTCGCCGCGGGTCCACCGATGCATCAGGATCTCTGGTGCGGCCGGCTCGTTCGAGCGGGTGGGTTTCTGGCGATAGATGGCGGCCTCTAGCACTGTCATCTGTGCCTCACCTGCCTGCTGCGACCCCCGCGCACCCGTTTGGGCGTCGATGGGCAGCGTCACTTTCGGGTCCGCCAGCGAGATGGTGAAGCGGATAAATGTCCGCTCACCTTGGAACAATGCGCCCGGGCCAAAGCCCGTCCGATCATCGCCCTTCAGGTTTCGGATCGTGTCTGGCAGAGGCAAGGGCAGCGGCGCGGTTTCGGCGAGCCTGACCGGCCCTGTGCGGTATGGCGGCTGGATATGCAGCGTGCGCAAGGCGGCTGGTTTGGTCGGCTGCAGTTGCAGATTGGGCGTGGCATCTCGGCCCTGGGAAAACCGCATCTCCACCGGGGCATTCGTATCCGGTCGGTACAAATTCACGGCGACATCGACAGTTATGCGTTCGGGAAATGGCAAGCTGGCGGCCTGTTGCGCAATACTGCGGTAGTACAGGGCAAGCGTCTGGCGATCGTTAACGTTGGCGGGAAGGGTGGGAAAACCTTGGGGCAGGCCTGCGGATCGTATGCTTTGTTGCAGGCGCAGGTCGACCGTCATGGTCGGGCGGTTTCCGATCAGCCAAAGGCCCAGACGCTGACCGACAGAGGGTCCAGAAAGGGTGGGGCCAGTCGGAGCTATTGCCGTCGGGTTTTGCGATGGGGAGGCCGCGGTCGTGTCCGCTCCCGTGACGTTGAATGTTTGTAGCGCGGGCTGAGCCGGGGATGGTGCCTGTGGCGCAGGTTGCGGTGCCTGCGCCGTCTTGGTGACGGCTTCAAGCGCGGCCTGACGAGCGTTGGTTTGAGACTGGATACAGGCAGGATCACCGGCGCAGCCTTCCCGGCGAGAGATCCAGGCGGCTTGTTCGCGTGTCAGACTGGATACATCGCCGCCTGCGGATCTCGCCCTTTGAAAGGCGGCGGACATGGCCCGGTCTGCCTCTGCCAGAGCCGGAACGGTGCAAAGCGCCACTTCGGTCGGAGACCGCGCGGTCGAACAGGAAAAGCCAGGTAGCGGGATCGCCGCCTGCTGGGCATCCGTTGGGCGGCAGTAGTCCAACAGAGACTCCAATGCGGCCCGCGATCCGGTTAGTCCAATCGTCCGGCGCTCCCCCTGCCAATCGAGGATCGATAAAACAGAGCCGGCCTTAATGCGTTCGATGAGGGGTGAGAACATGATCAATGGCGCTGACACCGCCCCCAGTTCAGGTCGAAACTCCATGGGAAGGGTCGAGACGGCCCGCCCATCCACCTCAAAAACGAACTGGCGCGTGGCGTTTTGCGCCGCGTCCGCGCGCGTCGGGGCAATAAGCAGCGTCAGAACTCCAGGCCGACTGTCATAGCCTGGAACGGTCGCGCGGCGGTCTGGCGGAAGGCAGCGCAGGGCAAGCTGGGGACCGGAAGGAGCAATCGCATCGGTGGAGCCGATGCCGCTGTTTGGATCAACGACAAACTGCCAAGATCCCGCCTGCGCCAGGGCAGCGCCCGCGCCTAAAAGCAAGGCGCATGCCACGGACAGGAACGAATAGAAAAAGCGTCTGAAAAACACAACCGACCCCACGTCAACTCGAAATCTACAACCATAATTGGAGGGGCGATATTCAGCCTGTCAAGGAGTTTGACCAGCTAAAAGGGGTTATCCTTGGATGGCCACGGAGTTCGCTAGAAAATTGTGTCGACGGCTCTTTTGGGAAATGGAGCGCTGCCTTAGACTTTGCGGGAAAGTGCTAGGGCTCAGTCAGGCGAGTTCAGTGTTTTCGGAACGGGTAACGACGAACTGTCAGTCACACTGTTGCCGTAAAGGCGATGCATCCAGTGGGGGCTTTGAATACCTGCATGGGCCGGAGGAAGAGTGTTGTTTAAGAATTTGATGCGCTTCTTGGGAGGAGCGACCGAACCGTCACAAAAAAGCGAGCCCAAAAGTAAATCTGCGTCGCCGTTCCGGTATCTCGACCAGGTTACACCTGGCCTCGCCCACCGTGTTGAACAGTATTTGGCCACGGGTGCTGATGCTCAGGTGCTTACCGTTCTGGAAAACACGGCAGAAGTGCATAGCCGTCCTGCTGACAACGCAGCCATCGCGGCGACTGAACGCCTGGCTTCGGGTTTGGGTGGAAAGCCGGATTGGTTGGTGCGCTATACGCGTATTCGACTGGCAATGAAGTGGGGCATTTACCTCGGCTTTAGCAAAGATCCATTAACGGGCAAATTGCCGACCGAGGTTTGTGCGATGCTGTACTTGTTGCGCTCTAACAGGTACGGTGAGAAGCCCCAAAACCCCACCACAGTAGATGATGTGGTGGCCGCCGCGCAGTATCTGGGCGGGAATGTGCCCAATGTGGTGGCTTTCCTTCTGCCGGGGCGCCGGTACGGTAGTACGGCCCACATTCCGAATGCCTCAGAGTTTCTGAAGAAAACGGATCCAAAAGACCTGGCGGCGGCATTGGATCTGTTCGACGCTAAATCGCGGGCGTTAGCCATTGATAGAATGAACAAATGGCCGGTTATGCTTTCGCCCGAGATGTTGCCGTACCTTTTGGCGCAATATGCGGATGGCCAAAAAACCATCCGAGACTCACTGCGCGGCATTCTATTGCAACATGATCCAGCAACGGTTGAGGCTGGCGCGATAGAGATGCTGGGTTCGGGGAAATCAGGAATAAGGGTTGCGGCCGCACAATTGATTGGCGCGATCGGTACATCTTCTGGTCGCGAAGCTTTGGCGGCCCAACGCGAGAAGGAAAAAAGTCAGACGGTTCTGACCGAGATTGACCTATTTCTTGCGGGGCCAGACGCTGAAGCAGAGATTGCCGAAGATGGTTACACTGATGCGTTCGGCACCTTTGTTCCTTTACCCCAGCATCCAGAACTCATTGATGATGGCAGCGCTCCGGCCGGAGACGATTTCAGGGCGCGGATGAAAGAACTTGAGAAAAGACAGTCAGCGCTTCTGCACGAGAGATACGAGAAAAGCCATAAACACTGGGTGCAACACGGCAAGAAGGGGAACCCGCCGAAAAAGCGCGACGCCTCCTTGTTTGCTGATACTTGGCAAACAATTCTGAACATGCCGGTTGGTGCGGGAGAACGCCCAACAATGCCGGTATCTACGTGGGAGATTCAGCAAAGCCTAAACGGGGTCGTTGATCATGTTCTGGATCAAGTCCCCTTGGCGCGGCTTCTCGACATCACCTGCCAAAATGCCAGCATTGTCCGGAACATTGTCAACCACCCGGGCAATCCTATCGCAATCCGTGTCAAAGACGCGATTGAGGCTGGTGAGTTGAGTTTCGGCCAGCTTTTGGCGAAAGCCGAAGAAAAGCGTTTGGCCATAGACTATGCTGAACGCAGGCGAGAGCATACACCATCGGAAGAACCTTATACTGACAGGTTTTTGCAAACCTTTTTGCAAGGCCAATCTTATTCCCAGCGATCTGCTACAGCGCCGCGTGGAATTTGGGAGATCGCAGCACCCAGACTGAACATGGTGGTCGATGAATTGCCACCGCGGAGCACAATCCTGCGCAACAACATGAACGCGCTGATGGTCGTTAGCGACTTTCCGTCCATCCCTCAGGCTTTGGTGCAACCGCTCGTTTTCTGTGCTATTGGGGATAAGAAATTCACCCGTGACTGGGCTCAGCGCTTGCTTCGCGACGTGCCCGGTATCGACGAGCAGCTTATGCAGTTGCTGGTGGACAAACGTCAGGATGTTCGTTCTAACGCTGCCCGTTTTCTGGCTGACAGAAACGCGACCAGCGCGGTTCCTGTCCTGGTCAAGCGCCTGAAAACCGAGAAATCTGATTTGGCCCGTGCCGAGCTGATTTCGGCTGTCGCCCGTCTGGGCGGCGACACGGCGCAGTATCTCGGCAAGGACGCGCTGTTGAAAGAGGCCAAAACATTTGTGGCTAAACTGCCGAATGCCAAAATCGATTGGCTCAATCTGGAAACCGCGCCGCCACTTGTCTGGGCGGATGGAACGCCCGCAGAGCCTGAGATTTTGGACGGTTGGTTGCGTTTGGCCGTCAAATTGAAAATGCCAGGAGGGTCACCTTTATGGAGGCTCTATTTTGATCAGTGCACCGAAGAAAGCGGCCAAGCCGTTTCGACATGGGTGCTGGAATCCTGGATTGCCTACGATACTTACCGCCCCGTTGGGGATTCCGTTCGTGCCGAGGCAGAGAAACGCGCGCGGCTGGCACAGGGTAATCCGAGCCATTGGATGCACTATGCCAAAAAATCTGTGGAGGAGATGACCGAAATCTTCATCGGTCAAATGTCTTCTACCTTGGTGAATTCCGGCGCCGACAGCAAAGGCATTCTGGCGCTGACCCACAGGGCGCGCCCCGAGTTGGCCGGGCCCACCATTGCGGCCTATCTCAAGCAGTTTGGCAAACGCGTGTCGCAAGCCAAGGCGATGGTCGAAACGCTGTATGGAATGGGCACCAAAGACGCCGTTCAGGTGCTTGTCGCAACGGCCACCCGGTTTAAGCAGCGCACGGTCAGGGATCTGGCCGAAAAACTCGTGGCGCAGCTGGCAGAGGAGCGCGGCTGGAGCGAGGATGAATTGGCGGATCGATCCGTGCCGTCGGGAGGGTTCGAGGAAGACGGCATTATGACCCTGCCCATCGGCGAAGCGGAAAAGGTCTATGTGGCCCAGTTGCAGCAAGATCTTTCGGTTCAAGTGATCAATCCGGATGGCAAGGCGGTCAAGTCGCTGCCAGCAGGCAAGGATGCCACAACGAAAGAGTCCAAGTCTGCCCTGAGCGCGGCCAAGAAAACGTTAAAGACGGTCCAAACCCAGCAGTCCGCCAGGCTCTATGAGGCAATGTTGACACCAAGGATTTGGAGCCTGGAGAATTGGCAGGCAGACATAATCTCCCATCCGTTGCTTTTCCGGCTGGCGGCCCAGCTGGTCTGGCGCGGCTTAGATGCCGACGGCGCGTGCCTTCTGTCGCTCCGGCCCACCTTGGAAGGGGATATGCTCGATGCTCAAGGCGACGATGCCGATATGTCCAAAGTATCTCAGATCGATCTGGCGCACACGGCAAATCTGGAAGAGGCCGAACGCGATGCGTGGTTGGACCACCTGAAGGACTTCGAGGTTAAAGCTCTCTTCCCACAAGTGTCCCGGCCCGTGCGCAAGCTGACGGATACCCAGCAGCTGGTGACCAAGCTCGACGACCGCGCAGGCTGGATGATGACCACGTTCAAGCTGCGCTCTGCGGCTGGCAAAGCCGGTTATGAGCGTGGTCCGATTGGTGATGGCGGCGGGTTCTCCAGCTACCGGAAGGAATTCCGCTCGGCAGGTATCTGGGCGGATCTGCATTTCACCGGCAGCTACGTGGGTGAAGAAGACTTCCCGGCGGCCATCAGCCATATGGAATTTTCGCGCATCGTGCCAGATGGCTATGGTCGCCCGCTGCCCCTGAGCAAAGTGCCACAGCTGCTTCTGTCAGAGGTTTGGAACGACATGCACGAAATTGCGAAATCTGGCGCCTATGACGAAGAATGGCGCGCCAAAGGTCTTTACTGAACGGCATCACATGAAATCTCTTACAAAATTAGTGCCGGGTACAAATGCCTACCGCATCACCAGGGACTTGAAGCGGTTGAATTCAGTGAAACCAGGGCTTGGCGACCAGGTCGTGGATTATGTCATCAACGGTGAACCGGCGACTGTATTGTCGACACTTTCAGTTGCGGGGGGCGCTGACCAATTGCGCCCTTGCAATATCTGGCAGCACAACGACAAGGAAAACTTGGGCGGCAAACGCCAGATTGTGATCCTTGACACTGCGCCCTTTGATCTGGACTTGCTTGTGCGCTACGGCAGTGTGTTGGCGGCAGTCTGCGGTAACACGCCGCCGGAACGGGCTTTGGGATCCGCAATGGTCCCGCTGGCCCTGCGCATTCTGCTGACCGAAGCCTTTCTGGGTGCACGAGGCTCGGCCAATGTATGGCCTGCAAAGACCCGCATGCAGGCGGTGCATGGCTTGACAGCCGACCAGCTTGTGCCACTCGCTGAGGCTTTGGAAGGAACGGCAGCCGACATTTTCGAGTTATTGTTCGGCGACATGGACAACTGGGGCAGCGTAAGTCCTGAGCACTACAGAGACCTTATCGAGGTCAAAAAGTTGGTCCAAGCCCATCCCGAGGCCGCGGTGATCGGGGTGCGCCGTAGCCCAGCGTTGGGCCGGGGCTCTTTCGTCACTGGGTTGGGCCGTTGGGACCTGATCGGCAAGGCGCCTTTTCTGGACTTTGCGCTTGAGCTTACCGGCGATGCATCCAAAGCGGTACGTGAAGCTGCCCTGACCGCCGTACGACAGGTGCCAGCCGAGCTGATCGAACCCAAGGCAGGCGAATTGCTGTCTAAGGGAAAGGTTAGTCAGCGCGCGGGGATGGTTACCGTTCTGTCAAGTTTGGGAACCGAAACGGCGATAGAGACGCTTCGCGCCCATGGCAAAGTCGAAAAGACCGCGCGCATTGTGGCGTCCATTGAGAATGCGTTGACCACGTCAGCAGCGGGCACGGACAAAGAGCAGTCGCCAGACGATGCCAGTGGCTACACCGCGATTGATGGGAGCCGCATAGCTATTCCGCCAGTCCGATCGATTAAAACAGGTCCTTGGGTGACGCTAACGAGGGAAGAGGTAGATGGTCTCAAAGCCATAGTCGCGGCGGAAAATGACAAGATCAGCCTGTGGAATGAGGAACACAAGAAAACCAATTGGTTCCGCGCACGACCCCTGCTCAAGCCGCAACTCGTGAGTGATGTTGAGCAGTTCATCAAGACTGGTCAATTGTCGGACAAGCGGCGCCGCCATGTCATGCATCTTTTGTTGTGTCTCTCCGAAAACTGGGTACGCACCCTGTTGGATCGGCTGTCCCAGGAACAGGCTCTAAGGCTCGCATTCGCTACGGATGATGACGCGGGCCGTTGCTTCAACTTCTTCGTCCGTGACGTCTTTAGCGACTATGTGAATGAGTATGTGGCATCGCCCGAGGGGGATCTGCGTGCAATTGAAGAGCTTTGGCTTGAAATGGAACTGCAGCTCATTTTTGGCGGCTGGGACCGCAGCAAGAAACGCGAGGTTGAGCGTGGTGATCTGCTCCGTACACTGATCCCAAATGAAGTCTATTCCGGTCTGGACCCCCATGACCTTCCTGCAGGGGCCTTATGGCCTTACGTCGCTGAACACCTTGATGTTCTGGATAGTGCCTTCGGCATGGGGGGCAGTGGCGACAATATCGCGATGGATCCGGTACGGGCATTGGCCTGTCTCGCTCAGATGCCAGCACCGCCCTTGCGGTATTTCGGCCCGATCCTGGAGATCGCCACGGGTGAGCGAAAATCGGGCAAGGCCGCAGCCCGAAAACTTCTGGAAGGGGTACCGGAAGTGCGCGAACGTCTGGTCGGTCTGTTGGATGACAGCCGCCAGGCTGTGCGCGCCGGTGCCGCCGAATGGCTGGGCGAGCGGCGCGAACTTGCCTCGATCAACGCATTGAAGAAGCGTCTCAAGAAGGAAAAAAGTGATCTGGCGAAAGCCGCCATATTGACGGCATTGCGGGCCCTTGATGAGCCGCTCGACGACTATGTCGGCCCGGAAGCCTTGCTACGAGAAGCCACCGCCGGGCTCAAAAAGGCCAAGTTCGACAAACTCGAATGGGTGCAATTCGAAACGATACCGGCTCTTTTCTACACTGATGGGGCCACCGTTCCGCCCGATGTGATTAGGTGGTGGGTCTTTCAGGCGGTCAAACTGAAACAACCGGGTGGCAACGCGCTTTTCGAGATCTTGCTCGGCCAACTGTCTGCCGACAGCGCAGCGACCTTTTCGCAGTGGGTGCTTGATGCCTGGATCGGGTATGACACGACGGGTCATTCGGACGAAGTCGCCAATGCTTACGCCGAAAAGAATGCCAGCAAGCATTACAACATGATGAAGCGTTGGTACCCTGAATATACGCGAGAACAGGCTTTTGCTGATCTGCGCCAGCAGATGAAATCCGAATATATCCATTCTGGCAGTGCCACGAAGGGGATGTTGGCTTTGGCCGCGCGCACGCCACCCAGTGTGGCTGCCGAGCGGGTGAGAAACTATTTGCGCAACCATGGGGCTCGAACCTCGCAGGCCTCTGCGCTGCTGGACGTGCTGGCCGCGAAAGGCGATCCGATCTCGCTACAGGTTGTTATCTCTGCGGCGACCCGGCTGAAGCAAAAAAGCGTTCAGGCCTATGCGGGACAGCTTGTGCAGTCCGTGGCAGACCGGATGAATTGGTCAATGGATGAGTTGGCGGACCGGATCGTGCCCAGTGCCGGGTTTGACGATGCAGGCCAATTGAGCTTGCCGTGCGGGCCTGGCGACAAGGAATATCTTGCCACGCTGACCGATGAGCTGACCATTGCTCTGGCCAACCCCGAGGGAAAGACAGTCAAAAGCCTGCCTGCGGGGCAGGATGACGCCACGAAAGCATCAAAGAAGCAGTTGTCGGCGTCGAAAAAGGAACTGAAGCAGGTTGTGACGATGCAGTCCGGGCGGCTTTATGAAGCTCTGTGCGGTGGTCGCACCTGGGCCTTTGCGGATTGGAAGCGCGACTTTGTCGATCACCCTGTCATGAACCGTCTGATCCAACGGATTGTGTGGCAAGGGCTGGATGCTGATGGAACGGCCCAGGCGAGCTTTCGCCCGACGGCGGAGGGGGAGTTCACCGATGCCGAGGATAATGAGGTCGACCCCAACGCATTTGCGGCTTTGCAGGTTGCGCATGGGGCCACCATGCCACCCGATGCGGCCGAGCAGTGGGCGCAACATCTGTCTGACTATGAAGTGAAGCCGCTGTTCACCCAGTTCGGGCGGGACCTCATCCGGTTGGACCCGAAAGACCAGCACTCGACCCTGATCGAGGATCGGAAAGGCTGGGTGATGGAGACGTTCCAACTGCGCGGCATCGCGACGAAGCTGGGCTACGAACGCGGACCCGCCGAAGATGGCGGCTGCTTCTATGATTATCGCAAGCCTTTCAGTGGGGTTGGCATTACGGCTGTTATTGCCTTTACGGGCAACTGGCTTCCCGAGGAAAACCGAAACGCTGCCCTGATTTCCTTGAGCTTTGAGCGACAGGGCAAGCGGATGCACCAACCTGTCAAACTTGGAGAGGTGCCGGAGGTCTTGTTGTCCGAATGCTGGAACGACTTCCACACCATGGCCGCCAAAGGGGCCCATGACCCGAACTGGGAGAGAACCGCGCAATGGTAGAACAAACGCAACGCGCCCCGGCAGAGATCCGATA
>JBCBGY010000120.1:0-13332 GCA_038526275.1 Pseudomonadota bacterium | reverse complement strand
ACCGGATGGAACTTGCCCAACTGCATCCGCTCGAAATCGACCTGGATGATCGGCTTTGACCGTTCGATGCCGGTATGGTTCGAGAAAGACGTGCCAAGGGCCACGATCAGATCGGCCTCGTTCATGAACCAACTGGCGATCGGTGTGCCAGACCGGCCCAAAACACCGGCGGCATTCGGGTGGTTGTCAGGGATCACGCCCTTGCCCTTGAAGGTCGTCAGGATCGGCGCACCCAAGGTCTCGGCCAGCGCGATGATCTTGTCGCGGGCCTCCCAGGCGCCGTGGCCGATCACGAAGATCGGGCGTTTGGCAGCGTTGATCATCTTGGTGGCCGCTTCCCGGTCTGCATCGCCGGGCTTGATCACAGGGCGGCCCATACGGCCGTCCGGTTTGCCGGCGGGGGCCTCGCTCGGGATCGTCTGCACATCGTCCGGGAAGATCAGATGCGCCACGTCCTGTTCCACCAGGGCGTTCTTGCAGGCGAGCGATGTCAGTTCCGCATGGTTCGACGTGGTGAGCACAGGTTGGGAAAACCGGGTCACGGCCTGGAAGGCGGACTGCAGGTCGATGTCCTGGAACGCGCCCGGCCCAAAGACCTGGGTTTGCACCTGGCCGGTCAGCGCCAGGATGGGCGCGCGGTCGACCTTGGCGTCCCAAAGCCCCGTCAGCAGGTTGGTGGCTCCCGGACCCGCAATTGTCAGGCACCCGGCGGGCATTCCGGTCAGCTTTCCATAGGCCGAGGCGGCAAAGGCGGCTGCGCCTTCGTGCCGGATACCGATATAGGACATCGCACCGGCTTCGGTTTGCAGGCGGATCGCATCGGCGAGGCCTAGGTTTGAATGGCCAACCATCCCGAACACCGTTTTGACGCCCCAGTTCACCATCGTTTCGGCCATCACGTCGGTGACTGTGCGTGTGTGCGGCGGCGCGGGCTCCAACCCCACAAAGATCTCTTCGCCCCGGATCTCGACCGGGTATAGCTTTTGGCCGGTATCTTCGTGCCCACCCGGAGGTGCGCCGGTCAGCGGGTCAAAATCCCAGCCGTGCCACGGGCAACGGATCCAGCATTGCCCCTCGACACCCTTTTCAATCGAGCCTTCGCCCAGCGGGCCGCCCTGATGCGGGCAGTGATTGTCCATCGCGGCCCATTGCCCGTCAAAGTGCGACAGGCAAATCGACACAGTACGTGCGGTGACCGTTTTGACGCGTCCTTCCGGTAAATCGCTGGTTTTGCCGACACTGATCCAGTCGAGAACGGGTTTATCCATGGTGCGTTTCCTTCGCGGGTGTCAGCCGTCTTTGCGGGCGAACAAGTTTATGATCCATTGAACAAAACTCAGGAGCAGAATGGCCCCAATGGCCCAAATCAGCAGTTCGAACGGCACGAAATCGGTGCCGCGCAACCATTGACCAACCAGGCCGCCTTGCGGACGCAACCATTCCTGACCGAAAAGCCCCTCCCTGGGCCAGAGCCGAAAATCCCAGAAGCGCGAGACGTAGAAGAGCACGGCCCCGAGGCATGCGGCCAAAACCAGCCCGAGCACACGCAAAATCACGGCAACACCTCAATCGTGGCGGGATCCATGGCAAAGACCAGTAAGTCGCCGTGTCGGGTGATCTCGCCTTCGACCGAAATATATTCGGCGATGGCGTCGTAACCTTCTTGAGGCAAGAAGCCGCCATCCGGGCCAGTGACCAGCAGGAACTCTGACCCTTCAACCGGTTGCGTTGATACGAAAACCGGCGGGATCTGGCCCGAAATGCACAGGTCAGCGCAGGCCCGGTGCGCGAGCCCGCGACCGGGGCGCATGATGCCCGCATAGCATTTGCCATCACAGATCTCGCCCGCCAGCCGCCAACGGCCCAGGGGTTCTGGTTCCGGCAAGGTTCCGGTGCCCTCGGCGGCTTGCATCCCGTTTTGGCCACCGCGAAGCTGGATCATGTCCATCTCGCCACGGTTGAGCAGTAAACCAGAAACCTGCGCGGCCTGACCCGCCAGAGGTTCGGCCCGACCCACGGCACCGTTCTTACCGGCGCTCGACAGAAGCACCGTACGTCCGACCGCTAGCCGGTCGGAGCCTTCTGTCACATGCACCACCGGATAGGGCAGCATCTCTACGATGCCGGTCACTGTCTGGCGCCCATAGCCCGCCCCGGGCCCCGGATCGTCCTGGGTCGCGCCGATGATCAGACCGGTGGCTCCGAAGATCACGATGAATGAGACGATAGTGACGATCAGGAAAGTCCGCAATTCTGGCGGTGCGGGCAAATAGCCGACGAAGAAGGGCTTTTTCTCTGGTTCGCTCATGCCTGGGCCTCCTGCGGGACGGGCACTGGGTCGACAGGGGTCCCGGGCGGATTGGCGACCGGATTCACGATCACATCCGTCCCATCAAGCGCGATCTGGTAGGTCGGGATCTTTTCCGTAAAGGGCGCAGGGGACTGCCCGTTCCGCACATCATACTGGAAACCATGCCACGGGCAGGTGACCAGACAGTCGATGACACGCCCTTCGCCCAATGGCCCGTTCTGGTGGGCGCAGGCATTCGAGATGGCCGAAAGCTGCCCGTCCTGTCGGAACACGGCAACCCGGTCGCCGCTCGGTAGCTTGGCGATCTTGGCGAAGCCTTCTTTGATTTCACCCGCATCGCAGACCCGGATCCAACCTTCATTTGCAGCGGTTCCCTTGGGGTCGCTGCGGGTCGTCTCGGAGATCGCCGCCCATAGGTGCAAGATGGCCACGGTTAGGCCGCCGATCACGGCAATGACGGTAAAGGCCAGATTCTGGGCGTCCAGCATCGCTCCAAGTGCGATATGGGCCACGACTGCGGCGTAGGCCGGGTAAATCAGATAATGGATGCTCTTCCAAACCGGCGGGGTCAGAAATTTCATCCAGAAATCGTGGCTGGTGGCCGCGAGGATCATCAGGACGACCAACGCAAAAATACCAAACAATTCGAACGGAAAGCCCAAGGCCTGGCTGTAATCGGTGTTGGTCGACAGGGCGGCCACATACTTGTCGGTCGGCGAAAAGGCGAAATACCAGTTGATCACGTACATCGCATGGGTGATCGCCACGAACACGGTCATCACGCCGAAATGCCTGCGATTATAGAGCAGGGGCAGGAACCGCCGGTCGATCCGGGCCAAGGGGCCGATACACAGAATGATGGTCAGCATCACAAAGGCACAGGCCCCGAAGGCCCGGGCATTATGGATTTGCGGATTGATTGGCCGTTCGTGGCTGAGCATCCCGGGCGCGAGATGCACGAAGATCCAGAGAAACAGGGCGACACCTGCGAGCATCACCCCATCATACATCCACTTATTGGGGTTCCACTGAACGGGAATGTATTTGACGCTCATTCTGAGGCGCCCTCCGGTGAGGTCAGTTGTTCCGGCGCGATGTCGGCGGGCCAGCTCTGCCGGCTGGTCAGCCCCAGCCAAAGGGCGATGGCGATGGCCGCAGCCATGGCGAGGGCTACGATCAGATGACTGGCCCGCGGTGGGGCATAACGCCTGGCCCAGTTCTCTGCCCCGCGTTCCAGGATGAGCCAGCGCCACAGGACCAAGGGCCAGATCAGCAAGATCGCCGGAACCAGAAGCGGTCGGAAAATGTAGGCCCCGCGCGCATCCTCATCGATCCGGTCGATGCCAACAAACAGGAAAGCCGTCGCGACAAGCGCGCCGATGATGATCCACCATCTGACAAGCAGCATGATGGTTTCGGCAGTTGTCATGCCGCGCCTCCGAAGCTGACCCCCGAAATTTCGGCCATGTCCTTCTTCCAGGTCGTAAGGTCTGCGTGGTTAAACTTCGACAGGTGATCGTGACCGCACGCCCGCGCCATGACCTGCATCAGTTCGACGCTGGCCTCAAAGAAGTTCGCCAGTTGCCGGGCGGATTTCTCCACGACGAGCCTGTTCACCAGGTGCGGTTTCTGGCTGGCGATTCCAACGGGGCAATTGTTGGTGTGGCAAGCCCGCATGGCGATACAGCCAATGGCCTGCATGGGCGCGTTCGAAAGTGCGATTGCATCCGCACCTAATGCCAGCGCCTTGATGAAGTCCGCCGGTTTGCGCAGGCCACCGGTGATGACCAGACTGACATCAGCCCTATCCAGCCGATCCAAATGTTTGCGGGCCCGTGCAAGCGCCGGGATGGTCGGGACCGAAATATTGTCCCGAAAGATGATGGGCGCCGCGCCGGTGCCACCGCCGCGACCGTCCAGGATGATGTAGTCGACACCAACCTCAAGCGCTGCGTCGATGTCCTTTTCGATATGTTGTGCCGACAGCTTATAGCCAATCGGAATGCCACCTGTGCGGTCCCGCACTTCGTCGGCAAACTCCTTGATCTGTTTCGGTTCGGTCCAGTCCGGGAAACGCGGTGGTGAAATCGCATCTTGACCCGGCTCCAAGCCGCGAACATCGGCGATCTTGCCGCCGACCTTGTGGCCGGGCAGATGGCCGCCCGTCCCGGTCTTGGCCCCCTGGCCGCCTTTGAAGTGAAAGGCCTGGACCTTGCTGAGCTTGTCCCAGTCGAACCCGAACCGGGCTGAGGCGAGTTCGTAGAAATAACGACTGTTGGCTTCCTGTTCCTCGGGCAGCATCCCGCCTTCGCCGGAACAAATGCCTGTCCCTGCCAGTTCCGCACCCCGCGCCAGCGCGATTTTGGCGGGCTCTGATAGGGCGCCAAAGGACATGTCCGATACAAAAAGGGGTATCTTCAGATGCAGCGGCTTTTGCGCGTTCGGGCCAACGGTTACATCGGTGCCAACTGCATCTTCTTCCAGCAGCGGGGCCTTGTGCAACTGCGCCGTCAAAAGCTGGATGTCGTCCCAATCCGGCAGTTCTGCGCGTGGCACGCCCATGGCATCCACGACACCGTGATGGCCCGTCTTTTTCAGGCCGTCACGTGCATATTGCTGAATAAGGCCGGTGTAATTCTCTTCCTTTTGGCCATGCGACGGATCTGCATAGAGACCAAGATAGGCATCACGTTGATAAGGTTGAGGATGCTCAAGAGCCCAGGCTTCGATTTCGTCCGCGTCGACAATCACCTCGTCGTCCTCGACCCAGGACGAGAATTTCGGCAGTGCCTCGTCATTGGCATATTCCGAAACACCGCTATCGAGCCGATAGTCCCAATCGTGAACACCGCAAATCAGGTTATCGCCCCGCACGAAGCCATCGGACATTAATGCGCCCCGGTGCAGACAGCGGCCGTAAAAGACCGAAACCTGGTCGTCGAACGCGACCACAACCAGATCTACTTCGCCAACCAGAGCGTATTCCGGCATGCGATCCTTAAGTTCGCTGCGTTTTTTGATTGTGATGGGTTTCATCGAAAGCTCGCTGCGGGCCGGCGCTGGCTAGTCGTCATGCGAAGTATTGTCCCTTTTCGTACTCGGTCCTTGATTTGGACCTTTGCGTCCTTGGGACTATACTTCACATAGCTTGTCGTTTCTTGAAAGTGTCCAATCGAGCCGGGGTCGATCACAATTATTGGTTTTGAAAAACGGCGTCTTTGGGGGCGTTGTGAAGTAAAATCGCAGGTGTGATCGCGGGGGATTACGGCTTTGACACAAATCCCACGCTTGAAATCCCTCCGTGGCATGCTGCCGCTGGATCATCTCTCGGCGTTTGATACAGTCCGGCGACATGGCCATTCACCTGCATCAGTCACGGGTCTACTACGAAGATACCGACATGGGCGGGGTGGTCTATCACGCCAACTATTTGAAGTTCATCGAACGTGGCCGGTCCGACTGGGTCAGGTCTTGCGGCATCGATCAAAACACCTTGAAAGAGGTCCAGGGCCTTGTTTTTGTTGTCCGACGCATCGCCGCCGAGTTTCGAGCGCCGGCCCGGTTGAATGATTTGCTGACGGTGGAAACGCAGGCCACGGAATTTCGCGGCGCTCGGATCTTGCTGCACCAGCGTGTGCTTCGGGAGGCAACGTGCCTGTTTGAGGCCGATGTGGAATTGGCGCTGATGACCGGGGCTGGCAAACCAACCCGCCTGCCAGCAGACATTCGCGCAAAGCTGGCGCCCTAAAACCCACCGCAGCGTCATGACGGGTTCGTGTTGGCAATCTGATGGGAAACAGGTTAAAACCCCTTTAATCGCGGGTGCAAAGAACACCCGACCAGTTAACGAGCAGGCGGTATGGAAACCTCGACCCTGGCCCAGGCGCAGGAGATTGATTTCTCCATGTGGGCCCTCTTTGCACGCGCCACCCTGACGGTTCAGATTGTCATGATCCTTCTTTTGCTGGCCTCTTTCTGGGCCTGGGCGATCATCGTCGGCAAGATGATCATGTATGTGGCCGCTCGGCGGGAAGCGGCGGTCTTTGATGGGGCCTTCTGGTCTGGTGAGCCCCTGGACGAGTTGTTCGACAAGATCGGCACAGACCCGCGGGGCCGCAGCGAACGGATTTTTGCGGCTGGCATGACCGAATGGCGGAGGAGCCACAAGGCCGACGGTGCACTGATTGCTGGCGCAACAGCGCGGATCGACCGATCCATGGATGTCGCCATCGCCAAAGAGGCCGAAAACCTCAATCAGGGCCTGTCGTTTCTGGCGACAGTGGGCTCCACAGCGCCCTTTGTGGGGCTGTTTGGTACGGTCTGGGGCATCAAACATGCTTTTGAACAGATCGCGATTGCCCAGAACACCAATCTGGCCGTTGTCGCACCCGGTATCGCTGAAGCTTTGCTGGCCACGGGGCTCGGCCTGCTTGCGGCGATCCCCGCTGTGATTTTCTACAACAAGCTCAGTGCAGACAGTGACCGGATCATCGGCGGATACGAATCCTTCGCCGACGAGTTCGCGACCATCCTGTCGCGCCAGTTGGACAGTTAGGGGTGGGCGCGTCTGTTGCACCCCGAGGCGGCGGCAAACAGCGCCGGGGGCGGCGCAAGGGCCGTTCTGCCGCCATGTCCGAGATCAACGTGACGCCGTTCGTTGATGTCATGCTGGTTTTGCTGATCATCTTCATGGTGGCAGCACCGCTCTTGACGGTGGGTGTGCCGGTTGAGTTGCCGGAAACCGCCGCCCAGGCCCTGCCGACCGAGCAGGAAGAACCGCTGACCGTCACGATCGAGGCTGACGGGACCGTGACGCTCATGACCACAGAAGTGGACCAGGGCGAGTTGATCCCCAAGCTTCGCGCCGTGGCAGCGGAGCGATCAGACGACAAGGTCTATTTGCGGGCGGATGAGACCGTTCCGTACGGCCAGGTCGCGACGATCATGGGCGCCCTGAATGCCGGTGGCTTTAACGAGATCGGCCTTGTGACCGACACGGGCGGGCCGCGCCTGGACGGGCAGGACGGTTAGGTCGCCCGTGCGCACGGGTGCAATCATCTCGGGCGCAGGCCATTTGGTCCTGATCGTCTGGGCGTTGATCGCGGGGTTGTTCCACGCCGATCCACCGCCGCCGATTACCACGGCCAGTGTGTCGGTCATGACAGGGGCGGAGTTTGCCGCGTTGACGCTGCCGACCGAACGCACGCCGCCGGTCGCGGACAGCGCCGAACCTGTTGCGCCCGAAACTCCGCAGGAAGCGGACGTGCCTGACACGCCCGCGCCGGAACGCCCGCCAGAAACCCAGCCAGCACCAAGGCCCGCCACGGTGCAGGAGCCCGACACCGCCCCTGACGTTTCGCAGATTGAACCGTTGCCCCAGGTGGACGTTGACCCGACAGTGCCGCAGGTCCCCGACCCGCCGGACGCCGTGGCTGGCGCCACGTTAGAGCTTGATCCATCGCGCCCACCAAAACCCACCGCCGCTCCACGGGTCGCGCCAGAAGCGCTTCCCGAACCCTCGCCAGAGGCGGATACCGCCGAGACTGTGCAAGAGGCCGTCCAACCGGACGAACGGATTGCCGCTACTGAACCAGAGGAAGAACAGCAGGCCACGGCGCCTGAAGCGCAGACGACGGAAATTGTGACCGAAGCTGAAGAGCCCGGCGGCACTGTGCTGTCCTCTGCTGCCCCGGTCACGTCGATCCGCCCACCCGCGCGCCCCAACCGGCCCACACCGGCGGTGCAACCGACACCGGAACCAGAGCCCCAGACGCCGGCACCCGAGCCCGAGACGACCGAAACCGCTTCGGCTGAGCCCGAACCGGCGCCAAGCAGCGCCATAAATGATGCGTTGGAGCAGGCGCTCGAGTCGGATTCTGGTGCGCAAACACCATCTGCGCCGAGCGGTCCGCCCATGTCGCAAGGCGAGCGCGACGCATTGCGTGTGTCAGTACAGCGGTGCTGGAATGTCGGGGCCCTGTCATCGGAGGCCCTGCGCGTGACCGTTGTGGTCGGCGTTTCAATGCAGCAGGACGGAAAGATCGTGCAGGGATCGGTGCGGATGCTGGAAGCGTCCGGTGGATCCGACGCCGCAGCCCGGCAAGCCTATGAGGCCGCCCGACGCGCCATCATCCGTTGCGGTTCCAGCGGCTTCCCGTTGCCCGCCGACAAATACAGCCAGTGGAGGGAGATCGAAATGGTGTTCAACCCCAATGGGATGCGCCTGAGATGAGCGGCCTGTCATTCATACACCAAAACCACTCCTCCTGTTCCCTGCTCAGGAAACTTCTGAAAGTAATCCACGTTGCCTCTGCCCGAAAGGATGCAGCCATGTCGCTTATTCGTCTCGCCCTCGTTGCGCTTTTGTCATTGCCCGTCATGCCTGCGGTGGCTCAGAACGGCCCGCTCAGGATCGACATTACAGAAGGTGTGATTGAGCCGCTCCCCATCGCAATCCCAAGCTTTGTGGCTGAGAATGCCGCGGCTCAGGACCTGGCACAGCAATTGGCGCAAGTGGTGGCCGATGACCTGGTGGGCACCGGACTGTTCCGCCAGATCCCCCGCGAGGCCTTCATCAGCCAGATCACCAGCTTCGACAGCCCGGTGCAATATGCGGACTGGAAAGCGATTAATGCCCAAGGCTTGGTGACCGGTGCCGTCAGCGTGGCGAGCGACGGGCGTGTGACGGTGAAATTCCGGCTGTTCGACATATTCGCCGAAACCACGCTGGGCGACGGCCTGCAGCTTGGCGGGTCTACTAATGCGTGGCGCCGCATTGCCCATAAGGTTGCTGATCAGGTCTACAGCCGGATTACAGGTGAAGGTCCATACTTTGACAGCCGCGTCGTGTTTGTCTCGGAAGAGGGGCCGAAAAACGCGCGTCAAAAACGGTTGGCTGTGATGGACTATGACGGCGCGAACGTGGCCTTCCTGACCAGCAGCGACAGCATTGTTCTGGCGCCCCGCTTTTCACCGAACGGCAATCAGGTGCTCTATACCAGCTACGAAAGCGGCTTTCCAAAGATATACGTTCTGGATGTCGGCACGGTGCAGCGCCGGGTTCTGGCCGATCAACCGGGCACGATGACCTTTGCGCCCCGTTTTGCGCCGAACGGGCGGACGGTGGTCTTTTCGCTGACCCAAGGTGGGAACACGGATCTGTATTCCCTTGATCTGGGCTCGGGCAATCCGCGGCGGCTGACAAGCGAGCCATCGATTGAAACCGCGCCTAGTTTCTCGCCGGATGGCAGCCAGATCGTGTTTGAAAGCGACCGGTCGGGGGCGCCACAGATCTATGTCATGCCAGCAAACGGCGGCGAGCCGCGGCGTGTATCCAACGGGCAGGGCCGATACGGCACCCCCGTCTGGTCGCCGCGAGGTGATTTGATTGCGTTCACCAAACAAAATCAGGGGCGATTCCACATTGGCGTGATGCGGACAGACGGATCCGAGGAGCGGTTGCTCACGGCATCGTTTCTGGACGAGGGTCCGTCTTGGGCTCCCAATGGCCGTGTTATCATGTTTACACGAGAGACATCCGGGGCAGGCGGCGCGCCCGCCCTTTATTCGGTCGACATAACCGGGCGAAACCTGAAGAAAGTGCGCACCCCGTCGGCCGCATCTGACCCCGCTTGGTCGCCGCTCTTGCCCTGACAAGCCCGGCCAATCGTGTTAGTACTTCGTTAACGAGCAAGCAAAATAAGAACAGGATCTCACAATGCACGGTACACTTCGTTTTCCCTTACTTCTGGTCGCCGCCTTGGGGCTGGGCGCCTGCACCAGTCCGGACCGCTTTGGCGGAACCGGCGCCGATGATGCGTCGGCCCTGGGGCTGAATGGCGCGGCTGGTGATCCGTCCTCGCCTGCCTTCTTCCAGTCGAGCGTCGGGGACCGGGTATTGTTCCCCGTCGATCAATCGACCCTTACCGAAGAAGCCAAAGTGGTATTGACCGGACAAGCCCGCTGGTTGAACAGCAATACGACCTACTCTGCGATTGTCGAAGGCCATGCGGACGAGCAGGGCACCCGAGAATACAACCTTGCGCTGGGCGCGCGGCGCGCCAATGCCGTACAGGAATACCTCATCAGCCAGGGCGTGGCGGGGACCCGTCTTCAAACGATTTCTTACGGCAAGGAACGACCGCTTGAAATCTGCTCGCAAGAGGCCTGTTATGCCAACAACAGGCGGGCGGTAACGTTGTTGCAGGCCGCCGGCGGCAGCTAGGAAAGGAGCTCGGCCCATGAAGTCGGTTTCGTTGATGCCACGCCTCCTTGTGCGGATGTTTGCGCCCGTTGTTATGGCGGTCGGTCTGATGGGGCCTGCCTTGGCGCAAGACACCCAAACCTTGGCCGACATCAAACAAGAGCTGACAATTCTGCAGGTGGAGATGCAAAAGCTCACCCGTGAGCTTTCCACCACCGGCAGTCCGAATGTCCCGGCCTTGTCTGGTTCGGCACTCGACCGGTTGGATTCCATGGAGGCCCAGCTTCAGCGTTTGGTCGGGCGGACGGAGGCGCTGGAAACCCGGATCAACAATATCGTGGCTGATGGCACCAACCGTATCGGCGATCTGGAATTTCGGCTGACCGAACTGGCTGGCGGCGATTTGGGCTCATTGGGCGAGACCCCACCTCTGGGTGGTGAGCCACCGCAGGGTTCCATCGCCCCTGCGCAACCGGCGCCGCAAAATTCCGGCCCGCAACTGGCCGTCAGCGAACAGTTGGACTTTGATCGGGCGAAGGAGGCGCTCGATCAGGGTAGCTTTCGCAGCGCCGCGGACCTCTTTGCGACCTTTGCCGAGGCCTATCCGGGCGGACCGCTGACGGGATCAGCCCATTTTTACCGGGGTGAGGCGCTGCTGGAACTGGGTGAGACGGCCCCGGCAGCCCGCGCATACCTGGAAAGCTTTTCAAGCTACCCTGACGGCGAATTCGCCCCGTCCGCGCTTTATAAGCTGGGATCGAGCCTTGAAGCGTTGGGCCAGCGGGAAGAGGCCTGCGTGACCTACAGCGAGGTCACCGCACGCTTCGCCGGAACGGATGTGGCCTACGACGCCGATGCCGACCGGCTGGCGCTGGGCTGTTCCTGACCTTTGCGCCTGCCACGCGCGCTCGCCGAAACGCTTCACCGGCTGTTTGACGGTAAAATTCCGCTGGCCATGGGCGTTGCCTTATCTGGTGGCGGTGACTCCGTGGCTCTGACCGTGGCGTTGGCCGAATGGTGCAAAGCCCGTCGCAACATCCTGTTTGCCGCTACCGTCAATCACGGGCTCAGGCCCGAGGCGGCCGAGGAGGCGGCCTATTGCAGCCAGCTTTGCGCCGAGTTGGATATCGCCCATACGGTGCTGCATTGGACGGATCGCCCAACGTCCGGCAACCTTCAGGATACCGCCCGGCAGGCCCGGAGGCGGTTGCTGACAGACTGGGCGCGCGAGAATGAACTTCCGGCGATTGCCCTGGGCCATACACAGGACGATCAGGCTGAAACCGTATTGATGCGCCTCGCGCGCGGGTCCGGCGTGGATGGGCTGGCGGCCATGTCGGAGGACCGGCATGAGGACGGTGTGCGCTGGATCCGACCGTTGCTGAACCACAGTCGCCAAAGCCTGCGAGACTATCTAACGGATGAAGGTGTGCGCTGGCACGATGATCCCAGCAACGATGATACAAGATTTGATCGGATCAAGGCCCGACAGGCGCTGGTTCATCTGGAAAAACTGGGTCTGACGACCGAGACACTTGCGCGCACCGCTGAACATATGGCGCAGGCCCGGGACGCGCTGGAGATCGCAACCCTGGATCTGGCCCGACGGGCCATGGTGCTGGATGCCGGTGACTTGCGGATCGATCGGGCGGCGCTCGTCGCAGCACCGGCGGAGATCCGATTTCGACTTATGGCGCACGGTTTGAGCTGGGTCTCTTCCAGCCCCTACCGTCCGCGTTTTCGTGCCCTGATTTCAGTGATCGGGGCGTTGGAACGGGGCCGGACGCAGACCTTGCATGGCTGCTTAGTCACCGCGAGCAAAACAGAATTTCGGATCATGCGAGAATATTCAGCGGTCGAACTGCTCAGCGTTCCGGCCACAGAAGGCGTCTGGGATCAGCGCTGGAGCCTGGACGGTCCGGCCACTGCCAGCCACCGAATTGCCGTGTTGGGCGAAGCCGGTTTGAGGCAATTGGAAGAGCCCGGGGATCTGCCGCGCGCCAGCCGTATTGCCCTTCCAGCGATCTGGGATGGCGACAATTTGGTCGCGGCACCGATACCTGACCAAGGGGAAACGTGGCGTCTGCAGCTACGTCAAGGGCCGGATCACCCATTCACTTCTATCTTATCGCATTGAACCGTTGAAATAGTTTCATATCTTACCCGTTACGCGCTATGAACGCGCGAAATTCATGTGAAGGAGCATCAACCCGTGGGTAACGCGCGCAATATCGCATTTTGGGTCGTATTGTTTCTGCTCATCCTCGCTTTGTTCAATGTGTTCAGCGGGGGGCAGTCGAATATGTCGTCCCGCTCGATGGATTACTCCGATTTCGTGCGTGCCGTTGATAGCGGCCAGATCTCGTCAGCGACGATTGACGGCGAAATTGTCGAGTTCCGGCAAAGCGACGGTCAGCTTTATACGACAGTGATCCCGCCTGAAGAAGACGTGACCCAGCGGCTGATCGAAAACAATGTATCCTTCAGCGCGGAACGGCAGCAGCAATCTGGCTTGCTGACCTACCTGTCGACGCTGTTGCCATTCATCATCCTTATCGGGATTTGGATCTTCCTGATGAACCGGATGCAAGGCGGTGGTCGGGGCGGTGCGATGGGCTTTGGCAAGAGCCGCGCCAAGCTGCTGACCGAAAAGCAGGGCCGAGTGACATTTGATGATGTTGCCGGCATCGACGAGGCCAAGGACGAACTGGAAGAGATTGTCGAGTTCCTTCGCAATCCGCAGAAATTTTCGCGCCTGGGCGGCAAGATCCCGAAAGGGGCGCTGCTGGTGGGTCCTCCGGGTACCGGTAAAACCCTT
>JBCBGY010000119.1:10712-13434 GCA_038526275.1 Pseudomonadota bacterium | reverse complement strand
GCGCCTGTTTTTGCGGACCCAGACCGCGCGGCCCGCAATGCTGCACAAACCTGCATCGGTCGCAATGGTCGGCTGGAGGATCTGGACGGGCCGCTCCTGTTCCTTTGTTCGTCAGCCTCGGACTACGTGACCGGGCAGGTGCTGATGGTCGATGGGGGGTTCACTGCGAAATGAAAGCGCTTGTCTATACGGGACCGGAAAGGCTGGAGTTCCGCGATGCGCCGGAACCCAATCCGCGGGCAGGCGATCAACTGGTGCGCATTGATGCCGTAGGCATTTGCGGGTCAGATATGCATGCCTTTCTGGGCCATGACAGCCGCCGCCCCGCCCCGCTGATCCTGGGGCATGAAGCGGCCGGAACTGTCGTTGGAGGTGCATGGGACGGCAGACCCGTGACCGTGAACCCCCTTGTCACCTGCGGCCAGTGTCAAGCCTGCCGGGCCGACCGGCAGAACCTGTGCCCGGATCGTCAGATCATTTCAATGCCACCGCGGGAAGGTGCGTTCGCCCAATGGCTGACGATGCCTGAAGCCAATCTTGTCACTGTGCCGGACGGCGTTCCGTTAGAGAAAGCTGCCCTGGCAGAGCCCTTGGCGGTATGTTGGCACGCCGCGAAACTGGCGCTGGCCGCCTTGCATCCGAGCATGGAGTCTGAGGCGTTGGTGATCGGTGGCGGGGCCATCGGTTTGGCATCGGCCCTGTGTTTGCGCGCGCAAGGGTGCGAGAATGTAACATTGGTCGAACCCAATCCGCTGCGCCGGACTTATCTGCAGGATCAGTGCGGCGAAACGGTCGTGGAAAGCTGGGACGGTGAGACCCCGTTGGTCATTGATGCCGTGGGCTATGAGGTGACCCGCGCCTTGGCGTCTCGCGTGGCGTTGCCCGGCGGAGTCATCGCCCATGTGGGCCTGGGCCAGGCGACCGGTGGGCTCGATATCCGCCGGATGACGCTG
Organism: Pseudomonadota bacterium; assembly: GCA_038526275.1. Taxonomy (GTDB): domain Bacteria; phylum Pseudomonadota; class Alphaproteobacteria; order Rhodobacterales; family Rhodobacteraceae; genus 188UL27-1. The sequence continues at coordinate 12,481 of JBCBGY010000119.1, read as the reverse complement.
CAGGAAATCACCTTCATCGGCACCTACTGCTACACGCCACAGGATTTCCAGGAGACATGTGCCGCGATCTTTGACGGTCGTCTCGGTGCGCTCGACTGGACGGAAGACCGCCCCCTGTCGGACGGGCAGGGCGCGTTCGATGAAATCCGCGCGGGTTCGCTCGCCCCGCCCAAAGTCATTTTGAAGCCGTGGCCCTAAGGCCCGTACGGAGGAAACCGATGTCAAATATTCCGCATCTTTTGGTGCATGATCACGAAGATAATGTGGGCGTCGTGGTTGTCGAAGGCCTGACTGCCGGGACAGAAATGTTCTGCTGCGTGACCCATGACAATTCCACGTTCACCCTGACCGCTGGTTCGGATGTGGCCATCGGGCACAAGATCGCGCTGAAGGATCTGAAAGAGGGCGATACCGCCATCAAATATGGCCAGGACATGGGCAAGATCATCGCCGATATCCCGAAAGGCGGCCATGTCCACACGCATAACTGCAAAACGAAGCGCTGGTAGAGAGAGCAGCCGATGTCAAAATATGCCAACATGACCATCAAGGGCTTTCGTCGCGACAATGGCCGGATCGGTGTGCGAAATCATGTGCTGATCCTGCCGGTGGACGACATTTCCAATGCAGCGGTCGAGGCCGTCGCGAACAATGTCAAAGGCACTCTGGCCATACCCCACGCCTACGGTCGCCTGCAGTTTGGCGAGGATCTCGAGGTTCATTTCCGGACCATGATCGGGACGGGCGCTAACCCCAATGTGGCTGCCGTCGTCGTGATCGGGATCGAGCCGGAATGGACCAAGACCATTGTGGATGGCATCGCCGAAACGGGCAAACCGGTCGAAGGCTTTTCCATCGAACAGAACGGCGATTTCGAGACGATCCGGAAGGCCAGTTGGAAGGCCAAGGAGTTTGTCCACTATGCCACGGAGCTCGAGCGCGAGGAGTGCTCGATCTCTGAGCTTTGGGTGTCGACCAAGTGCGGTGAGAGCGACACGACCACCGGGTTAGGGTCCTGTCCTACCGTGGGCAACATGTACGACAAGATGCTGCCTGAGGGGATCTATGGCTGCTTCGGCGAGACGTCAGAGATCACCGGGGCAGAACATATCTGCAAAGAGCGCGCGATCAACGAAGAGGTCGGCGCGCGCTGGTACAAGATGTGGAAAGCCTATCAGGACGATGTGATCTTTGCCCACCAGACCGATGACCTTTCCGACAGTCAGCCGACCAAGGGCAACATTCTGGGTGGTCTGACGACCATCGAAGAGAAGGCGCTTGGCAATCTGGAAAAGATCGGGCGCACCTCCAAATACATAGATATTTTGGAACCCGCTGAGGCTCCGAAATCGGGCCAGGGCCTGTACTTCATGGACAGTTCATCGGCAGCTGCGGAATGCGTGACCTTGATGGCTGCCGGTGGTTTCGTGGTGCATACTTTCCCGACGGGCCAAGGCAATGTCGTGGGTAACCCGATTGTGCCTGTGATCAAGATCACCGCCAACCCACGCACCGTGCGGACCATGTCTGAACATGTGGACGTGGATGTTTCGGGTATTTTGCGGCGCGACATGACCCTGGACGAAGCGGGCGATGAGTTGATTGACATGATCCGTCGCACGGCCAATGGCCGGCATACTGCCGCAGAGGCGCTTGGCCATCGCGAATTCTCTATGACTAAGCTTTATCGCAGCGCCTGATCCGGGCCTCAGGTGCTGTCAAGCGGACGAAGATCCATCTTCGTCCGCGGCTTCCCATGGGGTTGCACC
>JBCBGY010000119.1:0-10612 GCA_038526275.1 Pseudomonadota bacterium | reverse complement strand
ATTTTGCCAAGTAAATTAGTCAGAAATAAGTTGCGGCCTTTTCAGACATTTGTCATCGTTGGACAGAGCCCGCACATGTTGTGGGTTATATTGCTTGGTCCAAGCCAGCCGACATAGGTCAGCCCGGGTCCACCTGTTGGAAATGGAGCGACCGGATGAAACCGTCCCGCGAAAAACCCCGTCAAGGTGCCGCGACTTGGCAGCAGCAAACATGCCCGTGCGAGGTATTGGCGCAAGCTCTGGAAGGAGCTTTGCCAAACGATGTTGTCCTGGAGCATGTGCTTGATGGGCTAGAGGGTCATGCGAAAAATCTGGATCATCTAAGGCGGCCTGAAATCAAAGATTTCAACGCGTTATCTGATACTTGATGTTTCAGGTCTTTCGTCAGACGCTCTAGAGGCGCCAAATGACTGCTCTCTAGGAGATCTTTGTGCCCGCCGAACCCGTCCTTGTTGCCGAGCGCAAAAAGGATCAATCCGCCCCAGCGAGATGAGCGCGTAGCATCCAAGCGAATTTTTCGTGTACGGTTCCGCGTTCGATGCAGAGATCCTCGGTCAGCGTATCGCCATGCTTGGCCGCCAATTCGCCTGCACCACCGATCGTTTCGGCCAGTGTTTCCTGTGCCGTGAGCATGGCCCTGATCATTTCTTGATCTTTTGCATGACCGTCGTGCTCGGAAACTTTGGACCGCTTCAACATCCCTGCCAGCATTCCTTCGGCATGGGCATCTAGTGCCTTCACCCGCTCGGCCAATTCGTCTTGGCCCGCAAAGTGATCTTCGTAGATCGTTTGAAACAGGTCGTGCAAGGGACCGAAGGCCATCCCGGTCACATTCCAGTGGAAGTTCTGAGCCAACATGGTCGCGACCGCAGTTTCGGCAAGGCTTTGGTTCAGAGCCTCCGCAATTTCGGTCTTTGCATCAGTCGACAATGTCAAAGCTGTTTGAGCCATGGTTCTTTCCCGCGCTGTTTGCAATTCTTGCTGGCTTCCTCGGAGCTGGCTGAGCCATACCTAGAGGCTTCTCGCAATCGGATGCAAGCAGAAATTAGAACTATTCTAAAAACGGGCTGTCGTCGCCATGCGGCTTACAGTGACGTTTGATTTGCCGTCTTGTACGACGGTCAGCCGTCGTCAGGAGGGCCCATTGCAATGGATGTCTGCCGCTCGGCCCGCACGCCGATGTCATAGGGAACAGTCAAGGTTACCGGCAAAAGATCAGGCCGCTTTTCCGGAATCAGAAAGTCGAAGACACGCCCGAGCACGCGGTTGAACCGAACGATGACGCGCTGAATACCGTGAAGAGCCGTTTGTGACAGGATCCGCATATCCATCGCAATAAATTCTCGCACGCTGACGGCCTCGCCCGAAACCGAAATGATCTGCTGGTTCAGATTGGCGGGAAGATGATTACGTAACTGTTCCACAAAGTCGTCTGACAGGGCGTCGCCGATGGGTGTCAGTTCCGAAAACCGCAGCGCATTTCGCACTGTGCCGTACCGCAATTCTACCTGTTCGACATACCAAACACCGGTGCTTAGGTCCCGAAAAAGGGTCATGGAAAGCACGCGGTTCACTGACATGGGTGCGCTCTCATTCATTTCCTGGATTGTCCTGCTCGTCCTACTCGTCGTCCTTAACCCGTCTCTAGAGCCAAAAAGTCTATGACAAGTTTACATATCGCGGAAAAGTTCGGCGAAATGACGGCTCCAGTGGGTTAGGGCAGTTCTTCTAGGACTTGAAATGACCCAAAAACGTGGGTGACTGCGCCGGTTTCATCTTTGGCCACATCACCAAGTCCGCGCACGCTGGCGCGGCTTCCGTTTTTGCGGGTCATCTCTTCCGTATAGTCGAAAGGCGCGCCCGTTTGCATGGCTTGTTGCACAGAGGATTCAACCCGTTTGCGGGCCTCACCCGAGAAGACATCAAGACCGAGTTCCATGGATGGAACCGTGTCCCGATCATATCCCAAGATGTCAAAAAACGTTGGGCTCCAAAAGGGCAGGTTGTGGCGCACGTCATAGGAATAAAAGCCGATCCCGTGCTCTCCGAAAACGCGTTCATAGTGCTTGATCAAAAAGTTCTTATTGAGTTCGTCAGAGATGTTTCTGAAGTTACCAGCCAGGATGATGTTGCCGGTTTCGTGGTCGCGGAAGGCTTCTCCAATGTTCCGGCCTAAGAATGAAGTGCCATCCGGGCGGTTCATGCTGACGAAATAGTCGAATTTCTCAAGTTTCTCGGTCGCGTCGTTAAGGATTTTCTGCACCCTGTCACGATCTTCATCGCGGCAAAATTCCAAGATCTTATCGAAGGAAGATTCGAGCGTTTCGACCTCTGTCCCTATGATCTCGGCCAGGTGCCGCGATATGGATACCTTGTTTGTTGCGGTATTGTACCGCCAGGTTCCAATCTCTGCGATTTCCCGGAGGCGTTCGCTGAGAAGTGATAGGCCGTCTTCGCTATCCACCGATTGGATCTGCAGAACGAGCCCGATCATCTGGCCATCCAAACCGGATATTGGTGCGATCGCTAGCTCATTCAGCCGCAAGCCGGTCTGAAAGCGATGGGTCATTGGCTCCCGCGACGTCAGGACCTGACTGCACATGTCAACAATGCGGGGATATCCGTGCGGGATCATGGCCTGAGACAAATGCCCATAGCCCGTGCCCCGTTCCCCAAGGGAAAACACCTGTTTCGCCCGTTCGGACGCGTATCGGATCAATAGCCCCTGGTCGATCATCAGAAGCATTGTTGGGGTATTTTGAACGATGGCCCCTAATTCAGCTGAAGTTCGTTCCAGTTGAGATGTGTTAACCAGAAGCTCTTCGTTAACGGTGATCAGTTCTTCGTTGGTCGACTGCAATTCTTCGTTCGAGGTTTCGAGCTCCTCGTTGGTGGATTGAAGCTCTTCGTTCGAAGATTGGAGTTCCTCGTTCACAGCTTGTAGTTCTTCGTTCGAGGTTTGAAGTTGTTCGATGGTCACCTGCAGCGCATCGCGTGTTCGCGCGAGTTCATCTTCCAAGTAATGCACATAGTCCGTTTTTTCCTGTTCCGTCGTCGCCGGTTCAGGTTCGTCTTTTGTCTCGAAGCCAATCAGGACGATGTCGGCGTTGAGATCTGCGTCGGCTTGCATCGGATAGGCCGTCAATTGAACGACCTTCCCATCGCCTCCGGGCACTTGATGCCACTGACCCTGGCGCCGTTCATCGTGTTTCAAGGCGACCAGGGCGAGGCTGGCCGCATCAGAGGCGAGCGGCTTTTTCAGAATGGAAATGTTGGAATTGCCGAAGGACTGCGCCGTGATGGAACAATATGGACCCACGTCACCGTAGATTCGCAGCACCATGCGCTCCCGGTTCATCAATAGGCTGATGGGAGCCACAGATTGTGCCAGACGGTCGAACCTTTTCCATTCGTCAACGCTTGCGGCCTGACTGGATTTGCCAGCTTCGCCGCGGGGTACAAGGGTTGGGCTTTGGCCGATATAGGCGGCTTCTCTATCGCGCAGGGCGATCTTGTTAGAGTCGAGCCGGTACAGTCTGGATTCAGGAGATACCTGGCTAAACTGCGATTCCATATGGCCCAACGTTTCCGACGTACCCAGAAGCAGATGGCCGCCGGGATTGAGAGCATAGACCATGCGTGTCAACACGCGTTCCTGAAGTTTGGTGCTGAAATAAATCAGCACGTTGCGAATACTGATCAGGTCGTCTGAAATGAACGGTGGGTCCTGAAAGACGTTGTGTCGCGAGAACATCACGAAACTGCGCAGCTTGGCCTTCACGCAGATTGAGTCATCCTTAATGTCGAAATATTTCGGCAAAAGGTCGGGCGGAATATCAGCGATCGCAGCTTGGGGATAAATGCCTTTGCGACCGACGGCCAGGGCATCTTCGTCAATGTCTGTTGCGAAGATCTGTATTTGATCATGGCCCACGACTTCGGGGCCACCCATGGCTTCGGCCACCAGAATTGCGATAGTATAGGCTTCTTCGCCTGTGGCGCATCCAGAAACCCAAACGCGGAAGGGCTTTTCCTTTGGGTGTTTCGGCACGCTTTCGTTCAGAGCCTTGGCGAGCGTTTTGAATTGTTCCGGGTCGCGAAAGAAACGCGTGACCGAGATCAGAAGATCTCGGTACAGAGCCAGCACTTCTTCGACAGAGCGGCGGCACAGGTCAACATATTCATCGAAGTCGTTGATGCCTTTGGCGATCATCCGGCGTTGTATGCGGCGATTGATCGTTGTTTCCTTGTACTGACGGAAGTCCACAAGGGTGTTAGCGAGCAGAATTTCGAACAGATCGCGGTTGCGGGTGGTTTGCTCGTTGAGCTCTTTCAAAGCGCTCAGATCCCGCGGTCGCTCCATGACAAGACCTATATGCTTGCCGATCTGTTGCGGAGTTAGGGTGAGGTCGATGCAGCCAGTTCGAATGGCGGCCACTGGCATGCTGTCATACTTGGAACTGTTTGGCTCCTGTGCAATCGTTATCCCCCCATGTTCCCGAATGGACCGAATTCCGTAGCTGCCATCGCTGCCAGTGCCAGACAGCACGACCCCAATGGCATTCACACCGACCGTTTCTGCAAGGGAGGAAAACAGCCGGTCTGCCGAGGGCTTGGGCGAGGCCGGATGCCCCGCAGGTTCCCGCAACTGAAAATTACCGTCGCGGAAGATCACATCATGTGCTGGGGGCGGGATGTAGATCACATTAGGCTTTGGCGTGGTCGTGGCGTCAAGTTCCGAAACCGTAAGCCGGGTTTCCCGGGACAGAAGTTGCACCAGCATGCTTTTGTGGGAGGGCGACATATGCTGTGCGATTACATAACAGCAGTTTAGCTCGGGCGGTAGATTTTGGACCAGAAGCGATGTTGCTTCAAGCCCGCCAGCCGAGGCCGCGATGGCTACCACGGTGTCGACATCGGGTTGCTCAATCACGGTTTGTTCCATGTGCCTGACCTTTCGGGAGCAGTGAGATGAACCCTAGCGAACAGTGAGAGTTGACGACCTACTAACGTTTACGAGCATCCAATGGAAGAACTGTTCTGCAATCATAGGATGATTCTGCCTTTCACCGGTAAATTGACGCTATCAACGGGCACTATCCATCGCATTTGGGTGGATGTTGCGGATCGAGTGCTCCCGCCGATCATCTATCGATCAAATGAGTTACGAATTATTAACTTTAAATTTTTACTTAGTTGCCTACACGGCGATAAGGCTAGGACATCGAGCATGACGGAAACAACTTTGTCGATCATGGTGCACCGGGACATCGATTCCGGCGAATGGTACCTGGACCGAGTTGAAAGCAGCCGCAACAATATTCGTACTCAAACCCGTTTTGGGACACCCTATTCCGTGCGGATGGCATTTACGCCGCAGTTTGCGGAATTTGTCATGGGTTTGTTGCCAGTCGGGACCGAGCCGAGTGCTTTGTCTATTGATAACAAGCCGTTGCCGGAAATTTCGCTTACACTGCAAGGTCTTAGAATCACGGCGCAGCGCGCGATCGCCGGGCTGCAGTCGGTGACGATCCGGGCCCAAAAAGTTGCGGGATGTGTCGGTTATATCTATGCCCCAGCCGTTATGCCAGAACTGGTTGAGCCGGTCCCTGCCAAACGCCTCAACTAATGCGCTTGAGAACTCGTTGATCGATTGTATGAGCAGTCAAGCCGGGATGCTATGCCCATTATTGGCCAAGGGCTTTCTGAAAATGGGACATTGCTTTGCTAGACCTTGCCGATATCCAACCCGTCTGCCTGACTGTCGCCCGATCCGGCCGAATTCTTAGCGTAAGCAGGGGTGTTTCCGATTACACCGGAGCTCCTGTTGAAATGCTGGTTCGAAAAAACATCCATAGGTTGTTTCCGATACTGGAGGGTCTGTCTTCCAACGATTGGCACAGAATAACGGACGGGGAGCCGATTTCTGTCCAGAAAGTCTGGATTAAAGACAAGTTCGGTCGCTACGCGGGCTTTGACCTACATGTCGGACCAATTCTGAACCGCAATAGCAAAACAGAAACCTTCTTTGTCTTCGCCGCACCTCAGGATCGAGACACCAACACGCATAGGACGCTGTTGCAGAATGCCTATCAGGATCCGTTGACTGGGCTCTATAACAGGCGGTTTTTCGAACTGACGGCGAACGATTTCGTCGCGACCTGCACACTGGATCAGGATACGTTTGGCCTTCTATTGATTGACGTCGACAATTTCAAAACGATCAATGACCAGTTTGGCCATACTGTGGGCGACCAGGCGCTTTGCCAAATCGCTCAGGCCGTGACCGACGCGGTTCCGTTGGGCGAGACGATTGCGCGTTTCGGGGGAGACGAGTTCATTGTCCTGTTGCACGATGCCAAATCGGTTGAGGACCTCGAGGCCACCGTCAACGAGATCCGGCGGGAAGTGGCTCGCCCCCTGGTCATCGGGCAAAACACGATCCAGTTGGAAGTGAGCATCGGGAGCAGCCTTTACCCGTTCCATGGACAGTCGCTGGACCGGTTGATCGAACGTGCAGACGAATCCATGTTCGAAGCCAAGCGCCAAACAAAATCCGGGTCTGTCGGCTCTGCCCCGTCTTTTTCCACTGCGCGGAAGTCGGAAGAGTGGGTACATCTGTTTTTAGACAGTCTGCAGAATGGGCAGATGCAACCGCATATGCAGCCCATCGTCGATCTCCGGACGGGGGCGTGGATCGGAGCCGAAGTTCTAAGCCGTTGGACAAAACCTGACGGCGGAATCGCGACTCCGCACGATTTCATTTCGTTGGCGGAGAGCAACAACGTCACGCCGCATCTGGACACATTCATATTTGCAACGACGTGCAAGTCACTGGCTGCACATGCAGCCGATTTTCCACCAAATTTCGAAATGTCGGTCAATGTTTCGGCCCAGAGCTTGCGGGAGCCTGGATTCGTCGAGACTCTGCAAAATGCGCTCCGCGAAAATGACATCGCTCCGCGAAAGATCTGCGTCGAATTGACGGAGAGTGACGCCCTGAGTGAGCATGGTCTTGGTCGGACCAATTTGAAGAAGCTGAATGAGATTGGGTTGAAAATCGCGCTGGACGATTTTGGGACCGGGTATTCGTCACTCTCCTTGCTTCAAGATTTGCCGATTTCGCGGATCAAGATCGATAAATCTTTTCTGACAGATATCTGCACATCTGGCCGCAAGCAGGGCATCGTTGAAAGTGTCTTGATGTTGTGCAGATCACTGCCCGCCGAAAGCGTTGCGGAAGGGATAGAAACCCGTGAACAGTCTAACCTGTTGACCGGAATGGGGTCGACATACGGTCAAGGGTTTCATTTTGGCCGCCCCGCCCCGTTGCCGTTGTTCCTTAGTGATATGGCACTTCAGGCCTGATCACTCTGCTGGGGCAAAGCCTGCGATCAGTTGGCGCAAGCCGATGGCGGCCCCTATGAAAATTGCGACGAACGTGACGGGGGCGCTGAAGGCCAGCACCGAAAATGCTGCGCCACCCTGTCCTATGCTACAGCCCACCGCCAGAATTGCGCCCGGACCCATAATCGCGGCCCCTAGGATTTGACGGCGTAGCTCGCGCGGGTCCTCGCAGGCTTCCCATCGGAAGTGACCCTTGATGTAAGACCCGATAGCAGCGCCCAAAACGACACCGACAACCGACCCCACGCTAAAGGACAATGTGTTCCCTGAGGCGGTCATCGCATAGTAGATTGTATCTCCGATCGGAGCCGCAAAGGAGTGGGTCTCAATAGGTTCGGTCCCAAAACCGGTCGTCGCAATCCAATAGGTGCCGACCCAACCCGAAATGATCGCAAGACCGACCACCGACCCCCAGAAAATATGTTCCGGTGAACCTCGCATCGCCTTGCTGGACAGCGCCATGATCAGAAGCGCGCCCCCCGCCAGAGCACCGGTAATCCAAAAATCAACACCAACTGTCTGGAGCAAGACACTCAAGCCCTGCGGCGACGAGGCGGCGGCATCAACAGGGAAAAGCCAAACCCGAAAATGTGCGAGCGGACCAGACATTACGACATAAGCGGAGAGTCCCATCACAATAACCATGACAAATGACCGAATGTCGCCACCGCCCATGCGCGCCAAAGCGCCGTATCCACAGTTCCCACTCAGCGCCATGCCGTAGCCAAACATGAGCCCACCAATGATGGAGGCAAACGGGTTCCAGACCCGGGAAAGATAGGCTGTGTCGCCGGGCGCCAGGTGGCCCGTGGACATTGCCAAATGGGTGCCGATGATGGCCACCCCAATCGCAACTCCCCACATGCGCAACCTGCGATCATCGGATCCGTAGAGGACGTCTTCGATCGCACCGAGTGTGCAAAACCGACCAATCCGCGCAGCGAGCCCAAGCACGATACCCCCGAAGAGGCCGATCAGAGCAGCTGCGTTGCCCTCGCCCAGAAAGTCCAGCATGTCACGTTCCTCCCAGGGACCGGACGTTGCTGCGGCGACCGGTCAGTCTTGCCTGCAGAACAGGTCGTAGACCACCTCGATGATTTGCCGGGGCCGGTCATCTGTCAAGCTGTAGTAGATCGTCTTGCCGTCCCGCCGGGGCTTCACCAGCCCTTCGAGACGGAGCCGAGAGAGTTGCTGCGACACGGCGGCTTGCCGCGCGGACAACAGATCCTCCAGCTCGGTGACCGACTTTTCGCCAGACGCCAAATGACACAAGATCATCAGTCGGCCTTCGTGGCTGATGGCCTTCAGGAAGTTTGATGCCCTTTGGGCATTCTCCATCATCTTGTCCATGTCTTCGGCGCACATATTGTCGTCGAAGACTGGCAATCGAGAGGTGTTTTCAGAACCTGTCGTTGCATCTGAAGAGACATCAATCGTCATGGATACTCAACTCGCGGGTTTCAGATCTATCTCGGCCCGTTCGAACATAGTCGCCAACAAGCCCCAGAAGAAGTCCTCGCCGGGATAGCCCTCCATTCGTCCGACTTCCACACCATTCTGAACCAAAATGAAGGTTGGGGTGAATCGGACCGGCTGCGCAAACGAAACTTCGGGTTTGTCGGTGTGAAGGTCATAACGCCGAAGCGGGGCTGCTCGTCCTTCTGCCGTTTTGGGGTAAATATGCGAAATTTCAGTGTTCCAACGGCCACACCAATAGCAACCTTTTTCCTCTGCCATCAGCAGAAACGTGTCGGCACAGGCCGAAACGGGCAGCCAAAAGACCAACACTACCGAGTAAAGACAGAAACGCATCGGTCCACCATTGATTGACCATTCTTATCGTTTAGTCATAATCTAATTTTTGAATATCTCAAGGCAAGGGCTGTGGCTTAATGTTCGACGTCACCTATTTCGGCGCTCTGCTGGCGGGTCTGCTCTCTTTTCTATCGCCCTGCATATTGCCGATTGTGCCGTTCTACCTCAGCTATCTGGCCGGAGTTGGAATGAATCAGATCTCGGCGGAGGCGGTCATCTCTCCCGCTGTCCGGTTGCGCGCGTTCCTGGCTGCATGCTGTTTTGCGCTGGGAGTCATCGTGGTTTTCGTTGGGCTTGGTGCCTCGGCGACGGTTTTTGGCCAGTTGGTACGAGACTATTTTGACCTGCTCAGATGGGCGGCGGCGGCGATCATTATCGCCATGGGCCTACACTTCCTGGGGATCGTTCGGATCGGCATCCTCTACCGTCAGTTTCGGGCTGACGCGGGTAATACCAGCAATGTCGGCCTCGCCGGAGCCTTTGTCATAGGACTGGCTTTCGCCTTTGGTTGGACCCCATGTGTCGGCCCTGTGCTCGCCGCAATCCTGTTCACGGCGGCGGGACAGGACAGTGCAGGGCAGGGGGCGAGCCTGTTGTTTGTGTACGGCGCGGGCATGACGCTGCCCTTTGTCGTTGCGGCCCTGTTCATAGGGCCCTTCATGTCTTGGATGGCACGCTTCCGGCGCCATCTCGGCTTGGTTGAAAAGCTGATGGGTGGGCTGCTTGTCCTGTTCGGCTTTCTGATCGCCACCAACTCAATCAACATTATCGCCCAATGGATGCTGGAGAACATCCCGTGGTTCAGCACCATTGGCTAACGTGGGAGGATACTATGTTCCGAATGATTTCGATCCTGTGCGCTGTCTTGTTTGCACTGCAAGTGCAGGCAGAGATTGGGGATGATGGACTGCACAAGGCGCCATGGATGCGCGACACGTTCAAGGATCTGGCGGAGGATCTGGAAGAAGCGAATGCCGAAGGCAAGCGGCTGATGGTCCTGATCGAACAGCGGGGCTGCATCTATTGCACCAAGATGCACGAAGAGGTCTTCGTCATTCCAGAGATCGCTCAGTATATCGAAGACAACTATTTCGTGATCCAGATCAACATGTTCGGAGATGTTGAGGTGACGGATTTCGACGGCGAAGCTTTTGCCGAAAAGGATCTGACCAAACGGTGGGGGGCGCTGTTTACACCTAACATCTACTTCTTCCCGGAAGATGTGCCCGACGGCGCGACAGGGGCAGAGGCCGCCGTCGCTGTGATGCCGGGTGCATTCGGTCGCTGGACGACGCTGAACATGCTGACCTGGGTGGTTGAGAAAGGATACGAGAGCGACGAACCCTTCCAAAAGTACCACGCCCGCAAGTTTGCGGAACAAGAAGGCTAG
>JBCBGY010000118.1:1757-13517 GCA_038526275.1 Pseudomonadota bacterium | reverse complement strand
ACGGCCTGTTCGCCGAAAAGGTCGGTTTCGCATTCTTCCTTGAAGTTGGTTTCGATGATGCCGGATCTGCCGCCGCCGATGGCTGAACAATAAGACAGCCCGATTTCCAACGCCTTGCCGGTTGCGTCATTGTCGACCGCCACCAGGCAGGGCACGCCGCCGCCTTTGGTATACTCGCCGCGCACTGTGTGTCCGGGGCCTTTAGGGGCCATCATGATCACATCGACGCCGGCCTTTGGTTCGATCAGGCCGAAATGCACGTTCAGGCCGTGGGCGAAGGCAATGGCTGACCCTTCCTTCAGGTGGTCATGGACATGGTCGCGGTAGGTTTTGGCCTGCAATTCGTCGGGCATGGTGAACATCATCAGGTCGCACCATGCGGCGGCCTCTTCGATGCCCATGACCTGCAGCCCTTCGCCCTCGGCTTTGGCCCGGCTGGCCGAGCCTTCGCGCAGGGCAACCGCCAGGTTCTTGGCACCGGAATCCCGCAGGTTCAGGGCGTGAGCGTGGCCCTGGCTGCCATAGCCCAGAATTGCAACCTTCTTGTCCTTGATCAGGTTAATGTCGCAGTCGCGGTCATAGTAAACACGCATGGTCTTTCTCCCTTCTTGATTGGGGTCGGAGCATAGAGACAATGGCCAGTAAGAGCGCGCAAAATTCGCAGTTTTGCCCCGATTATTGCCATTTCTATTTGCCATTTGGTGTCATATCATAGTTTCAATGCAGATTACCGACACGGATCGCCGGGTGCTGCGCCAACTGATGGCCGCACCCAATGACACCACCGCCGCTCTTGCGGAGCGGGCGGGTGTTACGCCGTCCACGGCTGCACGACGGCTCGAGAAGCTGAGCAAGGCGGGCATCGTTCAGGGCCAAGAGCGCGCCATCAATTGGCCTGCGCTTGGATATGCCGTTCGCGTTTCACTGCGCATCACGGTGGACAAGACCCAACCTCGGGCATTCGAAGACCTGGTGGACGCTGCCAGACAAGTGCCAGAGGTTCTGGAAATACAAACGTTTCTGGGCCGCGTCGATTTACGCCTGGCCGTTCTGGCGCGGGACATGGCGCATTACCAGGAGGTCTACCGAACGCGCATTCTGGCCCTGCCGCATATCACCGATGTCGAAGCTCTGATGCATGTGGCCACGATCAAAGAAAACGCATCCTTACCGCTATGATCGATCTGGACGATATAGACCGGGCCATTCTTCGCCGCCTCGCCGCGGATGCGACGCTCGCCTCGGGCCAAATCGCGCGAGAACTGGATATGAGCCAACCCGCCGCTTGGCGCCGGATCAAACGTTTGGAGACTGCCGGGATCCTGGGCGGACGGCGCATCCATCTTGATCCGCAGGCCTTGGGCTTTGGCGTCACCGTGTTTCTGGGCGTCAAGCTCGCAACCAAAGGCCGGGTCAGCCTGGAAGACTTCGAACGTGCTGTGACCGCAATTCCGGAGGTGCAGACGGTCGAACATGTTTTGGGCCTGTACGATTACCGCCTTCGGGTTGTGGCCCGAGACTTGCCGGATTTTGAACGCGTGCTGCGCCGCCGGATCATGACCTTGCCCGGGGTCGGAAATGTTGACGCGAACGTTCTACTTAGCGAAGAGCGGTTGCCCGGGCCGCTGGGTTAAAGTCAACCGCCCATGCCTGCACGCATGATCGTCTTCCGCAGCGGTGCCGCGTCGTGAACCAGCTTCAGCCCACTGAGGCGGAGCGCCTGCAAGGGCGCCAAATCAGACTTGGTGACGCGGTTGAACAGATCAATGGCCGCAACGCGGGCGGTAATGTCGGTTGACCGCGCGCGCCTGTAATCTGCCAGTACGCTTGGCGCGCCCGGGTCGCCCGGATGGGCTGTCAACGCCCGCAATAGCGCGGCCACATCGTTCAGAGACGTATTCAGACCTTGAGCACCAATTGGCGGAACAACATGCGCGGCCTCGGCCAGGATAGCCACCCGGGGCGCGGTCAGCGCCTTCGCTCTTAGGCTGATGATAGGCCAAGTGCGGCGGGGCGACAGGGGCCGGAGAGGGCCAAACCAGTGACAGGACCGCTCGCTGGCCAGCGCCGCAAAATCCTGTTCGTTCAAGGCATCAATCTCTGCTGCGCGGGCGTTGGTGTTCATCCACACGATGGCCGAGGCAGGCTGGCCCTCATGGTCGGGCAGGGGCACCATCGTGAAGGGTCCGCCATCATTGTAGACCTCTGTCGAGACATTTTCGTGCGGGATGTCGTGCCCTGCGACGAACGCGAAGGCCTTTTGACCGTAGCGCGTGGTGACATGCCCGATCCCTGCAGCATCCCGCACCGTGGACTCCCGGCCATCTGCGGCGATAACCAATCGGGCAGCCACACTCTCTCCGCTGGTCAGGCGGACGATCACTTCGTTGTCGCGTTGCACCAGACCACTGACGCCTGAACCGTACTGCAGATCGACCTCAGGATGGTCGGTCAGTTTCTGCGACAAGTGCGAAAGGGTCTGCCAGTTCAACAGGTTCCAGCCGAACTCGGCGCTGCCAAGATCGCTTGCGCGAAACTCTCGGGTCGCGCGCACCTGCGGCGGCCATCCGGTGCTGTCAACGATCCGCAGCCCTTCGAGCGGGGTGGCCTCCGGCGCCAGATCCTGCCAAAGCCCAAGCGTCTCAAAAAGCGAGATCGCCGGTTGCAGAAACGCCGTCGACCGCAGGTCGGACCCTGTCCCCCCGGCCTCTGTGACCGGGGCAAACGGCGAGGCGAGCACAACACTGTACCCGGCATGGGCACAGGCTGCAGCAGTGGTCAGACCTGCGATCCCGCCGCCTGCCACCAAGATGTCGGTTCTTTTTCGCGCCATTTGCCCGCCTCCTGCCTAGTCTGAAGATAGGGTGCGATGGCCTGCAGCGCCGTGCGACATTGCGTCAGGTGACCGGGCAAGTTAGCTTGCTTCAATTTTCTGGGGAAGAGGATCCCGAATGCCAGACCTGCGGACACCCCAAAAGGATGCCTACCAGTTGATCCTGGATGCTATCGATGTGGGAACCTATCGGCCCGGCGATCGGCTGGTGGAATCGGAACTCGCGGAACGGTTCGGGGTTTCCCGGACGCCAATCCGCGAAGCGCTTCAGCGGCTGGAAACGCAATCTTTGCTCTCTCGCGATGGGCGTAGCCTGATCGTAGCCTCGCTCGACCACAATCAATTGGCCGAACTCTATGTGGTTCGGTGCGAGCTTGAAGGTTTGGCTGCACGTCTTGCCGCGCGCCATGCAACCGACGAAGAGATCAAGGTCTTGCAGGAAATGGTCGAAAGCGACCGGGCTTTGGTGGATGATCCGGCCGCGCTCGCGCGCGCCAATCGGCGCTTTCACCGGCAAGTCCACCTAGCTTCGCACAATCGCTACCTCGTCCAGCAACTTGATCTGGTTTATCGGTCGATGGCTCTGATGGCGACCACGTCTTTGGCCGCTGCCGGTCGGGGTGAGACCGCTTTGGCAGAGCATGAAAAAATCGTCGAAGCCATCAGTCACGGCGAGGGTGATGCGGCCTACGAGGCCTTGAAGAGCCACATCTCTACCGCGTTTGTCCAGCGGCTGAAACGCGACGCGGAAGAGACTGCGTCGAAGCTTTAGCAATCGGTTCGGCATAGTCCGTTTTGACGGGGGTCAGCGTTCGTTTTGTCTGCGGCGCGTGCGGGGCTGCCGCCTGTGGCTCTGCCGCTTCGTCGTACAGACCGTGGGCTGTCTTGTCCCAGTAGAACGGCGCGGCAAAGATGCTGAAAAAGGCGCGATAGGCCGCCAGCGCGGCAAGCGGGAAATACAAATGCAAAGAAGGCAACCAGCCCGACATACCGGCTCGTCCAGAACGGCTTAGGCCCAACGCTCCAATGGCAAGGTTGATGACTTCGGCGGCCACGAAACACCCGACACAACTCCAAAAGAACGGCGACGGCAATCCCGCTGCTGCGGGGTGGGGCAGGCCAAGTGGTAACACCCAAAAAGACCAAAGAACCGGGGCCAAGACGAATTGGCTGAGCGTGCCCAAAAACAGCACTTGCACACCTAAGAACCGCCAGGGGCCAAGGTCGCGCCACAGCGCACTTGGGGCCCGCATATGAACGGCCCAAGTCAACGCATAGCCCTTTAGCCAACGCGCGCGTTGTTTGATCCAGGGGATCGTCCGGCAGTTTGCTTCTTCTAAGGTCGCAGTCTCGATCATCTCGGTCCGGTAACCCTGCCGCGCGAGGCGGATGCCCAGATCGGCGTCTTCCGTCACGTTATGGGCATCCCAGCCGCCCAAAGCCTCCAATGCCTCGCGACGGAAGAATAAGGTCGTGCCGCCCAGCGGAATGGTCAGCCCCATCTTCTCCATGCCGGGCAGCATAACCCGAAACCAGGACGCATATTCGATGGTAAAACAGCGTGACAACCAGTTGGTGCGGGGATTGTAAAAATCGAGCTGCCCCTGGAGGCAGGCGAGATCCGATCCGCTGTTATGGAACCGTTGGACAACATGATAAAGCTGATCGGCTGCCGGCGCATCTTCAGCGTCCCAGACCCCCACGATACTGCCCCGGCAGAAATCCAAAGCATAATTCAATGCGCGGGGCTTGGTCTGGATGTCGCCCACCGGCACTGTCACGACACGCGCCCATCGTGGCAACTCGGTCTGTGCCAGGGTCCTGCGGGTCATATCGTCACTTGCTTCAACGACCAGGCAGATATCGAGCAATTCCTTTGGGTAAGTCAGCCGCGCCAACCGTTTGAGCAATTTCTCTGCGACCGCCTGTTCGCGGAAAAGCGGCACCAGCACGGACACGACCGGCAGCCGCCCGATTGAGGGCACATCGGTCCGGTTCGCCGCTGCTGATGGCAAAGGAGTGGTTCCGTGGCGGATGGCCGTAACCAGCGCCGCTCCTTTTAGGGCGACTGTTGCGGCCAGGGTCAGGATGGCCCAAAGCGTGAGAATTGTGAAACCGGTCAACGGCCACATGATCAGCCCTGCCAAGCCGATCACCAACGACAGTGCTGCCAGCAACCTACCGCGATAGCTGACCATTGTCCGGCAGCTATAGTGCGGCTCAACGCGATTGACGGCTCGCTGCGCCAGCCAGTAACCACGTTGCGCAGTCACCGCAGCCCCGATCTCTGGCTCGCTCGACAAGGCCATGGTGACGGGGCCAAACAGAGCTGTCAGCCGTTCCGACTGACGGGCAAATTCGTTTGGTCGTGCGGTCGCGATTAGGGTCGTACTACCCACCCGCTGGACTGGCACCAAACCGTCGCGCAAACAGTCCGCCGGTCCATAAAGATCGATCAGCGCTGCATCGGGCCGAAACCGGTTGAGATCAATGCATTCTGTCTGCCATTGCTGGCAGAGCGCGGTGAGTAGATCTGCGCCGCTGAGAACATCTTGCGCCACCAGAATTTCGCCAAGTCGCGCATGCGCCGTGGATTGGGTGGCCAGCGCTCTCGAAATGTCGCTTTGGGTGGCCAGGCCCGCTTCGATCAGATGATCGCCCAACCGTTTCGGACGCTTCTGCGTTTGCTCCGGTAGGGCGAAGACCTTTGAGAGATCTGTTACTGTTTGACTTTGTACCGACATACCCAACCCGCACGTGGCACTCTACGCGCTGGACAACAAAGTGATTTGTTAAGGTTAACAATGGGTTAAGTTAACCTTGGGGGTCGGGTATTCACGACTGCGCGGCCATGGCCTGAGCAAACCGTTCGAACAGATAGTAGCTGTCTTGGGGGCCTGGGCTGGCTTCCGGATGGTACTGCACCGAAAAGACCGGGCGATCGGCAAGCCGAATGCCGCAATTCGAGCCGTCAAAAAGCGACACATGGGTTTCGATGACACCTTGCGGCAAGGTCTGACTGTCCACGGTGAAGCCGTGATTCATGGAGGTGATCTCCACTTTGCCCGTCTCCAGATCTTTGACAGGGTGGTTCGCGCCGTGATGGCCGTGATTCATCTTCACCGTCTGCGCTCCCAGGGCCAGGGCCAGCATCTGGTGACCCAGACAGATGCCAAAGACCGGGATCTCTGACTTGTTCAGAATGGTTTGGATCATGGGTACGGCATATTCGCCGGTTGCCGCCGGGTCGCCCGGACCGTTGGATAGAAACAGCCCGTCAGGATCGTGCTGCAGCACATCTTCGGCTGTCGCTGTGGCCGGCAGGACAATCACCTCGCAACCTGCACTGGCGAGACAGCGCAGAATGTTGCGTTTCGCGCCGTAATCAACAGCGACGACCCGATGGATTGGCGCGGCTGCTTGAACATAGCCTTCGGGCCAGGCCCAGCGTTGCTGATCCCAGCGATAGGACTGTGCGCAGGTGACTTCTTTTGCCAGGTCGACCCCTTCCAGCCCCGCGAAACCGCGCGCATCCGCCACAAGCGCTTCTAGATCGAACACACCGTCCGGGCTGTGGGCCAGTGCAACATGTGGCGCGCCCTGTTGGCGGATTGCCCGGGTCAGCCGACGTGTATCAATGCCTCCGATACCAATCCGCCCGCGGCGGCTAAGCCAGTCCCTCAGGTCACCAGTCGCCCGCCAGTTGGACGCCTGGGTCGGATCCCATTTGACCACCATGCCGTCCGCGACTGGGTCCGCGGTTTCGTCATCATCCGCATTCACCCCCACATTGCCGATATGGGGGAAGGTGAAGGTGATCACTTGTCCGGCATAAGACGGATCGGTCATGATCTCCTGATATCCGGTCATGGCCGTGTTGAAGCAAAGCTCTGCCACGGTCTGGCCTGTGGCTCCAAACCCTTGGCCGTAAAAGACAGTTCCGTCAGCGAGGGCAAGGCATGCGGTGGCGGTCATCGGGTGAGTCCTTGGCGGCAAATTTGCGCGAAGCTAGGCGGGGCTCTGACCGGCGTCAAGCAGTCCGGGCTGGTAACGAAAGGGGACGGTTGTGTTGCGGCGTTTGAAACATTAGTGTGGCAGACTGAGGATGAAATTCTGGGAATCTCACTGATGCCAGACTTGCGAACCCGGATCGGCAGCGCTTTGAAACAGGCGATGCGCGACAAGGATGCGGTCCAACTTTCCACACTTCGACTGATCAATGCAGCCATAAAAGATCGCGACATCGCCTTGCGGGGGGATGGCAAGGATGACGGTGTTGCCGATGCCGAAGTTCTGCAGATCCTGGGGCGCATGGTGAAACAGCGTCACGAAAGTGCGCGCGCCTACGAGGAGGGCGGGCGGCTGGAATTGGCCGAGAAGGAACAGGCGGAAGCCAAGGTTATTGAGGGCTTCTTGCCCCGAAAGCTGGACGATGCCGAAGTCGAGGCTGCAATTGGTGGTGCCATTTCGGAAACGGGGGCCGAAAGCGTGCGCGACATGGGCAAGGTGATGGGGGCGCTGAAGGCGAAATATGCCGGTCAGATGGATTTCGGTGCCGTCGGACCGATGGTGAAAGAGCGGTTGGCCTAAAGCGTTTCGAGTTTTCGTTGGAACACCTTGTGTCGCTTTTCGTGTTCGAGCGCAGCGAGAGAGGCAGCAAATAAGCGAAACGCTATAGACCGTTTTCTTGGCTGAATCGGATATCTAGGGGCTGTCTACTGGCAGTTTTGTGGGGTTGGGGGCGCTACCCCTGTCGCCTGTTGGGCGCCGCGCCTCGGGATATCGGGGCCAATAAGAACAGAGCTTTTTGAGCTCCGGTTTTTGGGGAAACCTGAACGGGTCGTGTTGCCTGAAATCGGACGATCCGATCTTCATCTAGTGGTGCCGGCCAAACAGACCATGGAGGCGCCCTTGGGACTGGAATGGATCTACTGGTCTGGTTTCTGTGAGTTGTGCGGCGACCCGCATCACAAGCGCATAAGAGAGTGCGGCGAAAATTACGCCGCCGATGGCCTGGCCGATGAGGATGCCTGCGGCCCCGCCCAGGTGGGCGCCCAACACCGCGAAGGGCCAAGTTCCCAGCGTGTGGCGTCCCCAATTGATCCAGGTGGAATAGATCGGGTGGCCCAGATTGTTGAAGCTGGCATTGCCCACATAGATCATAGCGTTGAAAAAACTGGCCAGGGCTAGCGGACCGCAGAAGAGGAATATGAGCTGTTTGGTCAGCCCCTCGGCCTGGAACAAGGCCGCGATCGGTTCGCGCAGGAAAAACAGAACCACTGTCGCTGCCAGGACGTAAAGCCCTGAGAATAGCACGCCCGAATTGATCGCGCCGCGGACCCGGTCGAACTGTCGGGCCCCAAAGTTCTGACCGATGATCGGTCCGATCGCTCCGGAGAGAGCCAGCACGACGGCGAAGGCCATCGGCATAAGGCGACCGATTACGGCCATTCCGGCCACAGCTTCCGTGCCATAGGCGGCCATCTCTCGCGTGACGATGGCTGTGCCGACCGGCGTTGCCACGTTGGTCAGAACGGCGGGTGAGGCAATGCCGCTGACCGCCCCCAGATCTTGCCTGATCCGCCCCAATTGCGGGCGCGCGAAGGCCTGGTGCACGCGCAAGGCGGGCCGGATGGCCATGAGAAGCATCGCAAACCGCGCGACGACGGTGGCCAAGGCCGCCCCGTCAAGCCCCAGACCCAGCCCGAAGATAAAGAGCGGATCCAGAACGGCATTCACGCACCCTCCGATCAATGTGGCCATCATTGAGCGTCTTGCATCGCCGTAGGCCCGCAAGATGGCCATGCCAGTCATGGCCAGTGCGACGACCGGCATGGTGGGCAGAATGATCGTCAAGTACCGTGCCGCCAGCCGAGCGACCTCTCCTTCCGCGCCGAGGAACCCCAGCACCTGCGGCAAGGTGGCGAGGATCAGGAGTGGTACGATGAGCCCAACGACCAAACCCAGCGCCGCAACGCTGGTGGCATAGCTTTGCGCCTTATCCTGTTCGCCGGCTCCGATGGCCCGCGCGGCCAGCGACCCTGCGGCGATGGACAGGCCGATATTGACCGAGTTGGTGAAAAAGAGAACCGTACCCGCATAGCCCACCGCGGCGGCCAGCGCTTCATTGCCCAACATGCCAATGAACACCATGTCGACGAAATCGACTGCAAACATCGCCATCAGGCCGACACTGGCGGTAAATGACATCACCGATACATGCTGCATCAGATTGCCGCTGAGGAATTTGCCCGGTTCAGCCATTGCCGATCACTTTACATCTTCCTCAATGGCGTCTTGGTCCAGCGGGGTCGGCGGGGTCCAGCCGCGGGCACTGCGCTCGCGGAAGGCGCGACCGCGACTGCGCAACTCGCCCTCTTGTTCGTTCATCAGCTCGCGGGCCCTTGTGCGGTACCCTTCATTTTCGACCTCCGGCACGTTCGGATCCCAAAGGCCGGCCAGTTCCACCAAGGCGGACCGGTCGTCGTGGACAAAACTGCGGGCAAGCTGTTCGGCTTCAAACGGGTGCAGCCCAAGCGCTTCGTAGGCGGACCGCCCGGCCCGCACAGCGCTGTCGAACGTATCGCGGATGATATCACGGCAGCCAGCCGCGTAGAGTTCGTATGTATGGCGGCGATCACGGGCGCGGGCCACGATATGAACCTTGGGATAATGGTGACGGACGTAATGGGTCAGGGCGGTCGTTTGTGCGGGATCATCAATTGCAATGATCAGCATACGGGCCTCGTCTATCCCGGCTGCATGGAGCAAATCCGGCCGGGTCGGATCGCCATAGAAGGCGCGTACGCCGAAGGCACGCATTGTATCGAGATGCGTGGCATTGTGGTCCAGAACGGTCGTTTCGTACCCGGCTGCGAGCAGCATCCGGTTCACGATCCCGCCAAACCGTCCGTGCCCCGCTACGATGATCTGGCCACGATCCGGGTCATCTTCTTTGCGGTTTGCCCCAGAGTTCGCGAAGCGCGGCAGGACGACCCGTTCATAGGCGATGAAAAGGGCGGGCGTCAGCATCATGGACAGTGTGATGACCAGGATCAGCCGGTCAGCCAATGCCTGCGGTAGAACCTGATTGGACAGTGCAAATGATATCAACACGAAACCAAATTCTCCGGCCTGTGCAAGCCCTAGCCCCATCAACCAATTCTCGCCTTGTCCCAGTTTGAAAAGCCGGGCGAGCAGCAGAAGAACCCCTGCTTTGATCACAACAACAGCGACGGTCAGACCAAGCACTGTCCCAAGCTCGCGGCCCAAAAGGCCGAAATCGATGCTTGCGCCGACGGTCATGAAGAAAAGGCCAAGGAGGAGGCCGCGGAATGGATCGATATCGCTTTCCAGTTCGTGGCGATATTCGCTGTTGGCCAAGACGACCCCGGCCAGAAACGTGCCGAGAGCGGGCGAAAGCCCCACCAGCGACATCAGCAAGGCAATACCAATTACGAACATCAGGGCGGAGGCCACAAAGACTTCGCGCATCCGGGCAGCCGCAATGAAGCGAAAGACAGGGCGGGTGAGGAACATTCCGCCCGCGATGACCAGACCGATCGCGCCGAGGGTGACAAGGGCAGTCTGCCATCCGGCCAGCCCATCGACCAGGCTCATGCTGGATCCGTGGTCATCATCGCCGTGGTGGTCGTCGCCGTGGCCATCCGCCGCTGCATGGGCTTCGGTGCCGCCAAGGGCCGCGGCGTCCGCGATCAGTTCCGGAACGGCGAGAAGCGGGAACAGCGCCAGCATCGGGATCACAGCGATGTCTTGGAACAAGAGGACGGAAAAGCTCGCTTGCCCGCCATCGCCTTTCAGCAATCCTTTTTCGTTCAGCGTTTGCAGCACGATGGCGGTGGAGGACAGGGCGAGCGCCAGTCCGCAGGCGACGGCCACTTGCCAGACCGCGCCCAGCAACAAGGCGCCTCCGGCGATCAGTGCTGCGCTGAGGCCAACCTGAAGGCCGCCCAGGCCCAAAAGCCGCGCGCGCATCTCCCATAACATGCGCGGTTCCAGTTCCAGGCCGACCAGGAACAGCATCATAACCACGCCGAATTCGGCGAAATGCTGGATCGAGATGACGTCGACCTGAAGCAGGGCCAGGATCGGGCTGATCACGATCCCCGCGATCAGGTAGCCCAGCACGGATCCCAAGCCGAGCCGGGTGGCGATAGGCACCGAGACGACGCCCGCAATCAGGAAAATGAACGCGAGCAGCAGGAAATCTGTCATGGCTCAGGCCCTTTGCAGGATTGGAAGCGAGGTGTGGGTGAGAACTTCTGCGGCCTTCGCGGACGTGAGGTCAAACTGATCGTCGCGCAGGGCTTCGATCAAGGTCACGAAGCCTCGTGCATGATCGTCCTCAGGTTCGGTCAGGGAGCCGTAAAGCACATAAGGCGCCAGGAACGACATACGGCAGAGCCTTGCCGTCTGCTCAAAGGGGGTGAGAAACGTCCGCAATTCATGGTTCTGATAGCCGTCTTTCGAATAGGCCTCTTCCGGCCCGCCTGCCGAAATCGCCAGCATCAGGGTTTTGCCTGCCAGCTTGTCGCCGCCCTTGCCGTAGGCGAATCCATGTTCCAACACCAGATCGATCCACTCTTTCAGCAGGGCAGGGCAGGAATACCAGAAAAAGGGAAACTGCAGCAGGATCAGGTCATGGGCCAGAAGGCGGGCCTGTTCGCGATTAATATCAATATCGTAGCGGGGATATTCGCTATAGAGATCAACTGCGGTGATCCCCGAAATTCTGCTGGAGGCTGCCCACATCGCCCGGTTCACGCGCGAGGTCGATTGCCCTGGATGGGCGAAATAGTGGATCACTTTCACAGGCCAGCCCCTCTTTGATGACTCAAACACACGCTGCCGTTACCTCACGCGTTGCGCAACCGCGTTTCGCGCGACTGTTGAGATTACTGGCATTG
>JBCBGY010000118.1:0-1657 GCA_038526275.1 Pseudomonadota bacterium | reverse complement strand
GTTCGTCCGGGAGCGGAGGTCTGGCGTGTCCGGGTGTTGCGACAGGACAAAGAAAACCGGCGGCCCGATGGACCGCCGATCTTAGGATCAAAAATCTTGTGAGCGCGACAAACCGCGCGAGTCAGCCTTAGCTGCGGCGCCGACGACGCAAAGCGACAAAGCCGCCAAGACCGGCCAGCATCAAGGGCAGGGTCGCGGGCAGCGGCACGACGGCAATCTCGATTGTCGCGAGCAGTTCGCTGGTTTGGGACAGATCGACGATTGTGCCGTCCGCTGTCGGTTGGCCGTTCAGGAAGGCGAGGTCCGGTGTAAGGGCGATGCCTTCGGACGTATCGGTCGCTGTGCCACCGGTCGGGTTGAATGCTGCGCCCAAACCGTCATTGGCTTCCGTGCCGCCGTCCCAGACATTGGCGAAGGTCAATTCGATCGGGTCAAGGTTGGTGAAGGCGCCGAGCGCATCAAAGATCTCGATGGCGTCAGGGTTGCCGATGAAGGAGTCGTTCGACGGAATGACCATCGAGGCGAAGTTAAAGAACCGTTCGCTGCCCCGGTCGACATTCGTAAAGGTGAAGGTGGCGCTTTCGCCTGGATCCAGGACGGGCGCACCAGGGAAGCCAGCCGCATTGGCCAGAACGCCGGACCGGAAACCGCCCGCCGTGGCTTGGTCAATCAGACCACCGACTTGACCTTCTTCGGCCAGAGCCTCCAACGCTGCGCTGGCCGTTTCACCAGGGTTGAACGTGTCGAAGGAACCGTCGTGCAAGGTCACGAAAAGCGGGGTGAGGTAGAGGCCCTGCTCGGTCTGGTTGTTGGTGATCGTGATCTGGACACTAGCTGCAAAAGCCGGCGCAGCGCATAGCGCCGCCAGGCCAAAGGCTGCGCCTTTGACGAACTGTGTGAGTGATAACATTTAAATTTAACTCCGTGTTGAGCCGTTAGGTGTTGATCGCACCGGTCGGGACGCTACTGATGGCATGGCATCGGGGCTAATCACCTTGTTTCACGGAGTTGAGAGGTCATCTAAAAAATGCCTCATTGCGCCCCAATCCATGCAGATAATAAGAATATCGGAAACAATACCCGTCTCAGTCGGCAGAGGAGCGCCCATGACATCTCTTTCCCAAACAATCGCGATCGGTCTCGGGCTTAGTGTTGCCTTGTTTGCGCCGACGTCGTCGGCGGAAAGCTTCCGCTGGGCGGGCACCACGGACCCGCAGACGATGGACCCCCACGCCGTGAATTCCGCCCCGGTTCTGGGCTTTCTGAACAACGTTTATGAAGGCCTCGTGCGGCGGGGCAAGGACATGAAGATCGAGCCGGCGCTTGCGACCAGTTGGGAGGTGATCGGCGATGGTGAAGGCTGGCGGTTCACGCTGCGCCAAGGCGTCAAGTTCCACGATGGCAGCGACTTCACTGCAGAGGACGTGTTGTTCAGCTATCAGCGCGCCAGCGATGAAGGGTCAGACACCCGTAGCTGGTTCGCGCCAGTGAGCGATGTGAAGGTGGTGGATGACTACACAATTGATATCCTGACGACCGCACCGAACCCGATCTTTCCGGACAGCATCGCCAACTGGATGATCATGGATAGCGGTTGGGCAGAGGCCAATGGCGCCGCTTTGCCGGACAAGGAAACCGGAAATTATGCGACGCTGAA
>JBCBGY010000117.1:0-13562 GCA_038526275.1 Pseudomonadota bacterium | reverse complement strand
GCTGATCACGACGAACATGGCCACGAAGAACATGCCGGGCATGACCACGATCACGGCGAGTTTGATCCGCACGCGTGGCAAAGCCTAGAAAATGCCGTTACCTACGTCGACAACATCACTGCGGCGCTGGCACAGAAAGATGCCGACAATGCTGGCACGTTTTACCAGAACCGCGCGGCATATGTTTCGGAACTTGAAGCCCTCGACGAAGAAATACATGCCCTATTGGCGACGCTCCCAGAAGATCGCCGCACAATCGTAACATCGCATGATGCCTTCCAGTATTTCGGACGCGACTACGACTTGAGCTTTTTGGCGCCGCAAGGGCTGAGCACAGAATCCGAAGCCTCTGCTCAGGATGTGGCGGGCTTGATCGAGCAGATGCGCGCAGAAGGCATCGCGGCGGTTTTCTTGGAGAACGTGACGGACGGGCGGCTTCTCGAACAGATCGCAAATGAAACCGGCGCCAGCATCGGCGGAACGCTCTATCCTGGCGCGCTCTCGGAGCCTGATGGTCCGGCGGCCACTTATCTCGATATGATGCGACATAACGCAACCACGTTGGCCGAGGCACTAGGGTCCTAACAATGGATGATCCCCGCGTTCCAGTTACGCTGCTGACCGGCTTTCTCGGTGCCGGAAAAACAACGCTTTTGAATGCGATACTGTCTGATCCAGGGTCGGGGCAAATTGCCGTCATCGTGAATGAATTCGGCGAGGCCGGGTTGGACCATGATCTGATCGAGCAAGTCAGCGAAGAGGTGGTGCTCATGCGCTCGGGCTGCCTGTGCTGTTCGGTGCGTGGGGAACTGGGCACCACAATGGCGCGGCTAGTGGCACGGCGCGATGCGGGGGAGTTGCAGTTTGATCGTGTGGTGATCGAGACCACCGGATTGGCGGATCCCGGGCCAATCCTGCAGACACTCCTCGTTGATCAGTTCCTGGCCCTAACGACCCGCATGGACGGTGTTGTGACCGTTGCAGATGCTGCTAACGGTCCGGCAACGCTTGACGCGCAGTTCGAGGCCGTCTCGCAGGCGGCCATGGCTGACCTGATCGTGTTGAGCAAAACCGACCTTGTTTCATCGGCCGAAGTGCAGGCGTTCGAGGCAAGGCTGGCATCCATCAATCCCGGTGCGCGTATCCTGCATTCGGTCCGGGGAGAAAGCATCGCAGGCCAAGTCTGGGGTCTAAGCGGACTTCGCCACGGGGCAAAACCGGCAGACGTTTTCGCGTGGACAGCAGCATCTGCGCCGTCACCTGCGACTGATCCGCTGGCCAACCTTTCGGGCCTGGCTCAACCGAAACCGGCGACCGCTCCAATCTCTCCGCACGATGCCCGAATTGGGACGGCCTCGATCATCCTGGATGAGCCACTGGATGATGAACTGTTTGATCGCTGGCTGGATACGCTGATCGCCCTGCGAGGATCAGACATATTGCGGGTGAAAGGGATTGTGTTTCTCAAGGACATCGAAGCGCCCTTCGTCTTCCACGGCGTGCAATATATCTTTGATCCTCCGGTCCAACTCAAAGACTGGTCAAGCGATGACCGCCGGTCGCGGATTGTTGTCATCGCGCGGGATTTGTCTCGCCCCGAACTCCAAGCCAGCCTTGATCAATTGCGCAACTACCAGGCCTACACACCCACAAACGAGGTACCCGCATGACTGACGCCCGCCTTCCCGTGACCGTTTTGTCTGGCTTCCTCGGAGCCGGAAAAACGACCCTGCTGAACCGTGTTCTGAACAATCGCGAGGGTCGCCGCGTCGCGGTCATTGTCAACGATATGTCCGAAGTGAACATTGATGCGGATTTGGTGCGTGCCGACACGGAACTGTCCCGCACCGATGAAACACTGGTGGAAATGTCGAACGGATGCATCTGCTGCACCTTGCGTGACGACCTTCTGGAGGAAGTGCGGCGCCTCGCCGGGGAGGGCAAATTCGATTATCTGCTGATCGAATCCACCGGCATTTCCGAGCCCTTGCCTGTGGCCGCAACCTTTGATTTCCGGGATGAGACAGGCAATAGCCTTTCAGACGTCTCACGGCTGGACACAATGGTCACGGTGGTCGATGCGGTGAACCTTTTGCGGGACTATTCGAGCCACGACTTCCTCAGTGACAGGGGCGAGGTTACAGGCGAAGAGGATGAACGTACGCTCGTCCATCTGCTGACAGACCAGATCGAATTTGCAGATGTCGTGGTTCTGAACAAAGTGGCTGACGCGACCGGGCCACAGGTTGACGCGGCCCGCAAAATCATTCGCAGCCTGAATGCGGACGCCAAGATTATCGAGACCAACCACTCTGACGTGCCGTCTGATGCGATCCTCGATACCGGCCTCTTTGACTTCGAGAAAGCGCACGAACATCCGATGTGGGCGAAGGAGCTTTACGGTTTCGCGGATCATGTGCCCGAGACCGAGGAATATGGTGTCACCAGCTATGTCTACCGTGCCCGACGGCCCTTTGTGCCGGAGAAGATCCTGTCGGTCCTCAATGGTGCCTTGCCGGGTGTAATCCGCGCCAAAGGGCATTTCTGGATCGCGACGCGCCCGGATTGGATCGCCGAATTTTCCCTGGCCGGAGCGCTTTCCAGCGTGAAGCCGCTGGGTATGTGGTGGGCCACGGTGCCGGAAGAACGCCGGCCCGACCATGCCGGGGCTCGGGCTTACTTGCAGGCCCATTGGCAGGAACCTTGGGGCGACCGCCGCCAAGAGATTGTCTTCATCGGAAGTGACATTGACTGGCCAACCTTAAAGGCCCGGCTCGACGCGGCGCTGCTGCCCGCAATTGTGGCAGCAGGCCCCGATAACCTACCCGATTTGCCGGATCCGTTCCCGATTTGGCAGAGAGCGGAGGCAGCTGCGTGACCCTTTTGCAAGACGTCGTGAAGGACACGGCTGCGGGCGTTGCTGTTGCTGAAAAGCCAGACGGGCTTATGGCGCTGGACGGACCGGGTTGCGCGGCAGCGATCTGGCAACGGCCCGTGCTGCCGTTCCAAACCTGGATCGACGGGCTGGATCCTGACATGTTGCCTCGGGCCCGCGTGATCCTAACGCCTGACGGTGTTCGCAACGCGACGGAACAAGCGTGCGAACAGTCCGCAATGCCGCGCGGCGCAGCACGAGATCAGATGGTGGATGATATCTGCTTCCTGGCCCAGATGTTCTCTCAATTCATGGGCGCGCCATGGCTGCGACTGCGACTTGATGTTGTGACGACAAATGCCTGTCGCAAGTTCCACATCGACGCTTTGACGGCGCGTCTGGTCTGCACCTATCGCGGGACCGGAACACAATATGGGACCTCGACCGACGGCGCGGCGCCGCAGCAGGTCTTCACCGTGCCCACTGGCGCGCCAATCCTGCTGCGCGGCACCCTTTGGCCTGAGCAACCGCCATCCGGCTTGCGACACCGATCACCACCCATTGAAGGGACGGGCGAAACTCGGCTTGTCCTGGTCCTTGATGCCTTGGACGATCCGGGGGATGAGATCTGATAGAAGAAAACCGGTAGCTCCATAGCCAAGTCGAACCTTGGCCGGGTCATGACCACCGAAGATCGATGTCACGATCCATCATCTTGTACGCGGTCAAGGATCCGCACATATCGGAAAAAAAGTTGGGCAAAAAAACATGGCAGCTCTTTTCCGGCGTTCACTCAGTTTGGTTCTGATGCCCGCGCTGTTTGCAGTCGTCATTCACCCAGCGTCGGCACACCCACATGTATTCGTCGATGGTGGCGTGGACTTTGTGTTTCGTGAAGGCCGGACGCTAGAGGCGCTTAACGTGACTTGGATCTATGACGAGTTCGAAACCCTCTATCTTTTGTCGTCTTACGGTCTGTCCTTGAATCGCGAAGGGGAGCTTGACGAGGCTGACCGGAAAGAGCTGGTCCGGCTGCGGAGCGATTGGCCGGAAGATTTCGATGGTTCGGCGCACCTCACTCTTGATGAGACAGAAGTCGAGTTGGACTGGCCAACAAACCTTGATCTGCACCTTGTCGACGGACGATTGCAGGCGACCTTTACCCGCCGCCTGTCGAACCCGATTACGGTCGATGAGCAAATCCTTGAACTGGCATTCTACGAATCCACGTATTTCTATGCGTTCTCGATCACCAATCATCCGAAGGTGCTGGGTGATCAAGGACGTTGCCTGGCCAGCATGGTGCCCTTCGATCTCGATGCGAAACTTGCCTCGCTACAAAGCACCTTGGCCAAACTGAGCCGAGAAGAAACGCCGCAGACCGAAAATGTTGGCGCACTTTTTGCCGATAGGATTGCACTGATATGCGAATAGTTCTGCTTCTGGCGCTTGTCGGCTTTGGCCTGCTGGCGGGGTATTTGATCATTGATCTGGGTGCCGTGTCGCAATGGGCAGCCGAACAACAGCGCAGTTTTCAAAACCAGATGGCGTCCGCCGTTCGAGGTCTCAGATCGGGTGAGCCGGGTGCATATCTTGCATTGCTCCTGGCCGCAGGGTCTTATGGCATCGTCCATGCTGTGGGGCCCGGACATGGCAAATACCTGATCGGTGGCGTCGGCTTGGGGACTTCGGTCCGCGCGTCTCGGCTCTTGAGCGTGGCTTTGGTCTCGAGCATCGCCCAGGCCATTTGGGCGATCCTTTTGGTCTATGGCGGGTTTCTTCTGTTGGAAGTGTCGGCCCGTCAGATGACGGTGCTGGCGGAAGACATCCTGGCACCTGCGAGCTACCTCATCATCGCCTCGGTCGGCTTGATCCTGTTCTGGCGAGGCACGCGATCCCTGTTCAAGGGTTGGCGCGACACTGGCCACGCTCATCACGATCACTGCTGCAACCATGCACATGGGCCAACGCCGCACGAGGTGGCCAAACTGGAGTCCGTGCGTGACGTGGCCACCCTTGTAGCAAGCATTGCAATCCGACCCTGCACCGGAGCGATCTTTCTATTGGTCATCGCATGGCAGATGGATATTCGGCTCGCTGGCGCTTTGGCGGTGCTGGCCATGGGATTGGGCACTGCGAGCCTGACAAGTCTGGTTGCCTTGTCCAGCATCGCGGCCCGTACCGCAGCCTTTGCATCCGCAGGAAATTCGGCGGCCTTACCTGTTTTGGCCTCGACGGCACAGCTCACTGCGGGTGCCTTGATTGTCTGGTTCAGCTTGCTGCTTTTCCAGTTGACCCTCTGAAGGGGCCAAAAGGGCATATGGGCCGCGGGACGAACCTGATACCCATGTCTAAGGCATGCACTACAGGAATTTTGGGTTTTTGAACCAGTTCAAGGTGTCTTCTGTTGGCCCGTTGGGTTTGTATTCCGCGCCAAGCGGTTTGTTCCAACCCAATTTCGCGATCTCGTCGAACAGCGAGGGGTAGTCCAGCTCTCCTTCGTCAGGCGCGCCGCGAGAGGGAACACCGGCGAACTGAATATGGCCGACATGCTCGAATACATTCATCAGACGCGCCAAGACGTCGCCTTCCGTACGGGCCACATGGTAGCAGTCAAACATCAGTTTCAGGTTCGGCGCTTTCACCGCTTGAATAATCTCTACAGCTTGCGTCGTATCGCGCAAAAAGTAGCCTGGCGCATCAAAAGCATTTAAGGGCTCGATCAGGATTGTGCGGTTCCGCGCCGCGTCGCAGGCATATGCAAGATTGTCCAAAAAGGTTTGGGGCGCCGCCTCGGCGTCTGTTTTGCCCGCCATGACGTGGATGGCCTGCGCGTCAATCGCGTTTGCATAAGCAATGGCCTGATCAATCGCCGCGCGCGCAACGGCCTCACGACCGGGCACGGCGGACAGGCCATTTTCACCCGCAGCAACATTGCCCCGATTGGTATTGAGGCCCAGCATCGCAAGACCTGTCTCTTCCAAAGCTGCCCGCGTCTCTGTCGTGGGGACGTCATAAGGCCAATGGCATTCCACAGCGTCGAAACCTGCCGCCTTGGCGGCGCGAATGGCGTCCGGAAGTGCGTGTTCGCTCCATAGAAACCCAAGATTGGCGGAAAACTTCATACGTCCCACTCCACATTAAACTTGGTGATCAAGCCATGTTGCTCCGCCTCGGTGAGCATCCGAGGGTTCATACCACGGGTAAGCATGGCCAGCCGAGCCGTATCCTCAAGTTCCTCAATCGCGTTGCAAGCGGCTTCGATATCCTTACCCGCTACGACCGGCCCGTGATTGGCCAGCATGACAGCGCTGCGCTTGCCTGCCAAACCGCGCACAGCTTCGCCCATGGCCGGATCGCCGGGAAGGAAGAACGGCAAGAGCTTCACCTTTCCCAGCTTCATAATCCCATAGGGGGTCAGAGGAGGGAGGAAGTTATCTTCATCCGCATCAGGCATCAGCGACAGGGCAACCGAATGGCAGGAATGCAAATGTACAACCGCGCCTGCGGTGCTGCGCGTATCATAAAACGCTGAATGCAAGGGCATTTCCTTAGTCGGCTTGTCCCCATCGATCAGCGTGCCCGCACTATCAAACCGACTGAGTCTGCCCGGATCGAGCCTGCCAAAGCTGGTGCCAGTGGGGCTGACCAACAGCCCACCATCTGGAGTTCGGGCCGAGATGTTGCCCGTGCTGCCACCGGTCAGGCCACGGTCAAACATAGATTTGGCCAACAGGCAGATTTGCTCACGTAGTTTCGCTTCGTCCGTCATGCTGCCGACAGTTTTTCTTGGGCGACGTCAAAGAAATCCTCGGTTCCGAAATTGCCGGATTTTAGGGTCAAAGCGATCTGTTGCCCGGCTGACAGGCAATAGGTCCAAGGCACGCCCGGCGCGATTTCCACGCCGATATCCAGTTGCCTCACGCCAAGCGCTTTGGTGACGGCCCCCGAGGTTTCGCCACCTGCGACGATGAAACGGCGCGCGCCTGACTCGCGCGCGGCCACCGCGCAGTCCGACAGTGCGTCTTCGACGATTTCACCGGCGAATTGAACACCAAGTTTTTCTTGGGCGGCACGCACGCTTTCAGGTTTAGCTGTTGCGTAGATCA
The DNA here is from genome assembly GCA_038526275.1 of Pseudomonadota bacterium. Taxonomy (GTDB): domain Bacteria; phylum Pseudomonadota; class Alphaproteobacteria; order Rhodobacterales; family Rhodobacteraceae; genus 188UL27-1. The sequence continues at coordinate 6,578 of JBCBGY010000117.1, read as the reverse complement.
ACGGGGCTTTCGAAAGATCCTGCTGTGACATCCATGCCAGAACGTCGTCTGGTCCTTTTTCTGCAAGATGAAGCGGGTCGAGGCGATATCCGGGCGCACCGGTCTTCAAATAGTGCTCGACTTGCGCGTTCGTCATGGCCGACGCGCTGCCGGATAGAACGATGGTGCCAGGCCCAATCTCGGGGCGCGTTGCTTTGGGCGCGTCGGCAGATAGGGTGCCATCGGCAAGATAAAGTGCTGGCAGTGGCATCGCGACCGCGCTTCCGCCGGTCATCAATTTCATCTCACGACACGCATCGGCAATGATTTCGAGATCGGAATTTGCCACAGCATCGACAACCACATGCGCAACGTTCTCGGACTTAAGCGCCGCCAGTTTCCCGCGCAAAGCCGCCGGACCTTGAGCAACGGTCAAGCGATCTGCGAGCCCCACCGGGTGAGTCACTTGAGGTTCAAGCAGCCGCATCAAGTTGCTGTCACGCATGGGAGTAAGCGGATGATCCTTCATCGGACTTTCAGCCAGGGGCTGCTGTCCAACAAAAAGGTTGCCCATAAAGATGGAACGCCCGTTTTCGGGAAATGCAGGGCAGTAGATGGTTTGGTCTGCGCCAAGATCGGCCATCAAGGCTTCGGCGACCGGTCCGATATTGCCCTCCGCCGTTGAATCAAACGTGGAACAATATTTCCAAAAGAACCGCTGTGCACCGGCTTCCTTCAACCATGCCAAAGCGGCCCGGGTTTCTGAAACGGCTGCTGCCACGGGAGCCGTTCGGCTTTTGAGCGCGATGATCTCAAAAGCGGCCGTACCTGCCGCGGGTTCGTCAGGCACTCCGATCCGCAATGACACGCGCACGCCACTGCGGGCCAGTAATCCAGCAAGATCGGTGGCACCGGTGAAATCGTCTGCGATACAGCCTAGAATGGTGGTCATCTCTGTTCCTTTAAAGCCAGCGAAGTAAGGACAGCGGTGGCTGACGCTCTGTTGACTGCAAGTGGGGTGTCGTAAAGAATCGCCAAGCGCAGGAGAGATTTCACATCCACATCGTGTGGCACAGGCGTCATCGGATCGATGAAAAAGATCAGTCCGTCCAGCTTGGCTTCGGCGATCATTGCACCCAGCTGCGCATCGCCACCCATCGGCCCGCTCATAAGGCGGGTGACCTGTAAACCAACATCTTCGCTAAGTCGCTTGCCCGTCGTACCGGTTGCGAAGATCTCGAAACCGCCCAACACGTCCACATGTCTGTGCGCCCACTCGACCATGAGATCTTTCTTGGCGTCATGCGCGACAAGGGCAATGCGAGCGGTCACGGGAGGTTACTCTTCGCCGGGCAAAGTGAGCCCGGCATTGCGTGCGTAAACCTTGGCCACGGCTGCGTCGTCGTCCCAGCCATGCCCCATTCCTGCGGCCGCCACGAACTGCTGCAGCGCGGCTGCAGTGATTGGCGCACTAAACTGTGCGGCTTTGGCGACGTCCAAAACAATGCCGAGGTCCTTAGGCCAGATATTGACCGAACTATGTGGTGTGTAATCTCCGGCCACGATGTGGGGCGCGCGGTTTTCCAGCATCCAGCTGGTCCCTGCGCATTTGGAGATGACGTCGACAAATTTCTCCGGGGCAATGCCTTGGGTCATTCCAAACGTGAGCGCCTCGGCCATCGTCGCGATATGCACGCCCGCCAAAAGCTGGTTCACGGCTTTCATCGCGCTGCCTGCACCGGCCTCATCGCCGAGCTCAAAGACCGTCTCTGCTATGCTGTCCAAAAGAGGACGCGCCGCAGCAAACGCTTCTGGCGTGCCGGATGCCATGATGGACAGCTTACCTTCAGCCGCTTTGACAGACCCGCCAGAAATAGGCGCGTCCAGATAATGCACCCCGGTTTCCGCGCAGCGCGCCGCCATATCTTTGGCAAATGCTGGCGGCACCGTTGCGCAAGCAAGAACCACGGCCCCAGCCTTGAGGCTCGGCACAATGCCATTTGTGCCAAACAAGACTTCTTCGGTTTGGGCGGCATTCAGGACGACAGTCACCACAGCGTCCAATGCGCCCGCGGCGTCTTGGAGGTCAGATGCCTGACCGCCATCCGTGCGGAACTTTTCGGCTTGCGCGGCGTTGACGTCTGCGCCCCAAACAAGGTGTCCCCCCCGCAGCGCTGAACTCGCAATGCCGTAGCCCATGGATCCAAGCCCGATCACGGCGACATTCAACATACTCTTAGTGCTTGCACTCATCTTTTAGTCCCCTTTCACCCATTCTGGCAGCCACAAGGCGACTTCTGGGAAGTTCAATACGATGCCGAGTGCGACCAACTGAATGGCGATGAATGGCAGCAACGCGCGGAAGATTTCGGACAAGGACATGTCCTTGGGCGCCACTGACTTCAGATAGAAGGCAGCCGGACCAAAGGGCGGCGACAGATAGCTCACCTGCATGTTCATTGCGAAAAGAATACCAAACCAAACCGGGTCCATGCCAAGTTTGACAATGATCGGCACGAAGATCGGCATGGTCAACAGAGCGATGCCGATCCAGTCCATGAACAGGCCCAGCACCAGCAGGATCGCCATCATCATCAGTACGATCACCAGGGGCGATGCGCCACTGTCAAGGATGGCGGATTCAATGAATCGGTTGCCTCCCATAAGGTTGTAAACACCCACCAGCGCCGCTGCACCCAGACCGATCCAGATGATCATGCCGCAGGTTTCCAGCGTTTGAAGCAGGCTGCCGGTGATCAGCTCCCATGTGAGCTCGCGTCGGAGAATGGCGGAGAAGAAGACACCAACCACACCAAGAGCCGCCGCTTCGGTTACCGAGGCAATACCGCCATAAATCGAGCCCAGAACAGTTACGGCCACACCCAAAGGCAGGATCACACCGCGCAGTTTATTGAGCTTTTCGCTCAGCGGGATGTTCATTTCTTCATCCGAGATTGGCGGGCCCATCTCAGGATTCATGTAGCAGCGGATCAGGATGTAGATAATGTAAAACGAGGCGAGCATCAGACCCGGCGTTACTGTCGCCAGGAACAGATCACCAATCGAAACGCTGGCTGTCAGGCCGTAAACGATCAGAACAATCGACGGCGGGATCATCGTGCCCAACGAGCCACCCGCGCAAACAGTACCAATCGCCAGCGCGCGGTTATAGCCAAGACGCAACATCTGAGGCAGGGCGATCAAGCCAAGCAGAACAATCTCGCCCCCAATGATGCCAGAAATCGCTGCCAGGAACACCGCAGCAACCAGCGTTTGCACCGCAACACCGCCTTTGAGACGACCGGCAACAAGGCGCATTGCGTCATAAAGGTCGCGCGCCATGCCCGAGCGGTCGAGCAGCGAGGCCATAAGAACAAACATCGGGATCGCAACGAGTACATATTCATTGACGAAGGAATAAATCCGGCTTGAGACCAAAGGCACTCCCATTGGGCCAAACCAAGCAATTGTAAAGACAATCGCAATAAGACCGGTCACGAAAGCAAGCGGAATGCCGGTGAGGATCAGGACCATGATGCTGCCGACCAGCAGGACGGACGCGGTTTCTATGCCCAGCGATTTGCCTTGAGTGAACAGCATGTAACAGCCGATCGCGAGAAGCGCGAAGACGGTGGCGATGCCGAGAATGGCGAGCAAGCTGGGCGGCTCGCCATTGCTTTGGCGGTAGCCTGTGCCTTTCCAGGCCGTCCAGATATGCCCGATCGATTGCACGGCGAGCACGATTGACGTCAGAAACAACGCCATTTTGATCAAGGCGGGGGTAATCGGGTTCCAGGCCGAGCCCGATTTTTCAAGACGAAGGTCGCCTTGGGGTGTCCACCAGGATTTTTCGACCATGGTGAAGGCGGCATAAGCAATGGCGACAGCGAAGAATAGCGCGAGCACTCCGTTGACGAAATCTAGAAGGCGGCGGGTGCCGCCACTGGTTCCGAAATAGATCAGGCCGATGCGAATATGTTTGTCAGCCGCAAGACACTGCATGCCGCCATAGAGATAACATGCGGCAATCAGCGCAATGACTGTCTCATGCGCCCAAATTGTTGGGGCGTTGAAAAAATAGCGCAGGACGATTTCGTAGAGCGAGATAATCGTCGAGATCGCGAACAAGAAACTGAAAACGCCACCGGCCGACACGATGCCGCGGTCGAGGGCGTTTTGCGGACCAGCTGTGTCTTCTTCATGGACGCGCTTGAGCGCTTCCAATTGTACCTCGACGTCGTTGACGTTTATGGTCTCTTGCTGAGCCATAGAAACCCTCCCCAAAAATTGCGAAAGGGGCCAAGACTGGCCCCTTTCGAAGTCGTTTTGTAATTATTCTGCGAGCAGGCCTGCGCCCACCAGGTATGCCGTCACGCTGGAATACGCTTTGCCAGCCATGTCGGAACGCGTCGCCCAGTTTTCCCACTGTGTCTTTGCGATGCCGCGGAACTTTGCACGCTCTTCGGACGACCAATTGATGATGGTGATGTCCGGGTCTGCATTGGCTTCTGCAACGGCTGTCAGGTTTGCAGCGTCCAGACGATTTACCATGTCCTGCGCGAAGTCGCGCACAGAAACATCAAGGATCGCTTTCAGATCATCAGGAAGACCGTCGAAAATCTCTTTGTTCAGAGAAACTTCGATAACCGGCATCGAGTGGAAGCCCGGATAGAGCGGATATTTCGCGAACTCGTGCATGCCTTGCGCGTGGTTGGTCGAAAACACGGTGTAGTCAGCCGCGTCGATCACGCCTTTTTGCAGCGAGGTGTAAACTTCAGAGCCTGGCAGGTTCACAGGTGACGCACCAGCAGCCGCGAACACTTCTTGCACCATGCCCTCAGGTGCGCGCATTTTGATGCCCTTCAGGTCCTCAATGCTGTTGATTGGCTTTGTGGACAGAAAGGCTTCAACACCGGTCGCGGACGCGCCCAAGAACTGCAGGCCGTAAGGGTTGACCAATTCGTTGAACAGCTCTTTGCCGCCACCGTAGTTCATGTAGTTGAACATCTGCTGCGGTTCGGACCATGCGCCGACAAGGTTGCCCAGCATCGCAAACGCCGGGTCTTTGCCCGAGAAGTAGGACGGGTCGGTGAGGTGACCCTGCAGAATACCCGCGCCAACAGCATCAAGAGTTTCGTTGTGCGCAACAACCGTGCCAACCGGAACAACCGTGATTTCGATCCGGCCACCGGACATTACGCCAACGCGTTCAGCCCAAGCTTCCTGAATCGGGAAGAAGTTGTCACCCGCTTGCGCAGCTGTTTGGAACGTCCATTCGTAGTCCTGTGCAACAGCGCCGGTTGCGAACAACATTGTCGCGGCCGCGACGCCGCGAAAGATTACAGATTTGATAGACATAACTTTCGTAGTCCTCCCATAGAGCACCCACTTGGGTGCAGGTCATATTTGGCCCTGGTACCGGCATCAGTTTATTGCTGGTACGGCAACCGGTACCGATACCGGTATCGAGATCAGTAGCGAAACAGAATTCGCGATGTCAACACATTTTGCGTCTTTGCTTTGGCCAATAATCCGCTGTAGATTGTTTTAAACAGGAGGAGGCGTCTCCAGGTTTCCATTTGGATTTCGCCAAGTTTAAATGAATAAAAATAAGACGTTAAAAGATGTCGCCGCGGCAGCTGGCGTGAGCAAAATGACCGCATCGCGCGCACTGCGACGCGATAAAGACGTTTCTGAAGCCAACATAGAAAAGGTTAGGCAAGCCGCGCGCGACATCGGATATATTGGGAATCACCTCGCCGCATCATTTGCAAACAAACGGACAGATCTGATCGGCGTGGTCGTGCCAGCAATGACAAACGTTGTATTCCCGCAGGTACTGTCGGGTGTGTCTGAGGCTCTTGCGGGTTCCGGGTTCCAGCCCGTTTTCGGTGTGACGGATTACGATGATGAAAAAGAATACGAAATCCTGCGCAACATGCTCTCTTGGCGGCCGGCCGGTCTTATTCTGACCGGCCTCGATCAACCGGCGAACACCCTTAAACTGCTTGAAAATACCGACATTCCCATTGTCCAAATGATGGATAGCGATGGAAGCCCCGTAGACAATTGCGTGGGATTTTCTCAGACTCTGGCTGGTCGCGACATGGCGATGGCCATTCTTTCGTCCGGTCGAAAAAGGATCGGCTACATTGGAAAAAAGGACACCAGAGCGGCAAAGCGAAGAAGCGGCTTTTTGAGTGCGCTCGCAGACCATGGCATCGGGTATCATGCCGAACGATTATTTGATGGCCCGTCTTCCGTCGAGATGGGGCGTCGTCTCGCAGAAGACCTTATCACTACGGAGCGGAATCTGGACTGCATCTATTTTTCCAATGATGACCTTGCTTTAGGCTGCTTGGGATTTTGCCTCGAAAGGGGGATCGACCTTCCCCAAACGCTGACGCTTGTGGGATTTAACGGTCTCGAACTTTTGAACGCCTTTCCCGGAAAAATCGCAACCTCTCGTACGTCTCGTCAGGAAATCGGCAGGACTGCTGCTGAAATTGTGCTGTCTTCGCTAGAACTGAGAGGGCAAACCGATCCCAAAACAGTCATCATTCAGCCAGAGATTTGTTTGGCATGAGAGAAGCCATCCG
>JBCBGY010000116.1:0-13564 GCA_038526275.1 Pseudomonadota bacterium | reverse complement strand
GCGGCGGTTGAGTTCCAGGAAATCATAGGCCTGCAGGATCATGTAGTTGAATTCCAGGAAGCTGAGCGACTGCTCTCGGTCGAGCCGGGACTTCACGGATTCAAACGACAACATGCGATTGACCGAAAAGTGTCGGCCAATGTCGCGCAAGAATTCCAGGTAATTGAGATCGTCCAGCCATTCGGCATTGTTCAGCATGATCGCCGAGGCTTGGCCGTCACCATAATCCAGGTAGCGGTCGAAAACCCGCTGCATGCCAGCGATATTGGCATCAATCTGCTCTGGCCCGAGCAAAGGGCGTTCATCGCTGCGGAACGATGGGTCGCCCACCTTGGTTGTGCCGCCGCCCATCAGGGTGATCGGTTTGTGGCCAGTCTTCTGGAACCAACGCAGCAGCATGATGTTCAGCAAATGCCCGATATGGAGCGAAGCTGCCGTCGCATCATAGCCGATATAGGCAGGCACCACCGATTGGTTCAAAGCCTCGTCCAGCGCCTGCAGGTCCGTGCAGTCCGCCAGAAAACCGCGTTCGATGATGACCGACAGGAAATCCGATTTCGGGTGGTAGGTCATGGTGCCATGGTCCATTCTCATACTGTGCGGCGTCTTTTACGGAAGGCAGGCGGCGAGGGGAAGAGCGGCAATGGATCGACTGAAGGTTTTAGGAATGATGTCGGGCACCTCGCTGGATGGGGTCGATGCGGCAGTGATCGAAACCGATGGTCATCAGGTCTATGGTTTCGGTCCCACGGCGTTTCGGGCCTATGATGAAGGCGAACAGAATGTGCTGCGCGCGGCGTTGGGCCGTTGGCCCGGCGAAGCCGGTGTGCAGGCCGCTGCGGATTTGATTGTGCAAGCCCATCGAGACGTGCTGGATCAGTTCGGCCCTGTCGATCTGGTGGGGTTTCACGGCCAGACCTTGGCGCACGATCCCGCAGGGCGCCGAACCCACCAGGCTGGGGACGGCGCATTGCTCGCCAGACTGACGGGCCGTTCTGTGGCCTGGAATTTCAGGGAGGCCGATGTTGCGGCTGGCGGGCAGGGGGCGCCATTTGCCCCAGCCTACCACTTCGCCTTGGCACAATGGATGGAAGCAACGGATCCGGTTGCATTTCTGAACCTTGGCGGGGTCGGCAATCTGACCTGGATCGATCCGGCCAAGGGGTCAATGGCGGAGTCCGGGGCGCTGATTGCGTTCGATACCGGGCCTGCCAATGCGCCGATCAACGATGCCATGCTCGCCCGACGTGGCGTGGGTTTCGATGTTGGCGGTGCTGTCGCTGGCCAAGGCGTGGTGGAGGAAAGCATTGTGCAGTCCTTCCTGCAACATCCCTATTTTCAACAGTGCCCTCCAAAATCCCTTGATCGTGATGCCTTTTCGGACCTTTCCGCGAATGTGGAGGCTCTGGCGGATGCCGAGGCAATGGCGACGCTGACAGCGGCTGCTGCAGCCTGCGTCGGTCAGGCCATGCGTTTCTGCCCTCGGCCGCCCCAACGCATCCTGGTGACAGGTGGCGGGCGAAAGAATCCCGTATTGATGCGAATGATCGCCGAACGATTAAGCTGCCCTATTGATCCAGTCGAAGAGGTTGGTCTCGATGGTGACATGCTGGAGGCGCAGGCTTTTGCATTTTTGGCAGCCCGCATGTTTATGGATTTACCCTTGAGTTTTCCCGGGACCACCGGAGTTGAACATCCTACGGCAGGAGGAATTATCACCCATCCTTAGGCGTTCGATCCATAGTTCTTCTATTTCCCGACTACCCGTTTTGGAAAGTCCGCAATCGGACGGAGCAATGCCGACCATGACCAACCGTGGCGCCGGCGATTTCAAGAGCTGAATGCCGGGATTTTCGGCAGTGGTATCGGATATGAAATCCGGGACGTTCGTGCCTATATCAGGTCGACCTGGCCCGATCAGGTACGAGAGATCCAGGCGAGTCGAAATCCGCCACACTGACCCCAAAAAGGAGCGCATCCAATGATTGCCACGCGTCTGATCGCTGTCATCGTCTCTTTAACGCCGATACCGAACCTCGCGCTGGCGCAAGACCATAGTCAGCCTTACGCCGGGCAGGAAACGCGCAGCATCAAAAGCCTTTCCGACGCTGACATTCAGGAACTTCGCCAAGGCGGGGGCTGGGGTTTGGCGCTTCCCGCGGAATTGAACGGCAAGCCGGGACCCGCGCATCTGTTGGAACACAGCGCGGAGCTTGAATTATCGGCGGAACAGATCGCCGCCATCGAGAAGATGTTCGCGGACATGCGGCAAGAGGCAATTTCTACCGGCGAGCGCTTGATTGCAGCCGAAGCCGCCCTGAGCACCGCGTTTGAAGGCGACGGGCCTGATGCCGGCCAGCTTGCTGAATTGGTGCAGGCGGCAGAGGCCGCGCGGTCTGAGTTGCGTCTTGTCCACTTGTCTCGTCACCTTGCAACGCCGTCAATTTTGACGCGGGAGCAGATAGATAAGTATCAAGTGCTCCGGGGATATGCAGAAGATCCGTGCGACGTCGTTCCTGAGGGACATGATGCAACGATGTGGAAAGAACATAATGGCTGTGGCTAGATCGTAGCCGTTCGCTTCCATTTCCAAGGGCGCGCTTCACTGATCTGTTGGGCCGGGCAGACGCATATCTCGTGACATTGCCCGCCGATTCCCTTATTCTGGCGGTAACCGGCGAAATAAGCCGGAAACATCGAGGCACGATACGACATATAGGGCGGTACCAGTCATGCAGATCCAGTCCAATTTCACCCGCAGAGGGTTTCTTTTGAGTGCCGGTGCGACGGCGACACTCGCAGCCGGATGCGGCAATGGTGTTGGTTCAGATGGCGGGCCGCGGATCGACCAACGGGTCGACGCCACGCGGAACTTCCTGTTTTCGCGCTATCCCGAAACACAGTCCTTGGCGGAGAAGGCATCTGGCATTCTTTACATGCCGTTGATCACCAAGGCAGGCTTCGGTGTCGGCGGCAGTTACGGTCGCGGTGCGCTGCGGATCAACGACGTGACAGTGGATTACTATCAGGCCGCCCAAGCGACTGTTGGGTTGCAGATCGGCGCTCAGCAATTTGCGCATGCCTTGTTCTTTATTACCCCTGCGGCGCTGCAGGCCTTTCGCACGTCTCCCGGTTGGTCCGTTGGGGCCGATGCGGAATATGCGCTGAACGATCGCGGCGGAAACCTTTCGGCAGAGACGTTGACGGCAACATCCCCTGTTGTCGCGCTCGTCTTTGGACAGGCGGGTTTGATCTTGGGCGCGACACTCGAAGGTACGAAATATACCCGTATTATTCCTTAGGTCGCTTCCGAAGGCGGCTACTGAGATCGGGTCACGTCATGGCCGTAAAGCCAGTCATACTGACCCAGCAATGCTCCCGGCGCGAGATGCCCCAATAGGCCAAGGCCAATATGGGCCGTTGTCCGGATCAACGGGTTGCGTATGTGATATTTCCACGCATTGCCGTTAGAGGCATGAACCACCTGCTGTACCCGTGGCGCCCTGCGCGCCTGATACGCGGCGCACCCTTCGCGCCAGTCTGACGAGGCGGCAAGGGCGTCGGCCAGCACCCAGGCATCTTCCAATGCCATACATCCGCCTTGCGCCAGAAAAGGCAGGGTCGGATGAGCGGCATCACCAACGATTGCGATCCGGCGTCCGAACCACCGACTTGCGACCGGATGGCGAAAAAGGCCCCAGATATGGCACTGGTCCACGCGCCCCAGCCAATCAGGCACGGGCCCGTCGAAATCAGCAAAGGTTTCGCGCAGCCGGTCGGGATCATCGGCATGTGTCCAACCTTCCAGCGCCCAGGTCTTGCGTTCTTGCACGGCAACGAGGTTGAGCAGCTTTCCTTGCCGAAGCGGGTAGGCCACCAAATGGCGACCCGGCCCCATAAAGATTTGTGCCTCTGATGGCAGTGGACCAGGTGCCTCGATAATGGCACGCCAGGCCACTTGTCCGGTGAAGAATGGCCGCCGCACCCCCAGAATGGTCTGGCGTACGGTCGAATGCAGTCCGTCCGCACCGATGACCCAATCGCTGATCCGTTCCGCGCCGTCCGCAAAGCTCATCTCGACTGCGTGATCACGGTGCCGGACCGAGTCAACTCTGCTGCCCAGTTCGATTCTCACGCCCGCCTCAAGCGCGCCCTGGTGAAGAACATCGATCAGGTCTGCGCGATGCACCAGAAAGAATGATCCCCTGGAGCGAAAGTTCAGCCGGGCCACGTTGCGGCCATGCGCATAGTCGCGCAGCACGACCCCTTCGGAAAGTTGCGCACGTTCGGTCAGTTGGTCCCACAGCCCCAATGCCCGCAGCACCACGCCGCCATTGGGAGAAATCTGAATTCCGGCACCGACCTCCGACACCGCCTCCGCCTGTTCGACCACGGTGACCTCTGCACCGCGCAGGGCAAGCGCCCGACTCACTGCGAGACCGGCAATACCTGCGCCCAAGACCGTTATCTTACGTTTGGTCAATTTCGGTGCCCCAAAACGCGCACCGCCGGGGAGTGACCCCGGCGGTGCGCTTCACCATTGCTTAACGTTACGGGATCAGTCGTCCCGATGTATCTTTTCGCGCCGCTCGTGGCGCTCTTGTGCTTCGAGGCTGAGGGTCGCGATTGGGCGTGCGTCGAGGCGTTTGAGCGAAATCGGTTCGCCAGTTGCCTCGCAATAGCCGTACTCGCCTTCATCGATCCGCCGCAAGGCGCTGTCGATTTTAGCGACCAGTTTGCGTTGCCTGTCGCGTGTCCTAAGCTCCAGCGCTCTGTCCGTTTCCTCGCTCGCCCGATCCGCGACGTCAGGGATATTGCGCGTTTGATCCTGCAATCCCTCAATCGTGTCCCGACTTTCTTCCAGCAGCTCATTTTTCCAATGGAGCAGCTTACGGCGGAAATACTCGACCTGACGTTCGTTCATGAACGGCTCGTCTTCCGCGGGGCGATAGTCGTCGGGTAGAAAGACTTCCTGCTTCATATCTGCTCCCTCCTGCAGACCGGCATCACTATGTGACGGTTCAATCATAATCGATACCCTCTGCCCGCTGCACTACTTCAAGTACAGGCCCTTGTCACGACCAATATAGTTTGTAAATCGTGGGATTAGCGGATTGTGAACGCGTTAAGGGCTCTGGCCAAAGATCGGGAAAATTTGATGAAATTCGAAGGTACATCGTCCTATGTCGCGACACAGGACCTGACGATCGCCGTGAATGCCGCATTGACATTGGAACGCCCTCTCTTGGTGAAAGGCGAGCCTGGTACCGGCAAGACGGAACTGGCGAAACAAGTAGCGCAGGCGCTGGGTTTGCCAATGATCGAGTGGCACATAAAATCTACCACACGGGCGGCCCAGGGATTGTACGAATATGACGCGGTCAGCCGCCTGCGTGACAGCCAATTGGGCGACGATCGGGTGCATGATGTGGCCAACTACATCAAAAAGGGGAAGCTTTGGCAGGCTTTTACCGCGCCCGGGAAAGTTGTGCTGCTGATCGACGAAGTCGACAAGGCGGACATTGAATTTCCGAACGACCTTCTGCAGGAACTCGACCGGATGGAGTTTCACGTCTATGAGACAGGCGAGACGATCCGTGCCGAGACACGTCCGGTCGTGATCATTACGTCGAACAATGAAAAGGAACTGCCGGACGCCTTTCTGCGCCGGTGTTTCTTTCATTACATACAGTTTCCCGACATGGAGACGATGAAACAGATTGTGGCGGTGCATTATCCTGACATCAAAGACAGTCTGTTGACCACGGCGCTGACCCAGTTCTACGAGGTGAGAGAGCAGCAAGGACTGAAGAAAAAGCCCAGCACGTCAGAAGTGCTTGACTGGCTGAAGCTGCTTCTGGCCGAAGATCTGACCGCCGACGACCTCAAAAGCGACGGGGCATCTGCCCTCCCCAAACTTCACGGCGCCCTTCTGAAGAACGAGCAGGACGTGCATCTGTTCGAACGACTGGCCTTTATGGCCCGCCGTCAACGCTAGCGAAAGGCTGGTCTAGCCCAGAAGTTGGGCAACCCGTGGCGCGAAATAGGTGAGCACGCCGTCACAGCCAGCCCGTTTGAAGGCGATCAGGCTTTCCATCATCACGGCCTCTTCGTTGATCCAGCCGTTGGAACCTGCGGCCATGATCATCGAATATTCACCCGACACTTGATAGGCATAGGTCGGGGCGCCGAACGCCTCCTTCGCCCGCCGGCAAATATCGAGGTAGGCGATGCCGGGTTTGACCATAACCATATCAGCGCCTTCGCGTAGATCGCGTTCGATCAGGCGCAAGGCTTCGTCGGTGTTGCCCGGGTCCATTTGATAGGTGGCCTTGTCTCCCTTGAGGGCGCCTGACGCGCCGACCGCGTCGCGGAATGGGCCATAGAAGGCAGACGCGTATTTTGCGGCATAACTCAGGATCGTTACGTTCGAATGGCCCTCTGCTTCCAAGGTCCGCCGGATCGCCCCGATACGACCGTCCATCATGTCGGACGGACCCAGGATGTCAGCTCCGGCTTCGGCTTGCGCAAGCGCCATCTTGACCAGTGCCTCGACGCTTTCGTCATTGAGGATTTCGCCGTCCCGCACCAAGCCATCATGTCCCAGGGCGTTGTAAGGATCGAGCGCCACATCGGTCATCACAGCGATCTCTGGCACCGCGTCCTTGATGGTGCGAATGGCAATATTGGTCAGATTGTCAGGGTTCCAGGCCTCTTCACAGCTTTCGGTTTTTTTTGCCGGTGGGGTGTAGGGAAAAAGGCAAATGGCAGGAATGCCGAGACTTCGAGCCTTCTTGGCGGTGTCTACAAGTCGGTCGATGGATTGCCGAAACACGCCTGGCATCGATGGCACGGGCGCTGATGCATTGGTGCCTTCGCAGATGAATAGCGGCCAGATCAGGTCGGCAGGTGTAAGGGTTGTCTCGCGGACCAATGCGCGCAGGGCTGGGCTTTGACGCAATCGGCGCGACCGACCGACGGGGAAAGGAGCATGAATAGTGCGCACGGGGAGACGGCCTCCTGAACAAAACTTCCGTGCAAAGTGCCTGCATGATGATGCATTCTCAAGGCTTACAATTCCTCCTTCACCGCAATATGGTGCAGCCGACACGGGGCCAAAGTGCGCTAGGCCAACCAAAGGACGATGGCAAACCGCGTTAACCGGGAGGAGTCCCGGGACTGGCAAGGTGCCCGGGAACCATTCTAGGACCCGGAAAAGAATGAGAGTGGGACAGTCCATCCGTGTTGGATTGGTACGAAACAGTTTTCGAACTTATCGACCTTCGGTCGTTTTCGAACCTATGGTATTGGATCGCGCTTGCTGTGGTGTGGTCGTCTGCCAGTCACTACGTTTTGGGTGTGCCTTATGACATGGTGCATCGGGCTAAGCGTAATGGCGGGGCGGCGGAGGAAGATCTACAAGACTTGGTCCGCGTTAACGTTAACCGCATCCTCTATATCACTGATTTATCTGGACTTTGGATCCTGGCCTTTGGCTGTTTCCTGTTGACGGCTTTGGCAATCATGGGATTCGTCTACTGGGTCGAATTCGCCCAGGCGGTGTTTCTGATCGCATTTCCGCTTTGCATCTTGTTGGCACTGACCGTGCGTACGGCGCGGGTCATTGTGCGCACTGACGGCCACAACCTGTACACCCGGCTTTATCGCCACCGGGTCGTGACCCAGATCATTGGTATGATCTCGATCTTCGTGACCTCGGTTTGGGGGATGCTTCAGAATATGGCGCTCGGTCCATGGGGCGGGTTCTGATGCGCAACGGTTCAAAATGCATTTGGCGAGGATATTTGAGCCAATAAGAACGGGCAGGCGGTTGACATGGGGAATGGGCAGCGTAGGTGACACGGGCTCATGACCACCTCCTCTCATATCCAAGTATCGGGGGCACCTGAGGGATTCGATGCGCTCGTCTTGGCGCGCGAACTGGAGAAAGGTGCGCCGGTCCTGCATGTGGCGCGGGACGACAAGCGCCTGGCGGCGATACGGGCGGGTTTGGCCTTTTTTGCGCCGGGTGCCGTTGTACTAGATTTTCCCGGTTGGGATTGCCTGCCCTACGATCGGGTGTCGCCCAACGCGTCCGTTTCGGCCACGCGGATGGCGACATTGGCGGCTTTGGCCCAAGGCGTGCCGGGGCCATTCATCCTGCTGACGACACTGAATGCGGCCACCCAGAAGGTCCCGGCGCGCGAGGTGCTGCGGGCGGCATCATTTGCCGCGAATGTCGACGGGCGGATCGATGAAGAGGCGCTGCGGGCCTTTCTGGTGCGTATGGGATTTTCCCAGTCTCCCACCGTTTTGGAACCGGGCGACTATGCGGTGCGCGGTGGGATCATCGACATCTACCCGCCAGGGGAAGGCGGACCAGTGCGGTTGGACCTGTTTGGCGACGTGCTCGACGGGGTGCGCCGATTCGATCCGGCCACGCAGCGCACAACGGAGAAGTTGGAGCGGATCGAGCTTGCCCCGGTGAGCGAGGTCATTCTGGACGAGGCCGCGATCACGCGATTCCGGCAGAATTATCGCATTGAGTTCGGCGCGGCAGGCACCGACGATCCGCTTTATGAGGCCGTCAGTGCCGGGCGCAAGCACCAGGGCGTGGAACATTGGCTGCCGTTTTTTCATGAGCGGCTGGAAACCTTGTTCGATTATCTGCCCGGGGCCACGATCAGCCTGGACGAGCAGACAGATGCGGCGCGCCTGAGCCGATGGGATGGTATTGCAGACCAGTATGACAACCGGCGCGAAGCCCTGAAGGCCAAGTCGCGAATTGATACGGTTTACAAACCTTGCCCGCCCGAATTGCTCTATCTGGACGATGCGGCCTGGGCGGCAGCCGTTGCACCCCATCGCGTCTTGCAAATGGCCGCTTTGCCACAAGGGTCCGGGCCCGGTGTGATCGATGCAGGCGGGCGGATCGGGCGCAACTTTGCGCCAGAGCGTCAGCAGGAGAGCATCAGCCTTTTCGGTGCGCTCGCCGGGCACATTCGCGACCGTCTGCCCAAGGGGCCCGTCGTTGTGGCCAGCTATTCAGACGGGGCGCGGGAACGGTTGAAAGGCCTTCTGGAAGATGAGGGCATTGAGACAGCTGGAGAGATCAGCGACGCCCGCAATGTGACAGCTGGTGTGAACCTGGCGGTCTGGGCGCTGGAGCACGGCTTCACCACGCCAGAGATGACCGTCATCTCTGAGCAAGACGTGCTGGGGGATCGATTGATCCGGGCGCCGCGCAAAAAACGGCGCGCGGACAATTTCCTGACTGAAACGCAGTCGCTGAGCCCTGGGGACCTGGTCGTCCATGTCGAACATGGGATCGGGCGCTACAAGGGGCTGGAAACCATCACCGCCATGGGTGCGCCGCATGAATGCATCCATCTGGAATATGCCGAACAGGCGCGACTGTATCTGCCGGTCGAGAATATCGAACTGCTGAGCCGCTACGGTCATGATGAGGGCCTGCTGGACAAGCTCGGCGGTGGGGCATGGCAGGCCAAGAAGGCCCGGATGAAAGAGCGGATCCGCCAGATTGCGGACAAGCTCATCCGCATTGCGGCGGAACGCGCCTTGAGATCCGCGCCGACACTGGAACCTCCGCCGGGCGCCTGGGAGGCCTTCGCGGCGCGCTTTCCATACCAGGAGACGGACGACCAGCTTAAGGCCATCGAAGAGACGATGGACGATATGACCGCCGGGTCGCCGATGGACCGGCTGGTTTGCGGCGATGTGGGCTTTGGCAAGACCGAGGTCGCCATGCGGGCGGCTTTTGTGGCGGCCATGTCCGGCGTTCAGGTGGCCGTGATTGCGCCGACCACCTTGTTGGCCCGGCAGCATTACAAAAGCTTTGCCGAACGGTTCCGGGGTTTTCCGGTTCAGGTGCGCCAGCTCAGCCGGTTTGTCAGTGCCAAGGATGCGACGGCCACGCGCAAGGGTATCGCCGATGGCACGGTTGATATCGCCATTGGCACCCATGCTTTGCTGGCCAAGCAGGTGCGGTTCGAACGGCTGGGGCTGTTGATCATCGATGAGGAACAGCATTTCGGCGTGTCGCACAAAGAGCGGCTCAAAGAGATGCGCAGCGATATCCATGTGCTGACGCTGACGGCGACGCCTATCCCGCGGACCTTGCAGCTGAGCCTGACGGGCGTGCGAGACCTGTCGATCATCGGTACACCGCCCGTCGACCGTTTGGCGATCCGCACATACGTGGCGCCGTTCGATACGGTGACGATCCGCGAGGCCCTGCTGCGAGAGCATTACAGGGGCGGTCAGAGCTTCTTTGTCGTGCCCCGGATCAGTGATCTGCCGGAGATCGAGCAGTTCTTGAAGGATGAAGTGCCAGAGGTGACCTACGTGGTCGGCCACGGGCAGATGGCGGCAGGCGAGCTCGACGAACGGATGAACGCCTTTTACGACGGCAAGTATGACGTGCTGCTGGCCACGACCATCGTTGAGTCCGGGCTCGATATTCCGACGGCAAATACGATGGTGGTGCACCGGGCCGACATGTTTGGCCTGTCGCAGCTTTACCAGATCCGGGGACGGGTGGGGCGGTCCAAAACCCGGGCCTATGCGTACCTGACCACGAAACCGCGCAAACCTTTGACCGTCACGGCAGAAAAACGGCTGCGGGTATTGGGCTCGCTCGATTCGCTTGGGGCTGGGTTTACGCTGGCGAGCCAGGATTTGGACATTCGCGGCGCCGGCAATCTGGTGGGCGAAGAACAGTCGGGCCATGTGCGCGAGGTGGGGTACGAGCTTTATCAGTCGATGCTTGAAGAGGCGATTGCCAAAATCAAAGCCGGCGAACTGGAAGGGCTGACGGATGCCGATGACCAGTGGGCGCCGCAAATCAACCTCGGTGTGCCGGTCCTGATCCCGGAAGAATATGTGCCTGATCTGGATGTGCGATTGGGCCTATACCGGCGCTTGTCGGGGCTTTCGTCCAAGGTGGAGCTGGAAGGATTCGCGGCAGAACTGATCGACCGATTTGGGAAGCTCCCGAAAGAGGTGAACATGCTGCTGCTGATCGTGCGGATCAAAGCCATGTGCAAACGGGCGGGGATTGCGAAACTGGATGGTGGGCCCAAGGGGGCGACAATCCAGTTTCATAATGACAAATTCGCAAACCCGGCTGGTTTGGTCGAGTTCATCAACGAACAGAACGGTCTGGCCAAGGTCCGCGACAACAAGATCGTCGTCCGACGTGATTGGGGCAAGAGCAAGGACAAGATCCAGGGTGCCTTTGCCATTGCGCGGGATCTGGCGGAAAAGGTGAAATCGGCCAAGCAGATGTCCAAAGCGAAGGTTTGAGCGTGGCTTAGGTTGTTGCCGGTTCCGGCCCTAGCACCCGCATCAAGGTGAAGGCTGCCACGGCGCATCCCAGAATGCCCAATGTGATCGGCATTGGCGTGCCGTTAAAGGTTTGGCTTATGCCCGCCGCAAGTATCACTCCGAACACTGTGGCAAAAGATGCCAAAACGGCGGAAGCGAGACCGGCCAAGTGGCCCAGCGGTTCCAGCGCAATGGCATTCAGATTGCCCAGGGTCAGTCCGGTTTGAAAGAACACGGCCAGGCACCACACCACAAAGACTGCGAAAGATAGTGTCGTGTCATAGCCCGCAAACAACCAGACCATTAGGGCAAAAACCGCGAGAGTTGACTGCAGAACAAGGGCTGACGAGACCATGAACCGCATGCCCATCC
This sequence comes from Pseudomonadota bacterium, assembly GCA_038526275.1. Classification (GTDB taxonomy): domain Bacteria; phylum Pseudomonadota; class Alphaproteobacteria; order Rhodobacterales; family Rhodobacteraceae; genus 188UL27-1. The sequence continues at coordinate 1,846 of JBCBGY010000116.1, read as the reverse complement.
GCTCTACAAAGGTCGCGTTCACGAAAGATGCGGAGCCTGCCAGAATGGCCATTCCGGCGAACCAGGCGGGGAACATCGTCACCACGCCATAGGTCTGGTCGAACATCGGTTGTGCTGCCGAAATGACGGCGAAAAGCATCGCAAAGCAAAAGCCCTGGATCACGATGATCAAGCAGAATGTATTGTCGGCCATTAACTGGCGGGTACCTTCCCACAGAACCGGCAGCCGAAAGGGGCGCCGCGACGCGACGGGCAACGTTTCTGGCAACCGGATCGACATCCAAATCAGGGTCAGGATGGCAAAGATCACGAAAGCCCCGAAAATCCCGCGCCAGCCAAAGCCCCAGATAATCAATTGACCCACAGCGGGTGCGGCGGCCGGAAAGAGGGAAAAGATGATGAAGATCAATGACATGATGCGGGCCATCTTTGCGCCGCTATACACATCCCTGACCGTGGCCAGTGCCACCACGCGCGGGCCCGCTGCTCCCACACCTTGCACCAACCGTGCCAGCAACAGCATCTCCAGGGTCGGGGCGAGGGCCGCCCACATCGCACCGGCGCAGTACAGCGCGCCGCCTGCCAGAATGACCGGTTTTCGGCCAAAGGCGTCCGACAATGGCCCGGCAACCAGGGTCGCGACCCCCATGCCCAAGGCAAAACTTGTCACGACGAGAAGCGCGCGGTTTTCGTTGCCTGGCGACAGTTCCGCCGCAATGGCCGGAATGCCAGGCAACATTGCATCGATCGAAAAGGCCAGGATCGCAAAAAGGCAGGCCAAGATGGCGACAAATTCGGTCTCTGTCAGACCAATATCTGTCTTTGAATTCCGCGAAGGCGCGGTGTCGCTCACGCAGTGCCCTCAAGCTGACCGTTGATCTCGTCGATCAGCCGGACCCACAGATCGGGTTGCTGGGCACCCGGCACGACATGCTGGTTCGCGACGATGAAGGTCGGCACGCCCGTGACGCCCCGTTGCCGTGCATGGGCATCGCGCGCCTGGATGTCTTCAAGGTCGCTGTCACCCTCCAGCAGCCGCCGGATCGCAGCGGCATCCAACCCGGCGCTATCCGCAATGTCAGCCAGAACATCGCGGTCGCCGATATCGCGACCTTTGTTGAAGTAAGCGTCAAACAAACCCTCATAGACCTCGGTCTGCTTACTTTCGATACCGGCCCAATGGATCAGGCGGTGCGCGTCAAGCGTGCTTGGCGTACGTTCGATTGCACCAAGGTTCATCATCAGACCAGCCGCTTCTCCGGCCTCGGCGATCCGGGAATAGACCTCCACCGCTTGCTGCTTGCCGCCGAACTTGGTTTCCAGATAGGTGCGGCGGTCCATGCCATCCCGCGGCATGTCCGGGTTAAGCTGAAACGGATGCCACTGCAGGGCAAACGGATGGTCCGGCCGTTCGGCCAGCGCCTTGTCGAGCAGTGTTTTCCCGATATAGCACCACGGGCAAATCGGGTCGGACAGGATGTCGAGCTGGATCATCGGAAAGCGCTCCGGTTTCCTGATGGTGTATCAGGTCTGTCGGCGAGCGAAAGTGTATTCGCGCAGCGCCTTTCTATTGACCTTGCCATTGGCGGAGCGCGGCAAAGCCTCGATATGATGAAAGATCCGTGGGCATTTGTAGCGAGCCAATCGTTCGGCTGCGAACGCGGAAAGTTCATCCTGTGGGATCGGAGCAGGGCCAACATAGAAGGCGGCAATTACAGTCGTGTCGGTTTTGACCTGTTTCTCTATCGCCGCGACCTCTCTTATGCCGGGATGAAGCGACAGCGCCGCCTCAACCTCCAGCGGAGAGACCCGGAAACCGCCCGCATTCATGATATCGTCATCCCGA
>JBCBGY010000115.1:0-13581 GCA_038526275.1 Pseudomonadota bacterium | reverse complement strand
CACCATTCGCATCGAAATCAAACTCGTTGATCAGGATGATATCGGCGTCGGATTTCTGGATGATCTCCGCGATTGCTTTTGCTTGGGGATCATCGGGTGCGGAAAGATCCGCAATGAGTTGGCCCTCGATGTCCCGGCTTAGCGACGCATTGAAACTCGCGACCCGCAGGTCAGCAGCTTTCGCGTCGATGTAGGAATTTTGGATTTGCTCTTGGTTTTGGCTGTTGCCAGCCGACAAAGCGGTCTGCGTGTCACTTGCAGACGGAAAAAACGACGACATTCACTAGGTCCCAGTATGGTTAAAGGTTTCTCCACCCACAGGCGTTAACCGAACTCATCAATGATGCTTGCGCGGTCAACTCCCGGCGCGGCATAGGGATAGGGCGACGCTGGGCGTTTCAACTATACGGTGCAAACCCCTGAGCGGGATTGCCAGATTGTCGGCGGAGGTCATCAAAGCGACCAAGGGTCAGTACGTAGCATTTGAAGACACATCAGAAGGAGCCAGAATGGTTGACGTCATTGAGTGTGCGAGTGCCACAGCAAACCGACGGGATCTCGAGGATTTCTTCCGGTTTCGTCACCGAATTTTCACCGATCAGTTGGGCTGGGACACACCGAACTTTGCCCAGAATGCCGGCATGGAGATTGATGATTTCGACGACGGATCTGCTGTCTATATGTTCCACCGCGATGAGAGCGGACAAATCGTGGCTGGGTTAAGGTTGCTGCAGACGATGAAGCCCTATCTGTTGGGTGACCGCTTCGGCAACATGGTCGATGGTGCCGTCCCAAGGGCCCCCAATCTTTTTGAAGTGACCCGACTTGCCGTTGATCCAGACGCGGCCCGCAAGCATGGTGCGAGCACCTTGTTGCGCCTACTGGTTTGGGGGCTCATGGAGTACGGTCTGAAGCGGAGTGTGGCCGGGTACGTTTCGCTGTCATACCTCGCCATGGAACGATTGTTGCGAAACTCCGGATGTCGATTTCGCCGCCTTGGGGCACCGGTGCCGATTGATGGGCGGGCCTCGGTGGCGCTGCGCTTCGAAGTAGGGCAGGACATCCGTGACTGTTGCGCTGCAGCATTGGAAATCGGGTTTGGCGACGCGCTTGTGCTGCGCATGCGCAGCGAACCGCAGGTCGAGCTCTTCGATCAGGCGGCGTGAAGCTGCCCAAACGACCCTAGCAGTCGAAAAACGGCTTAAAAACAGAATATTAAAGAGCAGACGCGACTGGCTTCAGGCCAGTCGTGTCTGTTCTGTTGTGGTCAAAGCGGGTCTTCCAGACTGCCACTGGCTGCAAAACCCTTAGGGGAAAACACCATACTGAAAACCGCTAGATTGAGTGCAGTGCAGCATAGGTCAATCATCACTCCAAGGCCGCGCAATGCGGGTTACAGCCAGCCGAACAGGATGGATCGAAATGAGGATCGTAGCCGTTAGTGAGACACTTCCGGGAGACCCAGTCACCAATGCAGATTTGGCCGAAAGGTTCGGGCTGCACGAACAGTGGCTGGATCAAATGACCGGCAACCGTCAGCGCTTTTTCTGCACCGAAGACAGTGACCCAGGCATCCCCCGCAGTACGGGCGAATTGGCCACGCAGGCCGGACGCAAGGCGCTGCTGGAAGCCGGGTTAGCCGCCGACGAGGTGCAATTTCTAATCCTGACCACGGCATCGCCAGATCACCTGATGCCCGCAACCGTGAACTTGGTGGCCGACAATTTGGGCATCAATGGCGTGCCCACTTTGCAAATCACATCGGGCTGCGCCGGGGCGCTGCAGGGCTTGTTTACCGCCCGAGCCTTTCTGGCCAGCGGGCTCGAACGTGGCCTCGTCATTGGCGCAGATACCTGCATCAAGATGTGGCCCTCCAAGCGTGATCCGAAACTGATGAAGCCCGCCGAAATGGTGAACTTTGCGCTCTTTGGTGACGGGGCCGGGGCGGCCATTGTGGATGCCGAAACCGAAGGCCCGGGACTGGTCATCGAACACCTCTTTCTGCGTGGCATCGGCCTCGGTAGAAAACCCGCTCAGGTTGTAAAATGGTTTGGCGCTGAAGGCGCTGCCGAAGGCGAACCGATGGGCGAAGAGGACTACAAGGCGATCGAACGCCACGTCCCGGACATTGCCGCCGAAATCCTTGCGGAACTGGAAGACAGCCAGGGCTGGCCCTTGTCGGAGGTGGAGCACGTTCTGCTACCGCAACTGAACGGCGTCATGACAGAAAAGCTGCGGCAATCGCTTGATGTCAGCGAAGATCAGGCGGTCTCGTGTGTCGCCGAAACCGGCAACAACGGAAATGCGCTGCCCTTTATCCAGATGCGCCGACTGGTGCACCGGATTGCCGAAGGGGTCGGGGTCCAAGGACGCGCCTTCGTCGCCAATGTGGAATCTTCGAAGTGGATCATGGCCGGCATGGCCATGCGCCACGCTTAGGTCGGGAGAATTGGTATGAACCAGCTTCAAGCTCCCCCGCAAAGCAGTCGTCCGCCCAGCTTTCTGTCGCAATTGCGCGCCCTGCGCCGCAACGGCATTGCAGAAGATCCAGTGAAGCTTCGCGCCCTTTTGGCCGATTGCACCGATCCCATCGATCTGGACGCCGCAGGTGGTTTGTTGGCCAGTGAAAAGGTCCGCACGGAACTGGTAAAGGTCAACGGGATACGCCAGCAGCGGATTGCGATCTTGGGCAGTTCGACGCTCGATACGCTTCCCAACCTTCTGACCGCAATGACGGTGCGGGACGGGATGTTGGCCGACTTCGCCACGACCGACTTCAATCAATGGCGCCTGGAGGTGATGTCGGGCGCGCCCACTCTCGCACCATTCGAGCCACGCATCACGGCCTGTTTGCTCGATGAGGAGGTGGTTTTTGACTCCGTGACGCAACCCCACAACGTGGCCGAGATTGAACAAAGCTGCACTGATTTTGCCCGGGAACTGGCGGATTGGACCGAGCGGTGCCGCGGCCTGACTGGCGGCCTGATCGTGCTATCCACCATTCCGCTGTCGGCCCGGCGCAGCGGCCATGTGATCGATTATGCGGGCAAGGCCCGGCTTTCGGCTGCCTGGTCCGCTATGAACACGCAGATCCTCGCTCTGGCCAGTCAGATCGATGGCGTCATCGTGCTCGATGCCGGACCGTTGGCAGAGGTCGCCGGTGGGAGCGCCGCATCCGACAGGATGCGCCTTGCCGCGGGGCACGCCTTCTCGCCCGAATTCCTGCAGGCCTATGCTGAAGAAATCACCGCCATTGCCCGCGCCGATCTGGGCCTGGCGAAAAAGGCGCTCGCCCTGGATCTGGACAATACACTTTGGGGCGGCGTCGTTGGCGACGCTGGCGTGGGCGCCCTGGCGCTGGGGCGGGCCTGGCCCGGCGCGCCCCACCGCGAACTTCAGGTTCTGGCGAAATCTTATGCGGCTCAGGGCGTCATCCTGACCGTCTGCTCCAAGAACGATGATAATGTCGCGCGAGATGCCCTATCGAGCCATCCCGAAATGGTCCTGGCAGACGCTGATCTGTCGCTCGTCACGGCAAACTGGGACCCGAAGGCGCAGAACCTAAAGGCCCAGGCCAAGACGCTGAACATCGGCACCGACGCGTTCGTGTTCATGGATGACCATCCCGTCGAACGCGGCGCCATGCGGACTTTCTTGCCGGAGGTTCAGACCGTGGAAGTGGGGTCAGAAGCCGCGACCTATGCCAGTACACTTGCGGCCAAAGGTGCTTTCAACCTGATCAAGCTGACCCAGGAAGACCGCGACCGTTCCGAGCTTTATCGCGCCCAGGCCGCGCGGGCAGAAGCCTCCGCCAGCCTCAGCTTGGAAGACTATCTCACCTCGCTGGACTCGCGCCTCACTCTGGAACCGATCAGCGACCTGAATGCTGTCAGGATCACCCAGCTTTTTGGCAAGACCAACCAGTTCAACCTCACCGGTCGCCGGTTTTCCGAAAGTGAACTGCGGGCGGGCGGCGCCATCCGGACCTACGGCGCCCGCCTGGCGGACCGCTTCGGCGACAATGGTTTGATCTCTGCCATCACCCTCACCGACGGCAATGACGGGACGGCGCAGATCACGAACGCTGTTCTCAGCTGCAGGGTGTTCTCGCGCGGCGTGGAAGAGGCCCTGATGTCGCTGATCCTGACCGACGCCAAAGCGCGCGGGCTAAGCGCGGTTACCGGAACCTACGTGCCAAGCGCCAAGAATGGCCGCTGCGAGCCCTTCTTTGCCGACATGGGTTTTGCCCCCGATGGCGAGGCTTGGCGACATGACCTGACAGAGATCCTGCAGGTGCCCCACTGGATTGATGCAACCAACGCAATGGGAGGAAACGATGCTGACTGAAAGCTTTGTGATCGAGACTGTAGCCGACCTGCTCGACCTGGAAGAGACCGACCTGACAGCGGATACCCGATTTGAGGAAATTTCCGGATGGGATTCTGTCAACGCATTGCGATTGCTGGTTTTTCTGGAACGCGAACTCGGCGGAAAAATCGACTATGACCGGTTCATGGCCACCCAGCGCCTCGGCGATCTTTGGGAGCAGGAGCTGCAACAGGACGCAGCCGTGGCATCATGAGAGCAGTCGTCGAAAGCTTCCCCGCGCAACGCGCCCACACCTACGCCTTTCTGCGTGATGCTCAGCAGACGGCCCATGTGTATTTGGTGGCGGATGTGGACGCGACAAAGCTGATCAAGGCGCGGGAGGCCGCCGAAGGTCAGCTCAGCTACATTTCTTACGTGGTAAAGGCCGCAGCCGATGTACTGGCGTCGAGCGAAGAGGCGAAGACCTCATTGCGGGATGGCTTCTTCCCACGTCTCGCAAAGCTTCCGGATGTGACGGCCAAAGTGCTGTTCGACAAGGAATTCGATGGCAAACGATGCGTGGCCTCCGGCACAATCGCGGCTCCGGATCGCGCCAGTGTCGCGGTAATCCAGTCACAGATCGACAATTACAAAGAATCCCCAATCGCGGAAAAAGGCCCCTTTGCCCCGCTGTGGAAGTTGCGATCGCTTCCGCTGCCCCTGGTCCGGCTGATCTATAACGCCTTGCTTTCCAATCCGCTGCGACGGGCAAAGTTCCAGGGCACGTTCTCGGTCACGTCCGTGGGGCATGGCCATGTGCGCACCGTTCTGCCGCTGATCGCCACGACAATCGGGTTTGGCATGGGGCGTATCGAAGAGGCGCCCGTGGTGCGCGACGGCACTGTGACCGTGGCGCCCTGCATGTCGCTATCCCTCACTTTCGACCACCGCGTGCTCGACGGCGCGCTCGCGGCGGAACTTCTGTCCAGCATCAAGCGCCGCTTGGAAACATTGGAGGACTGACATGACTGCGAAGTTTCATACAGACGTATTGGTGATTGGTGCAGGCCCCGCCGGGGCTCTGCTGTCAGACGTTCTGGCCCGCCAGGGTGTGTCCGTCACATTGGTCGAGCGCGCCGCCACACCAGAGCGGTCATTCCGGGGCGAAACCGTTTCGGCTCTCTCGGTCAAGATCATGCACGATCTGGGCTACGGAGATCGGCTGAAGCAAGAAGGTTATTTGCCGCTCGAAGGCATTTCTTTCCGGGAGAATGGCAAAAAGATCCTGTCGGCGGACTATGGGCGCTTTTCCATTGACCAATTGCCCATCGATATGCCGCAACCGAAGGTTTTGGGCGTAACATTGGAAGCCGCCCGCAGTGGACCCGACTTCACCTACCTCAACTCCACGGCCTTCACGGGTTTGATCGAAGAGGACGGCGTGATCTGCGGCGCGCACCTGCGGTCGAAGGACGGCGAGAGCTTTGAACTGCGTGCGCGCCTGACCGTCGGCGCTGACGGGCGGTTCTCTCGTGTGCGCAAATTGTCTGGCCTTGAGGCGAAGATCACGCCCATGGAGCGCGACTTCCTGTGGTTCAAGCTGCCGCGCCCCGAAGGCTGGCAGATGACCTCGCAGCTCGCCGTACGTGGTGACAGCCACTTGGTGATCCTGCCGACCTATCCCGATCTTCTGCGGGTCGGGTACAATGTGCCAAAAGGCGGATTTGCGGACCAGCGGCTCAAAGGAATCGAACTGTTCCGGCAAAGCGTGGTCGAGCTGGATGAACGGTTCGCCGACATCATCGATGGCGTCAAAAACTGGGACGATGTCTCGTTCCTCGAAATTTTCACGGCAGAGATGGAACAGTGGGCGCGCGATGGTTTGCTGCTGATTGGCGACAGTGCCCATACTGTTACGCCGATCCTGGGGCAGGGGGTCAACCTGGCCATTCAGGATGCCGTCAGCTTTGCCCCGGCCATCGTTCGCGCGCTTCGGTCTGGCCAAGATGTCGTCCCCGCCGTGACCATGGTGCCCACTGTCGCCAAACGCCGCAAGCACAAGGCCCTGATCACCGGGTTCCAGCGGATGCAGGAAGCCAATCTGGCCAAGCGCACCGCGCTCGGAACGTTCCTGCGCCGCGTCCGAATGTCGATCCTGCATAATTCTCCGTTCAAGTACAAACTGCTCGATCGGATCCTGAACGCGCCGCACGATCTCCGGACCAGCGCTGAATATACCAACATGATCGAAAGCCTTGTGCCGATCGCAGAAACACCCAGCAACGTTGAGGAATTTCCCCATGTCAGCGTTGCCTGAGGCCAAACAATTCGTCGAACTGCATGCCCGCCATATGGGTCTCTGCCCGGAACGGATCGGATCCGTCTTGCGTCGGATCAAAACGCTCAACGGCGACAGCCCGCGCGCCTGGGTGACGATCTTCACCGCCGAGGCGTTGACATCGGAGGCCGAAGGCAAATCTGTCGAGGCCGCCAACCTTTACAACCTTGCCCGGTTTCCGGTGGCCGACAGCGCGACCAAACGGGAGGCCGCCAGCGCAGCGGCCCAGGTCTTTGGCGAACATATCGAGCGGACCGGGACAGGCGAGCGTCGCATGGCCCAGGTCGGAGAGCGGAACATTCCCTTCCTGTTCCGCCCCGGCCGGTCTCGGCGGGCGCGCCTGGTGATCCTGATGGGCGGGATCGTCTCGCTGAAGGAACAGTGGGGCGCGTTCCTGAAGCTGGGTCGAAAGCTGGGCTGTGCTGTCGCCGTGGCCGACTTCGCCGGGGTGGGCAGTAACGCGCTCCCCTATAGCCGCGATGCGGGGCGGGTTTTTGGCGCGATCATGGATGAAGTCGCCAAGGAATGCGATTCAAGCGAGACGCTCATAATCGCGCCCAGCTTCGGCGGTCACCTTGCGATGTTGCATTCGCTGATCGACCCACGGATCAATCGCATTTTCACCATCGGCGCGCCGATCCAGGCGTTTTTCGATGCGGCCAGCAGGCCGGGTGAGAATGATGCATTGGAAATCCCGCTGATCACCAGGCTTGCCCTCGCCAATTCCATGCGGATCAGCGTCGAAGATCTTCCCGAGAAGGTGGGCGCCCTTGCCATGTCGCCTGCCGAGATCAAACGCCTCTCCGTTCCCATTGTCTACGTGGCCGCCAAGCACGACGAGATTATCCCGTCCGATGAATGGGAACATGTGGCCCGCCGCGCGCCAAACCTGCGGGTCCATGAATTCGACGATGTCCATGGTGCGCCAAACCATCTGAAAGCCACCCGCCTGATGGTTTTGTCCGTGCTGCTCCGCCATGCGGGCCAAGCCTGGCTCGGTCGACTGGTGCAATCTGTTCTGCGCACCCGGTTCGACGTTAACCCCCTTCCGTTCAAATAGAGTTGCGAGACCTCGCCATGACGTACACAGCCAAATCACATCCTGATCTTGCCATTGTCGGAATGGCGGGGCGCTTTCCCGGAGCCTCCGACATGGATGGCCTCTGGAAACTTTTGTCCGAACGCGGCTTTGCCATTGGTCCTGTTCCGGCAGACCGTTGGGATGCCAGCCAGCAACTGGACCCGGAAAAGCCCGTACAGGCCGTGGGCGGGTTTTTGGAAGGTGTCGATCAGTTCGATCCTACCTTCTTTGGCATCTCTCCCCGAGAAGCTGAGGATATCGACCCCCAGCAGCGCCTGATGCTGGAAGCCAGCTGGACGGTGCTGGAAGATGCGGGCATCCCGCCGGAAAGCCTGCGGGGCAGTCGCGCCGGTGTTTATGTCGGTGCATCCTGGCATGATTACGAACTGCTGCGAAAAGATCGCGGGCTCCATGCCAGCCAGCATACCGCCGTTGGCAATGCGCTGGACGTGATCGCGGCGCGGGTCTCCTACTACTACGGTCTGAAAGGCCCCAGCCTGACAGTTGAAACCGGCTGTTCCTCTGCCATGGTTGCCTTGCACCTGGCCGCGCAGGCCCTGGCAGCAGGCGAGATCGAAGCGGCCTTTGTGGGCGGCGTAAACCTGATCCTGGCACCGGATGTCTCGATTGGCCTGACCCGTTTTGGGGGCCTGTCGCGCAACGGGCGTTGCAGCGCGTTTTCGGATCAGGCCGATGGTTTTGTACGCGGGGAAGGCGTAGTCGCGCTCTACCTGAAAACGCTGGAACAGGCCCAAGCCGACGGCGACCAGATCCGCGCGGTCATCGCCGGAACGGCAGTCAATAATGATGGCGGCGGCGATAGCCTCGTCACCCCCAGTGCCGCCGGGCAGGAAGATCTGCTGGGCCAAGTCTATGCGCAGTCCGGAATTGACCCCAACAAACTGATCTATGTTGAGGCCCACGGAACCGGCACCAAGGTCGGCGACCCGGTGGAAACCGGTGCGATAGGGCGTACGTTGGCCGCCCGGCGTGACGCCGATTGCGGCAAGCTCGCCATTGGCTCGATCAAAACGAACATTGGCCACCTGGAGGCCACTGCGGGCCTGGCCGGGCTGGCAAAGGCCGTGCTGGCGATCCAGCATCGCGAGGTACCGGCCAGCCTTCACTCCGAAACCTTGAACCCCGATATCGACTTTGACGGTCTGGGGCTGGAGGTCGTCCGCGCGCCGAAAACCCTGCCACAGGACGAGCAGTTCTTTATTGGCGTGAACTCCTTTGGTTGGGGCGGCACCAACGCCCATGTTATCCTCGCTCCACCGCCCGAATTGGTTCAAGCTGCCACCAGCAACGACGCCCCGGTGGTTCTGCCGCTTTCAGCCCAGAACGAAGCAACCTTGCGGACCCGCGCGGCCGAACTGGCTGAGTTGCTCAACCAGGAAACCTGCAGCCCCGCTGAAATCGCCGCCACGCTCGCGAAACATCGGGGTCACTTCCCTGTCCGTGCAGGTTTTGTCGGTGCAGATGCGACAGCGCTTTCCACCAGCTTGGCCAGCTTCGCCGCAGGTGAGGAAGAGGTCGACGGGCCCGTCTTCAGCACAGGTCCGGAAACCGCCCTGACACCAGGCCGCGTCGCGTTTGTCTTCCCAGGCCAAGGCTCGCAATGGGCAGAGATGGGCGTCAAGTTAATGCAGGAATCGGAGGTTTTCGCGGCGAAGATCGATGCCTGCGCAGAGGCCTTGTCGGCCTATGTCGATTGGGACTTGCGCGACATCATCGCGGGTAAGGCCGGTGACGAATGGCTGACGCGTGTTGACCAGGTTCAGCCTGCCCTTTGGGCCATGGCGGTGTCGCTGGCGGCGCTCTGGCAAGACAATGGCATCTCGCCCGATGTGGTCGTCGGCCACAGCCAAGGTGAGGTGGCCGCAGCAACCGTTGCCGGAATCCTGTCGCTGGAAGATGCGGCCAAGGTCGTGGCGGTCCGCTCCATCATCATCCGGCGCAAGGCGGGTCACGGCGGCATGCTGGCCGTGGACCTGTCGCTCGATGAGGCGCGCGCCGCCCTGGAAGGGTTCGAAGATACGATCTCGGTCGCCGTGAATAACGGCCCAAGCTCTTGCGTCCTGTCCGGTGACAGTGAAGCGCTCGACATGCTCAAGACGCTGCTCGACGCCGACGAAGTGTTCAACCGGATGATCAAGGTCGACTATGCCTCGCACAGTCACCATATGGACGAATTCAAAGAAGAGCTGTTCGAGGCGCTGACCGGCCTTTCGCCACAAGCAGAGCCTATCGAGCTCTTCTCAACGGTCGATCTGGAGCCAAAGTCGAACCTCGACGAGGCCTACTGGGTCCGTAACCTGCGCGAACCCGTCCTGTTCCACGATGCAATGCGGACGTTGTTCGATGCAGGTGTCACCCATGTGATCGAAGTGAGCCCACATACCGCTCTGCGTCCCGCCATGGAACAGATCGCCGCCGACTTTAGCGCATCGCCACGGATCCTGTCCACGCTGAAGCGGGGCGAAGGCGCACTGGAAGATATGGGCAAAGCCTTCGCACAGGCCTACACGACGGGGCTTGCGCCTTTTGGCGCCATAGCGCGGGGCGCGCATGTGCCGCTGCCCGCATACCCTTGGGCCCGCCAGTCCTTCTGGGCCAGCAAGGCGCGGCCTGCGGGCGCGGTTCGCCCCGGATTGGAGGTTGCGCTGCTGCCTTCTGCGGCTGAACGCGATGCCTGGGAAGGCGCCTTGGATATCGCGGTGGCTGACAACCCTTGGCTCGCAGACCACAAGGTGCACGAAGCGGTGGTGTTCCCCGGAGCAGGCATGATGGCCCTGATGCTCGCCGCTGGTCGGGCGAGATTTGGCGCAGCGCCCCGTCGTTTGCGAAACGTCCAGTTCGCCGCCGATCTGACGCTGGGCGAGGAGCCTCGCCGGGCGGCTTTGCTATTGCGCGACGACCTTGCCAATGGCGGCAGCGTGGTGCTGCATTCACTGCCCGAGGGCAGCAGCGACTGGGTCGAACATGCCAAGGCCGTGGTGGATCAGAACTTGCCACCCCGCGCCACGCCGATCTTCCCCGGCTATCTTCGCGACGTCGAGCCGCGCCAACCCGATACATTCTATCAAAGCTGCGCGGGCCGGGGGCTGAATTACGGCCCGGGTTTCCAGGGTCTGCAAAGCGTGCATGTTGGCGATGGCGAGGCGCTTGGCCATATCCGCCTGCCCGACATCTGCGCGGCTAGCGCCAAAAACCACATCCTCCATCCTGCCTTGCTGGACAGCGCGCTCCAGGTCTCGCTGGCGCTGGATGAGGATGGCGAAACGGTGGTTCCGGTCGCCCTGCAGGAAATGAGCTTCCTTCTCGCCCCCGAGGAACCGGTGACCGAAATTCTGGTGCATGTCCGCCGGACCGAGGAGCTTACCTGCGATATCAGCCTGTTCCTGCCCGACGAGCGCCCCTTGGCCGCGCTCGACGGGTTGCGGTTGGAACCCTTGGCGCTCGGCGCGGATGAGCTTGGCGAAGAGCTGGTTCATCGCTTGGAATTCCAGACAGCGGCGCGCCCCGACGACAGTGGTAACGCTCCCGGAACCTGGCTGGTCCATGGCGTAGGTGCCGGAGCCATAGCCGATGCTTTGATCCAGGCTGGTGCGAAAGCGGACTCCGCCGTTGCGCTCTCAGAAGATCATACGGGCATCGCCTATGTTGCGCCGCCTCGTGATGTGGGCCTGGAAGTCCAGAAGACTGCGATGATGGACTTGGCGCGTCTGGTGCAGGCCGCGCAAGGTTTGGGCAGCGCGCCGAAAGTTGCGATCCTGACGACCGACGCCCAAGCGCAGATATTTGGCGAGATTGCTGATCCCGGTGCTGGCCTGTTTTGGGGCTTCGCCCGGGTTCTGCGGCGGGAACATCCCGAATTGGAGCCGATGATCGTCGACAGTGTGGGTGCCGAACCTGCGGAACTCGCTGCAGAGCTTCTGGCCTGGTCCGGCGATGATCAGGTGGTGCTTGGCGCGGATGGCGCACGCTCTGTCGCGCGCCTTGTGAAGGGCGAGGCGCAAGCCGACGAACAGGCGCAACAGTCGTGGTCCACGCCACTGCAGCCCAGCCGGTTGGTGTCGAGCAAGCCGGGTTACTTCGACGGGCTCGAATATCGCCCACTCCGACGGGCCGCGCCTGGTGCCGGCGAGGTGGAGGTCGAGATTTCCGCCGCGGCGCTGAACTTCATCGATGTGATGAAGGCCATGGGGACCTATCCTGGCCTCGACCCGCGCACGGCCCGACTGGGCGGTGAGTTTGCAGGCAAAGTGGTTGCGATTGGTGACGGCGTTGAGGGCGTTGCCCCAGGTGACAGGGTTGTCGGGTGTGGCTTCGGGGCTTTTGCCACCCATGCCACCGTGCCGGCAGCCCATGTGCAACCGATCCCCGAGGCCATGGCAGATGCCGATGCCGCCGCACTGCCGCTCGTCATGACCACGGCTTGGTACGGCTTGATCGATCTGGCTGATCTGACCGCCGGAGAAACGGTACTGATCCATTCCGCTGCCGGTGGTCTGGGTCTTGCCGCAATCCAAGTGGCCAAGATGCAGGGCGCAACAATCATCGCCACTGCAGGCAGCGAGGAAAAGCGCGAGATGCTGCGCGGGATGGGGATCGAGCATGTGTTCAATTCCCGCGATCTGTCCTGGGCCGAAGGTGTCAAAGCCGCCACAAATGACCGGGGCGTCGACGTGGTTTTGAACTCCCTCACTGGCATGGCGATCCAGCTTGGTCTGGAGGCGCTGGCACCTGATGGCCGCTTCATCGAGGTGGGCAAGAAAGACATTTACGGCGGTCGCTCGATCAGCCTCGGTGCCTTCCGCAACCGCTTGTCGATCTCGTCCGTTGATATTGCCGGCTTGATGGAAAAGCGTATTGCTCGCTTTGGCCGATTGCTGGGTGATGTTTGGGACGCGGTGACCGACGGCAAGCTGACGCCGTTGCCGATCCTGCCCTATCGCTTTGCCGATGCCGCTGATGCGCTGCGCACAATGGGGCAAGGCAATCACGTTGGAAAATTCGTGCTGACGGAGCCTGCTTCGATCACCTCCATTGCGCCGGAACCGCTGATGGAAGGTCGCTTGCGCGCCGACCGGACCTACGTGATCAGCGGTGGTTTGGGGGCCTTGGGTCTTTCACTGGCCGAGAACATGGCCGCGTTGGGCGCCGGTAAGCTTGCGCTGCTGGGTCGGTCGCAGCCAAAGCCCGACGCGCGGGATCGCATCGATGGCCTGCGCACCCTTGGTGTTGATGTTCAAAGCTTCGCCGTTGATGTGGCCGATAGCGAAGGTCTGGCGGGTGTTCTTGAGACGGTCCGGGCCGACCTGGCGCCGATTGCGGGTGTCGTCCATGCGGCTGGTCTGCTGGAAGATGCGCTGATCGACAACATGACCGACGATCAGATGCGCCGGGTTCTGGCACCAAAGATCGACGGTGCCCTGAACCTCGACGCGCTGACGGAGGAAGATCCGCTTGATCTGTTCGTGCTCTTCTCGTCCGCTGCGGCGCTCTTTGGCAATGCGGGTCAGGCGGCTTATGCAGCAGGTAATGCAGGGCTCGACGCGTTGGCCCATGCGCGCCGGGCGCGCGGCAAGCCAGCGCTCAGCGTACAGTGGGGTCCGTTCGCCGATGTGGGTCTGGCTGCCGCCGATGCGATGCGCGGCGCCCGGCTGGAAGAACGCGGCATGGGCAGCTTCACAACCGAAGAGGCCTGGGCCGCACTGGCGCAGTTCCTCAATGCGGGCGAGGCAGTTACCGGTTTCGTGCCGCTGAACCTGCGCCAATGGTTTGAGGCCTATCCCGACACCGCCGCGCTGCCAAGCTGGGGCCTTCTGCGCGAAGCCTCGAAAGGCGG